>NZ_JBAGKF010000008.1:0-402966 GCF_037034185.1 Amycolatopsis sp. VC5-11 | reverse complement strand
AACCACCTGGCTTCACCATGAAGTGATGTCCGGGCTTGAGCACCGGCTGCCGGACGGAGTGCCGGGCGAATACCGGGAGCGCGCCGAGTACGAGCTCAAAGTCATTGTGGAGAAAGGGTTTCCCGGGTACTTCCTCATCACGGCTGATCTCATGACGCACGCCCGCGCGGCGGGAATCCGCGTGGGGCCGGGACGCGGGTCGGCGGCGGGATCGCTGGTCGCGTACGCGCTTCGGATCACCAATCTCGACCCGATCCGGCACGGTCTGCTGTTCGAGCGGTTCCTGAACCCGGAGCGAGTGTCCATGCCGGACATCGACATGGACTTCGACGATCGGCGTCGCGGCGAGATGATCCGGTATGCCACCGAGAAATACGGCTCCGACCGGATCGCGCAGGTGATCACCTTCGGCACCATCAAGACAAAGGCGGCGATCAAGGACTCCGCGCGGGTCCACTTCGGACAACCAGGGTATTCGATCGCGGACCGGATCTCCAAAGCGTTGCCGCCGCCAGTGGCTGCCAAGGACATTCCGTTGTCGGGCATCGTGGACGCCAAGCACGAGCGCTACGCGGAAGCGGCGGAGGTCCGCACGCTGGTCGAGACGGACGAAGAGTGCAAGACGATCTTCGACACCGCCCGCGGTCTGGAGGGGCTGATCCGCAACGCGGGTGTGCATGCCTGTGCGGTCATTATGTCCAGCGAACCGTTGCTGAACGCGATTCCGTTGTGGCGCAGGGATGATGGGTCGATCATCACCGGCTGGGACTATCCGTCGTGCGAGGCCATCGGCCTGCTCAAGATGGACTTTCTCGGACTGCGCAACCTCACCGTCATCGGCGACGCGATCGACAACGTCCAAGCCAACCGCGGCGAAGACGTCGACCTCGACCGGCTGGCCACCGATGATCCCGAGACCTTTGCCCTGCTGGTCCGCGGCGACAGTCTCGGAGTGTTCCAATTGGACGGTGGCGCGATGCGGGATCTGTTGCGCCGCATGCGTCCTACCGGGTTCGAGGACATCGTGGCCGTCAACGCGCTCTACCGGCCGGGTCCGATGGCGATGAACACGCACAACAACTACGCCGACCGCAAGAACAAGCGGCAAGCTATCGAACCGATCCATCCGGAACTGGAAGAGCCGTTGCGCGAGATCCTCGCCGAGACGCACGGTCTGGTGGTGTACCAGGAACAGATCATGCAGATCGCGCAAAAGGTCGCCGGATACTCGATGGGCCGCGCGGACGTCCTGCGCCGCGCGATGGGCAAGAAGAAAAAGGAAGTCCTGGAAAAGGAATTCGAGGGCTTCCGTGCCGGGATGATCGACAACGGGTTCTCCGGCGAGGCTGTGCAAGCGTTGTGGGACACGATCCTGCCTTTCGCGGGCTATGCCTTCAACAAGTCGCACGCGGCCGGGTACGCGCTGGTCGGATACTGGACCGCGTATCTGAAGGCGAACTACACCGCGGAGTACATGGCCGCGTTGTTGACGTCGGTGGGTGACAACAAGGACAAGTCGGCGATCTACCTGTCGGAGTGCCGGCGGCTGGGGATCAAGGTGCTGCCGCCGGACGTGAACGAGTCGGCGTTGCGGTTCGCGGCCGTCGGGAACGACATCCGGTTCGGTCTGGGCGCGGTGCGCAACGTGGGCGCGAACGTGGTGGAGTCGATCATCAAGACGCGCGAGGAGAAGGGCAAGTACTCCTCGTTCACCGAGTTCCTGGACAAGTCGGAGCTGGTGGCCTGCAACAAGCGGGTGATCGAATCGCTGATCAAGGCGGGCGCGTTCGATTCGATGGGCCACACGCGGCTGTCGATGATCCAGGTGCACGAGGACGCGGTGGAAGCCGTCGTCCCGCTCAAGCGCCAGGAAGCGATGGGCCAGTTCGACCTCTTCGGCGGAGAAAACAAGGAACCGGCTTCTTCGCCGTTGGCGCACGTGAAATTCACCGCCGAAGAGTGGCCGCGCAAGCAGTTGCTGGCGCACGAGCGGGACATGCTCGGCCTCTACGTTTCAGCGCATCCCTTGGACGGGGCGGAAGGCGTCCTCAGCAAACACGCGCCCCGCACGATCGCCGCGATCATCGACAACCCGCCGAAGGAAGGCGAACTCGTAGTCGCCGGGTTGATCACTTCGCTGGAGCGGCGGGTGAACAAAAAGGGCGAACCTTGGGCGATTTGCACGGTCGAGGATTTGGACGCGTCTCTCGAGGTGTTGTTCTTCGCCAAGTCGTACGCGTTGTGCGCGGCAGATCTGGTGGAGGACAACGCGGTGCTGGTGAAGGGCCGGGTCAACTGGCGGGAGGACAAGATGTCGGTCTTCGGGGCGGATCTGGTGCCGCTGGACCTGACGGAACTCGGGGAAACGCCGCTGGTGCTGCACACGCGGGCGGAGAAGGTGACGCTGCCGGTGGTGCTGGAGCTCAAGCAGACTTTGCTGGCGCACCAAGGGAATACGCCGGTCCATCTGCACGTGGGGGAGCAGCGGTACGCGCTGGACGGCTATTCGGTGAAGGTGACTCCGGCGCTGCTGGGCGAGGTGAAGACGATCCGGGGAATCACCGTGGGTGCCGGGTGAGAACCGGCACCCACGGGAATCCTCAGCGCTTCAATCCGTGCTCGATCGCCTCGATGATCCGGGGCCGGAGCTGTGCGGTGCTGACGATCGCGTCCACCGACCCGACCTCGACGGCGCGCTGGATGCTGTGCACCCGGTCGAACTCCGACGCCACCTCGCCGAGCTTCTCGGCCCGCACCGACGACGTGACCTCCGCCAGCTCGGCCGCGCAAGCGGCCCGCTCGGCTCCGCTCAGTTCGCCGAGCCGCTTCTGCAGACCGGCCACCCGCGGGTCGTTCGCCGTCCGGGTCTTCACCTCGCCGGCGAACACCACCGCGGCCGCCGGAGCGCCGCCGAGCACCGAAGCGAACGAGCCCTCCAGCGCCAGCACCGTCATGTTCGGGTTCAGCGCCTTCGAGAACACCACGAACGCGCCGCCGTGGTAGCGCGAGATCACCGTGAACACGATCGGTCCCTCGAAGTTCACGATCGCGCGGCCGATCTCGGCCCCGTACTCCAGCTGGAGCTTCTTCATCGACTCCGGCGAACCGTCGAAGCCGGACAGGTTCGCCAGCACCACCAGCGGACGGTTGCCGCTCGCCGCGTTGATCGCGCGGGCCGCCTTCTTCGACGACTTCGGGAACAGCGTGCCCGCGGTGAACGTGTCCGGGCCGTCGGTGGGCGGGAAGCCGCGGCGGGGCACCGAACGCGATTCGATTCCCAGCAGGCACACCGGGTGGCCGCCGATGTGCACGTCCTGCACCGCCGCGGTGTCCGCGTCCGCCATGCCCGCCCAGCGTTCCAGCACCGGGTGGTCCTGGTCGGAGAGCGCGCGCATCACCGTGCGGATGTCGAACGGCTTCTTGCGGTCCGGGTTGTGCTCGGCGGAGAAGATCTGGCCCACCGTGGCGAAGTCGCTGCCGACGACGGCGTGCGGGTAGTCCGACACGTCGCGGCCCGCCGGGTCGCTGGTGACCGCCTGGCGCGGGCCCGCTTCGCCCGGCACGACGTAGGTGTGCGCGTAGTGCGCCATCAGCACGTCGCGCGCCCCGGCGAGGTTCGGCGCCCAGTACTGCGCCTGCCCGTTCGGGCCCATCACCCGGTCGTAGCCGCCGATGCCGAAGTTGTCCTCGGCCGACACGCCGCCGGAGAAGTCCAGCGACTGCTTGCCGGTGAGCACCATCGCCGAATCCGGCGTCATCACCAGGATGCCCTTGGTGTGCATGAGCATCGTGGCCTCGGCGTTCCAGTACGGCTGCGCGCCCACGGTGATCCCGGCGACCACGATGTTGATCTCGCCGCCGTCCTGGGTGAACTCCACGATCCGCTTGAGCGCGGCCGCGACCCAGTCCATGTTCTCGGTGCCGGACTCCATCGAGATCCGCGCGCCGGACGACAGCGCGAACCACTCGACCGGAACCCGCAGCTCCTGCGCCAGGTTCAGCGCCGCGATCACCCGCGTGCACTCCGGTTCGGCCAGCGCGCCGAGCGACTTCGTCGGGTCGCCCAGCAGCACCACGCGCTTGACGCCTTCGGGCACCAGATCGGTCGGCGTGCTGACCACGCCTGCCACGAGCCCGGCCTTGTTCTGCCCGCGTGGCCGATCGACCGGCACGAGCGCGCCGGTGTCGTCGAGGTCGTGCTCGGTGAAGGTGCCGCCGCCGGCCAGCAGTTCGGTGAGCTCGTACGGGTACACCGTGTCGCGGCGCGCCGCGCGCAGCACCTTCTGCCGGTAGTCGTCCAGCGGCTGCACCGGTTCGGTGCTCGGGGCCTCGACCGACAGCCGCACGCCCGCGCCGACCTCGTTGCGGACCGTCACCGCGATGTCGGTCAGCTCGCCGGTTTCGGAGTTCCGCTGCCGGGCGAGGAACTGGATCTCCTCCAGGCCCGCGCCGGCGGTCGTCGGCAGCACGCGGCGGGCGAGCAGGTTCAGCTCGTCCATCGTCAGGTCGCTCGGCGGCCACACGTAGATGACGATCCGGTTGGTGTCGAACCGGTTCTTCGCCGGACGCCGCGCCTGCGCGTTGCGAACCGCGTCGAGGCACGCGGCGAGCGTGTCCTCGGCCGAGGGCAGCGACACGAGCCTGCCGTCCGCCTCGCGCAGCGGCGTCAGGTCGCGGACCTGCGACATCGCGATCAGCCGCTCGTCGGCCGGGTTCGCCTTCGCGGTGCCGGTGAACAGGTACACCTCTTCGTCCGCCGACGGCAGCCGCGTGAGGTCGAATTCCTGCAGCCGCTCCAGCTGGAGGCGCTCGGCGACGCGCGGGTGCAGCCCGCGGATCACCCGGTCCTCGGCGAAGCCGGATTCGGTCCGGCGGAAGGTGAAGTGGTGGTGCATCACCGCGCCGCCGCCGCCGGCGACGGTGGTGACCACCCGGTCGACGTCGGCCGGAAGCGGTTGCGCGGCAACGATTTCGCCCAGCTTCGCGGCCATCGCGTCGCTGTCGGGCTGGTCGGTCCACTTGAGATACACGTCCGCCGCGACCGGCACCCCGGCGCCGTCGGACAGCTCGGCCACCGCGCGCATCGCGTCCGGCAGCTGCGGGAAGTCGACCGCGGTGGTGACCACGCGCGCCGGCTCCGGATGCGAGGCGGTGACGAACGAACAGCCCGCGACCTCGCGCACGCGCACGTCGGTGAGAGCCTTGTTGCCGTAGTAGCGCCGGCTCAGCACCTCGAGCATCGGGGCCGGGTCCGCGCCCGGCCGCCCGATCCGCTGGCCGAGCAGCCGCACCAGCGGCTCGTTGCTCGACACCATGCCGGAGATCCGCTCGGCGCGGTCGGCCGCGTCCGGGTTGCGGTCGAGGTAGCGCAGGTGGCCGCGGATCTCGGCGTACACCTCGGCGCGCGCCCGGCGCAGCATCGGCTGCGCGAACCAGCGGAACACCACGCCGCGGGCGAGGTCGCTGACCGCCGGGAAGCGCAGCTGGGTCGCGGCGATCAGGTGCTCGAGCGCGAGCCCGGCCGTCTCCCGCAGCTCGGCCGACGGCGGGGCCTCGGTGAGCCACTGCCGCAGCAGCGCGGACACGATCGCGCTGTCGCTCGAAGCCCGTTGCTGGGCAAGGAAAATCCGGAAGACCGCCTCTTCCAGCTCCGGCGTGCGCTCCAGGTCGCCGACGCCGTAGTGGCCGAGCACGCGGCGCAGCCTGCCCTGGAATTTCTCCGGCAGCCCGGCGCGCTCAACGTCGAGGCTCTGCAGGTAGGTGTGGAAGTACTCGCGGGCGCTGTGCACCGGGCTCGACGCGCTGAGGTCGTCCGCGGCCGGCTTGTTCCGGCTCAGCTCGGACAGGTCGGCGAACACGTCGAGCAGTTCGAGCTCGCCCTCCAGCGGACGCGCCGGCAGCTCCGCGCGCGCCGCCAGGTAGCCGCTGAGCACCCGGCCCTGGTCGTGCGGGTCGACGTCGAAGCCGAGCAGCAGGCTGCGCAGGTCCTGCCTGCCGCGCTCGACCAGGTCGGCCGCGCTCGTGCCGTCCTGTTCGGCGGGCAGGTCGATCTCGGCGGTCTCGGCCTGCGCGGCGGCCTCGTCCTCGGCCTCGTCGGCCAGCGGTTCGAGGCGCAGCAGCGGAGCGCCGGTCTCCACCTGGCTGCCGATCGACACCGGGAGTTCCTTGACCCGGGCCCGGAACGGCGCGCGCAGCACCGTCTCCATCTTCATGCTTTCCAGCACGAGCACCGGCGCGCCGGACTCGACCTCGTCGTCCACCGCGACCGGCGTGGCGACCACCAGCGCGGGCGCGGGGGAGCGGACGACGCCGCCCTCGTCGCGGCTGATCCGGTGGGTGATGCCGTCGACCTCGACCAGGTGGGTCGGCCCGTGCGTGCCGGTGACGAGCCGGAACCGGGTGCCGTTGACGGTGATCTGCCCGCTGTACTCGTCGAACCGCTCGAGCTCGACGTCGGCCGGGTGCACGTCGCCGCCGCCGCTGACGCCGACCCGGAACCGCTTCGGCCCGGTGCGCGCGACCGTGACGCGGTAGGACGCGCCGCGCAGTTTCAGGTCGAGCGGACGGATTTCGTGGCGCACCTGCGGACGGCCGCCGAACGCGGTGGACAGCAGACGCTGCCTGCCGACCTCCTCGTCGTCCTCGTAGGCCTCGATCGCCGCCGCGGCGAGCGCGACCGCGGAATGCCGCGTGGTGACGAGACGGCCCTCGGCCCGGACGCGGTCGATCCAGCCGGTGTCCGCGCTGGCGTCGATGACCTCGGGCTGGTCGAGCAGGTCGAGCACGAAGCTCTTGTTGGTGGCGCCGCCCTCGATGAGCACGGACGTCTCGGCCATCGCCCGGCGCAGCCGCGCGAGCGCCTGGTCGCGGTCGCGGCCGTAGGCGATGATCTTGGCGATCATCGAGTCGAAGTCGGCGGGGATCGTGTCGCCCTCGCTGACGCCGGTGTCGACCCGGATGCCGGGGCCGGCGGGCAGCAGCAGCCGCGCGATGCGGCCGGGGGACGGCGCGAAGTCGCGGTCCGGGTCCTCGGCGTTGAGCCGCGCTTCGACGGCGTGCCCGGACTCCTCCGGCTGCGCGCCTTCGAGCTTGCCGCCGGACGCGACGTGCAGCTGCAGCCGCACGAGGTCGGTGCCGGTGGTGATCTCGGTGATCGGGTGCTCCACCTGGAGGCGGGTGTTGACCTCGAGGAAGGCGAACATCCGGTCGCCGGGGTGGTAGAGGAATTCGACGGTGCACGCGCCGCGGTAGCCGACCGCGACCGCGAGCCGCTCGGCCGACGCCTTCAGCTCGGCGGTCTGCTCCGCGCCGAGCACCGGCGACGCCGACTCCTCGATGATCTTCTGGTTGCGCCGCTGCACCGAGCAGTCGCGGACGCCGAGCGCCCACGCGGTCTCGCCGTCGGAGATCACCTGGACCTCGACGTGCCGCGCGCCGGTGACCAGGCGCTCGAGGAACACGACGCCGCTGCCGAACGCGCGCAGCGCCTCCTGGCTGGTGCGCTCGTACGCCTCGGTGAGGTCGCCCGCCGACTCGACCTTGCGGATGCCGCGCCCGCCGCCGCCCGCGGTGGCCTTGAGCATCAGCGGGTAGCCGATCTTGTCGCCCGCCGCGAGGGCTTCCTCGAGCGTCGCGACCTCGCCGCCGCTCCACGGAGCGACCGGGACGCCGACCTCCTCGGCGATCAGCTTCGCGCCGATCTTGTCGCCGAGCTTGCGCATCGCGTCCGCGCTGGGGCCGACGAAGGCGACGCCGATCTTGTCGCACAGCTCGGCGAACGCCGGGTCCTCGGCGACGAAGCCCCAGCCGACCCACGCGGCGTCGGCCTTGGTGTCGACCAGCGCCTTCTCCAGTTTGGCGAGGTCGAGGTAGGGCCGCGCGGAGGCGGGGCCGAGCGAATAGGCGACGTCGGCTTCGCGGACGAAAGTCGCGGTGGCGTCCGCGTCCGTGTAGAGCGCGACCGTCTCGATCCGTCGCCCGGTCTCGGCGGACAAGTCCCGGACGGCGTGGATCAGCCGCATCGCGGCCTCTCCGCGGTTGACGATGGCGACGCGATTGAACACGGACAAAGCCTCCCAGTGAACCTGACTGCACCACGCACAGCAGGCGACGCCGGACCCGCCGGAACGTCGCCTGTCTTCGTCGTACACATTGCTCCCTTACCGCCGGGTACACCAATGTCGCGGATGACGCATGCCGCGCCTGCCGGTTTGTAGGAACCCGCCAAAAACGGCTCGTGTCACGTCGTCCGGGCCTCGTTTATCGCGAGGTATGCCACAAATCACGCCCGGCTGGCCAGGGGCGAAGGCAACTCGACGGCCAGGCGTTTCCAGGGGGTCGGACAGGGGTCACCCGCAGTTCAGGCGGCGGAGCGGAACGTGCCCGGCGGAACCGGAGCCGAGGCTCCCCTGAACTGGGAAAATGTGACCCTTGACACTCCGGCGGGGTGCCCCTACCGTCGCGGGTAATCGATTTCTCGACGTGGGGCGGGCCGAGAGGGCGGGGCATGGGCGACGGCGTCGCGCTGGCCGAGCTGGCCGGCGTCAGCAAGACCTACGGCGGGGTGCGTGCCCTGGGCGCGGTGGACTTCACCGCGGCGAAGGGGGAGGTGCACGCGCTGCTCGGCGAGAACGGGGCAGGCAAGTCCACGCTGCTGAAGATCTTGTCGGGGGAGATCGCCGCCGGGGAGGGGGCGATCCGGATCGCGGGGGAGGCGGTCCGGTTCGCCCGCCCGGCCGACGCGCGCCGCGCCGGGGTCGCGATGATCCATCAGGAACTGGACCTCGTCCCCGCGCTTTCCGTGGCGGAGAACGTCTTTCTCGGCCGCGAACCGCACACCCGCGGCGGCACGGTCGACCGGCGGCGGATGGTCGCGGCCACCCGCGAGGTGCTGGAGCGCTCCGGCGTCGACCTCGATCCGCGCACGCCGGTCGAACGGCTGCGCACTGGCGAACAGCAGCTCGTCACCATCGCGAAAGCGCTGTCGCTGGACGCGCGGATCCTGCTGATGGACGAACCGACGTCGGCGCTGTCGCCGCGCGAGGTCGAGCGGCTGTTCACGGTCATCGACCAACTGCGCGCGGACGGGGCGGCGATCGTTTACGTGTCGCACCGGATGGACGAGATCGGGCGGGTCGCGGACCGGGCGACGGTGCTGCGCAACGGCGAGGTCGTCGCGGAGTTCAGCGCGGCCGAGCTGACTGCCGAGCGGGCCGCGGAGGCGATGGTGGGCCGTCCGGTGCACCTCATGTTCCGCGCGGACAGCGTGCCCTCGCCGAGTCAGGACGAGGTGCTTCGCGTCGAGGATCTTGTGATGCGGCCGCGCGCCGGGCGGCGGGAGCCGGACGGGATCAGTCTCACCGTGCGGGCCGGAGAGATCGTCGGCGTCGCCGGATTGCTCGGCGCGGGACGGACCGAGTTGCTGGAGGCGCTGTACGGCGCTGCCGGGGGAAAATTGTTGAGCGGGCGGATTTTCCTGCGCGGCAAGGAGTTCCGGCCGCGCTCGCCGCGCGGGTCGCTGCGGTCGGGGATCGCGTTCGTGCCCGAGGACCGGCGGATCGCGGGGCTGGCGCTGGAGCATTCCGTCGTGGCGAACACCGTTCTGTCCATTGTGGACCGGCTGGCGCGGTTCGGGATCGTTCCCGGCAGGCGCGAGCGGACGGTGGCCGGGGAGGAAGCGGGGAGGCTCGGGGTGAAACTGGGGTCGCTCGCCGATCCGGTGGGTTCGCTGTCCGGCGGGAATCAGCAGAAAGTGGTGCTGGGACGGGCTTTGCTGACCGAACCGGCGCTGCTGTTGCTCGACGAGCCGACGCGCGGGGTGGACGTCGGGGCGAAGGCGGAGATCTACCGGCTGCTCGGCGAGGCCGCGCGGAGCGGCGTCGGGGTGCTGCTGGCGTCCTCGGAACCGGCCGAGCTGGTCGGCGTGTGCGACCGCGTGGTGGTGCTGCGCGGCGGACGCAGCGTGCACGAGCTCGACACGGCTCAGGCCGGCGAGGCGGAACTGCTCGCCGCGTCGATGGGAGACGTCCGGTGAACGGGCGTTCCGTGCTGGCCGCGGTGTTCCGGTTCCAGAGCGTCTTCGGGCTCGTGCTGGTCTTCGCGGCCGCGATCGTCTTTTCCCCGCACCGCGACGGGGAGCTGGTGTTTCTCGGCAGCGGCAACCTGTTCAACGTCGTCCGCGCGATTTCCGAGATCGGCATCATCGCGGTCGGCATGACGCTGGTGATCCTGGTCGGCGGCATCGACCTGTCGGTGGGCTCGGTGATGGGGCTGGCCAGCGTCGGCGTCGCGCTGCTGCTCACCAGCGGCGGCTGGGGACTCGTGCCGGGCGTGCTGCTGATCCTCGCGCTCGGCTTCGGTTTCGGGCTGCTGCAAGGGATCGCGAGCGCGCGGTTCCGGATCCAGTCGTTCATCGTGACGCTCGCCGGGATGCAGATCGCCCGCGGGATCGCCCGGATGTGGTCCGGCGGCGAGGGCGTTTCGATCACCTACGGCACGGGTCCCGGCCAGGCTCCGGTGCCGTTCTCGCTGCTGGGCGAGCGGACGTTCGGCGGCGTGGTGCCGATCCCGGCGCTGTTCTTCGTGGTCGTCGCGGCGCTCGCGGTGCTGGTGCTGCGGGCGAGCGCGTTCTCGCGGCACGTGTACGCGATCGGCGGAAACGAGAAGGCCGCGGTGCTGTCCGGGGTGCCGGTGATCCGGGTGAAAGTGCTGGTCTTCGGCCTGTGCGGGCTGCTCGCCGCGCTGGCCGGGATCGTCCACGCGGGACAGTACAACTTCGGCGGGCCCAACGACGGCACCGGGTACGAGCTCAACGCGATCGCCGCCGTCGTGATCGGCGGGACCAGCCTGTCCGGCGGGCGCGGGTCGGTGTCCGGCACCGTCGCGGGCGCCCTGCTGGTCGGCGTGCTCGACAACATCCTCCAGCTCAACGACATCGATTCGAACGTCCAGCTGATCGTGGTCGGCGTGGTGATCGTGCTGGCCGCGGGCCTGCAGCGGCTGCGCCCGGCCACGGCATAGGCGTCCGGGAAAAGGGGAGCAGATGTCCGGCATCATCCGCGGCGGGGCGGTCCTGGCGGGGCTGGCCCTCGTCGCCGCCTGCGGCACCACGCACGAGAACGCGCCGGGCGCGTCGTCCGGCGCCGCGCCGGCCGCGAAACAATGCCACGGCCCGAGCGGGAAATACAAAATCGGGATGAGCCAGGCGAATCTCGCCGAACCGTATCGCGTCCGGATGGACGACGACATCCGCAAGGCTGCGGCGGGCGTGCCGCAATTCAGCGTCAGTTACGCGGATGCCGCGCAGGACAACGCGAAACAGGTCGAGCAGGTCAATACGTTCCTGACCCAGGGCATCGACCTGCTGATCATCAGCCCGAACGAGGCGACGCCGCTGACCGGAGTCGTGAAGAAGGCTTACGACCAGGGGATCCCGGTGCTCGTGCTGGACCGGAAGGTGGACGGCGACGGGTACACGTCGTTCATCGGTGCGGACAATGTGGACATCGGCCGTCAGGCGGGCAAGTTCTTCGCCGAGAAATTGCTGCCGCAGGGCGGGAAAGTCGTCGAGCTGAAGGGTCTCGCTGGATCGACGCCTGCCAAGGAACGCAGCGATGGATTCAACCAGGGCATTACGGACCGCAATATCACCGTCGTGGGCAGCGCGGACGCGGATTGGTTGCGGGACAAGGGACAACAGCAGGCGGACGCGTTGCTGAAAGCGCATCCGGACGCGCAAGCGATGTTCTCCGAGAACGACCCGATGGCCGAGGGCGCGCGCATCGCCGCGCAGAACGCGGGCCGCGCGGACCTGCCGATCGTCGGCATCGACGGCCTGCCGGTGCCCGAAGGCGGCATCAAAGCGGTGGAGGCCGGACGGTTGTCGGCCACGTTCATCTACCCGACCGGCGGCAAGGAAGCCGTTGCGGCAGCGAAGAAACTGCTCGTCGACTGCCAGACCGTGCCCAAGACGCAGACCCTGCCCACCCGCCTGGTGACGCGCGACAACGCCGCCCAGGTGTACGCCGAACTGAACCGGAGCTGACCTATGGCGCGAATCGGTGTCCTCGCCGTCTCCGACGGGCGCGACCACGTGCACCGGCGGAACACCGGCTTCATCCGGTCCAAAGTGGACGAGTTCACCGCCGCCTTGACCGCGGCGGGCCACGACGTCGTCACCGGAGGGCTGGTAGCCACGAACACCACCGCGACCGCGGCCGCGCGCTCGGTCGCCGCGAGTTCGGTGGACGTGACGGTGCTGTACTACGCGGTGTGGGCGTTTCCGCACTTCACCATGCTGGCCGCGGACGCGACCCCGGGCCCGCTGCTGCTCGTCGCGAGCACCGACCCGACCGAGCCCGGGTTGGTCGGAATGCTCGCCGCAGGGGGCGCGCTCGACCAGATCGGCCGCACGCACACCCGTTTGTGGGGCTCGCCGTCCGACCCGGAACTGATCGCCGAAGTCGGCGCGCACGCGAGCGCCGCCGCTGCCGTCGGTTCGTTGCGCGGTTCGACCTTCGGCCGCTTCGGCGGACGGCCGATGGGCATGAACACCGCGGTGGCCAATACCGATCAGTGGATGCGCCAATTCGGCGTGGACGTCGAGGAAATCGACCAATACGAACTGGTCCGCCGCGCCGAATCCGGCCCCTCTTCCGCGGCTGCGGACGGTCGGAAATGGCTGGAAGAGCATGCCACCGTGCACTACGATGGAGATCGGCTCACCCCGGAGTTGCTGGAACGCCAACTGCGTCTTTACCTTGCCGTGCGCGATGTCGCTGCCGAACGCCACCTGGATTTTTCTGGGATCAAAGCACAACCGGAGCTGACCGAGCACTTCGCGACCGCCGATGTCGCCGAGGCGCTGCTCAACGATCCGTACGACTGGAACGGCCCCAAAGCCGTGCACGTCACCGCCACCGAAGCGGACATGGACGGTGCGCTGACCATGCAGCTGATGCATCGGATCACCGGGACGCCGGTGCTGTTTGCTGATGTCCGGCATTACCACCCGGACCGCGACGTGTGGGACCTGTGCAACTCCGGCCAGCACGCGACGTGGTTCGCCGCGCGGAGCGAGGACCCGGCGGAGAACCTGGCGCGGGTGCACCTTTATCCGGAGGTGTTCTTCTTCCCCGCGGGCGGGGCTTCGGTGCAGCACATCGCCGCCCCCGGCCGGATGACCTTGGCGCGGTTGAGCCGGTTGGACGGGGAGTATCGGATGCAATTGGTGCTGGGGGAGTTCGAGAACTACGACGCGCGGACGACGGAGGAGCTGGTGTCGCGCTCGACGCCGGAGTGGCCGCACGCGTTCGCGCGTCTGGATGTGGCTTCGGAGACGTTTTTGTCGCGCTTCGGGGCGAATCACGTGCATGCGGTGCCGGGGGATCGGCGGAGAGAACTGCGCGCGGCGGCTCGGTTGATGGGGGTGCGGGTGGAGGAGTGGAGCCGGTGACCCTCTGCTCGACGGGCCTCTGAGGTTCCCGGCAGCGCGCTGCATCCCGCGCACCCGGTGCCACATTGAGGTTTCTCAGTAGCTGTGGCGTGCGGCCTTCTTACCGAATCGCGCCCCTCGTCCAGCGACAGCTTGACGCACGGTACGTAGTGGCGAGGTCCGTGAAGGGCTCCTTGAGGGAATCAGATTCCTTCAAGGAGCCCTTCACGGACCTTCAGCCGGAGAGAAACCGCCCAGCGCGGCTCGTCGGCCGGTGCTCCGCATGACTTCAGCGGAGCGGCGTCCCAGGGGTGCTCGAGCCCGCCAGCCACTCGTCCCCTTCCCGGTACAGCGTCTCGACGGCGGCGCCGGTCAGGCCGGGGAGGCCTTCCCGCACGGTGAACCCGGCCTTCGTCTGGACATAGCCGAGGTGCCGGTAGCCGATCGGAAAGCGGCCGAGCACAGCCGGATCGAGGGACAGCGAAGCCGCCGGGTCGACGGCATCGAGCCGGTCCTTCTCGTAAATCGGCTGGCGGCGCACGATCTTCCACTGCCGCTCGTGCACCGCGAGGAAGTCGTAGAACCGGCCGGTGCACACCACGTCCACGGGCACGCCGTCGACGTCCGCGCGCTGGTTGATGGTCATCTTCGTCTGGGCGACCGCGCGATCTCCGGCGATGTCGGCGGTGTGCCCGCCCAGGAAGTGCAGGATGCTCACCCCGTTCTCGAATCCCGTGCGGCTGGCGGCGATGAACTCGGACGCCGGGCCTTGGAACCAGGTCGCGCTCATCCAGCCCGTGCGGGGATGCCACACCGTGGCGAACCGTTCCCAGTCCCCAGCGTCTCGCCACAGGGCCCAGTTTTCCACCAGCGCGCGGATTTCGAGCCGGTCAGTGTCTGTTGTGGACAAGAGAGTTCCCTTCGGCGGAGACCGCTGTCTTGGCTTGTTCGCGGATCGGCAGGAGCAGGAATACCCCCAGCAACGGGCCGGCCGCCAGAACCGCGAGGGCGAGGAACAGCGAACCGGTGGCGCCGAACACCGCGCCCACCGCGACCGGCGCGAAGACGCCGCCGAGCTGCCAGGCGGTGTTGGCGAAACCGAACGACCCGCCGACGAACCGCGGATCCGCGTACTGGGGCACGGTCGAGTTCGTGAGCACCGTATAGCCGTAGACGCCGAGCCCGAGGAACGGAGCGAGCACGAGCAGCATCGAGTAGCTCCGGACCAGCCCGAACACCGCCAGGATGAGCGCGAAGTACCCGCTGAGCACCATCAGATGCGTCTTGCGGGTGCCGCGGACGCGGTCGGACAGGAAGCCGACCAGCGGTTTGACCCCGATGGCCGTGGTGCTGACGACGACCATCACCAGCGCCGCCTTCCCGGCGGACAGGCCGAGCGCCTTGACCATCAGCGAATTGCCCCAGGCCAGGAACCCGAGGGTCGCCCATTGCATGCCGAGGCCGGCCGCCGCGAGCGACACCAGGTTGCGATTGGCGAACATCGCGCGCAGACCGAGCCTGCCGCCGCCCGGGGCCGGGGGTTCGCCGGCGGGTTCGACCGGGGACGGCGGATTGTTGCGCAGGAGGGCCCAGCACGCCGCGCCGACGGCGACGGTCAGCGTGCCGAGGAGGTAGTAGACGCCGTTCCAGTGCAGGGCCGTCAGCAACTCCGGGATGGAGGCGTTCGCGATCACCCCGCCCAGCGCGGTCGACGTGATGTACAGGCCGAACGCGGTGCCGCGCTCGCGGGGCGGGAACCAGCGGCTGATCAGCTTGGTGAAGGACGCGACGTCGGCGCCGCTGACCAGCCCGATGAGGATCTGGATCGCGATTCCCACGCCGACGTTCTTGACGCTGCCGAACGCGAAGGTCAGCATTCCCGCGGTCACCAAGGAGATCCCGGCTGCCATCCGGCCGCCGATCAGGTCGGCGACGATGCCGCCGGGGATGTTGGTGACGACGTAGCCGATGGACAGCGCCGTGGCGAAGATCCCGAGCTGGGCCACGGAAAGTCCGAGGGAATGCGAAGCGTCGACGGCGACCACCGACCACGCGGTGCGGTTGATGTAGATGAGGGTGAAAGCCAGCCAGCAGCTGGCCAAGATCACCCAGCGGTAGCGGGAAACGGCCGGGTGCTCGGGCAGGGCTGTGCCTGCGGACGGCTCCGCGGTGTCCATGCGAGGACCTCCTTGTCCTGGATGGTGAGGTGTCAGTGCAGCAAGCCCCATTCGCGGAGCTGTGCCGCGTTGTGGCGCAAGGCGGCGCGTGGGGTGCGGTCGAGGCTCATGTCCTCCACGGACACCCAGCCGCGGTAGCCGTGCTCGTGAAGGAGTCCCAGGACGTGCGGGACGTCGACCTCGCCGTCTTCGAGCGGCGTCCACCCCGGCCGCCATGCCCCGCCCGGCGACCGGAAGTGCGCGGCGTTCTTCAGATGCACGTGCCCGAGGTAATCGCCGAGCAGGTCGAGCGCGATTTCGTGCGCCTCGTAGCCTTCGAAGACGAAATTCCCGACGTCGTAGATGACGCCGACGTGCGCCGGGTCGAACCGCGCGACCACCCGGTGCGCCAAAGACGCGCTGGAGCAGATGGTGTTGTGGTGGATCTCGAGCAACGCCCGGACGCCGGTTTCCTTCGCCGTGGCCTCGATGTCGGCGAAGAACGCGACTGTTTCTCCGTAGAGGACGGAATACGGTTTGTTCGTGCGAGAGATTCTCGGTGCCTGCAACCGGATCTGTCCGGTGCCGGCGGCAATGGCCATGTCGCAGGCCAGCCGGAGCGTGGCGGTGTCGCCGACTTCGACGTAGGGCGCCAGTCCGACCACTTCGAGCCCCGCCGCGCGAGTTTCCGCCGCCACGCTCTCCGCCGCCGCGACGTCGAGCGGGAGGGTGGACCGGTGGTCCACGAGGAACGGGTGCGCGGGCTGGGCATCCGGGATGCTGCCGGGACGCGGCTCGACGCGCCATTCGACACCGCCGAACCCGGCCGCGGCGATTTCGGCGATCGATTCGCCGATGTCCAGGGTGGGCAACGAGATCGTCGCGACGCTGAACTTCATCGCCGCGAAGAGCGCTCGACGGCGAGCGGCGTCCGGGGGAGCGGGGCGAGCTGGGCGCCGCCGCAGACGTGCAGGACTTCGCCGGTGATGAAGGACGCGGCGGGCGAGGCGAGGAACGCGACGGCGTTCGCGACATCGCGGGGTTCGGCCATGCGCGGGAGCGGGGTGATCGCCTGGTACTGCTCCATCAGACGCCGCATTTGCTCCTCGTCGCGGTCGTAGCCGGTGAAGTCCGATTCGATGAAGCTGGGCGCCACGGCGTTGGCGGTGATGCGGTACTTCGCCAGTTCGGTGGCGAACGAGCGGGTCATGCCGACGAGGCCGGCCTTCATCGTCGTGTAGGCCACCGGGCCGCCGGAAACCCAGTTCCGCGAGGCGATGTTGACGATCGCGCCGCCGTTTTGCGCTTTGAAGAAACCGAGCGCGCGGCTCACCAGGATCGCCGGCGCGCGCAGGTTCACGCCGCTCATCAGGTCCCAGTCGTCGGGGGCGAGTTCGGACAGGGTCGAACGGCGGTTCACCGCGGCGTTGTTGACGACGACGTCGATCCGGCCGAACCGGGCGCCCGTCTCGTCCACCAGCGACTCGATCGCCTCGACGGACCCGAGGTCGGCGGCGATGTCGACGGCGGGAGCGGCGAACCGCTCGCGGAACCCCGCGACGGTCGCGGCTGCCGCTTCCTTGTTCACGTCCGCCACCACGACGGCGACGCCGTCCTCGAGGAGCCGCGCGGCGATGGCGCTCCCCAGTTTTCCGGCCCCGCCGGTGACGATGGCGACGCGTTGCGGCTCGGTCATTCTCTTCTTTCCTTTCAACGCAAGAAAAAGAACTCGGTCAGCGGATCCAGTCCGCGATGGCGGTCACGACCTCGCCGGGATGTTCGTGGTGGGTCCAATGGCCCCCGGGAAGCACCTGGATCCGGGCGGCAGGAAGGATTTCCCGGGCGAGAGCGGCACGTTCTTCGTTCCGGTAGAACGCCAGGACCGGAACGGGGAACCCGGCGAAGAACCTGGCGGTCTCGGTCTGGAAATGCAGGGCCTCCGGCGCGAAGGCGAAGTCGGCGAACAGATCGCGGATCGCTTCCGGCGTGGCCGAGACCGCCCCGCCGGTGCCCGGCAACGGGCTGGGCCCGGACTTCAGGAAGTGCTCGGCCGCGACGGCGACGGGATCCTCCCGCCGGAGCCGCGCGGCCAGCGCCTCGATCCGGGCGCGGTCCTCGTCGGGAAGCCCGAACGCCGGATCGACGACCACCAGACCGGCGACGAGTTCCGGCTCCCGCCGGGCGAGGAAGGCGGCCGCCTCGCTGCCCGCGGAGTGCCCGACCAGCACGACGCGAGCGAGCCCGAGCCGATCGAGCACGGCCCGGACGTCGGCCGCGACATCCGGGAGCCGCATGCCCTCGCCCGGCTGGGACTCGCCGTGCCCGCGCAGGTCGACGGCCACGACCGGAGCGAGGGCACGGAGACCGTCGAGGATCGGAGCCCAGTCCGCACGGGACCGGGCCCAGCCGTGCACGAGCACGAAGGAGAACGGCGCGGCGCCACCGGAAAACCGCTCGAAAGCCAGCTCGACGATCTTTGCGCTCATGGGGTCCTCCGGGGAGTGTCTTCGGTCCTCAGATCGTCAGCGGCCGCCGGTTATTTAGCAAATACCTGTTATTGGCCATCCTCATGCTCCGGAGGCATAGCATGTCCCCATGCTTGAGTTGCGTCAGCTCGACTACTTCCGCGCGGTGGCCGAATACGGCTCGATCTCGCGCGCCGCGGCCGCACTGCACCTCACTCAGCCCACGCTGAGCAGGCAGATCGCCCAGCTGGAGAAGAACCTCGGGCACCAGTTGCTGCGGCGCACGCCGGCTGGCACCACGCTGACCGTCGCGGGGGAAGGCCTGCGCGCGCACCTGCTGTCGATCTTCGAACTCGTCGACCGGGTCCCGGAAGTCCTCCAGACCGCCTCGGCCGGCGGGCGCCTCGTGCATCTCGGAGTGCCCTCGGGAGTTCCGCACGGCTGGATCGAGGATTACCTGGCGTCGGTTGCCGCCGAGGCGCCGGAGGTCCGGTTCGCCATCGTCGAGGCCACCAGCGAGGAACAGCGGCGGATGCTCAACAACGGTCTGCTCGATCTGAGCTTGATGCACACCGAACCGCCCGAACTCCACGCGGAATTGCTGTTCCGGCAACGACTCGGCTGCGTCTTCCGCGAAGACGCGCTCCCGGCCGGCCGAACCGAAATCGACGTCACGGACCTCGCCGGGCTGCGTGTCATGGCGCATTCCTCCAAGGGCGAGGAAATCAGTCTCCGCACCGCCGCCTCGACCACCCGGACCGAAGTCGACTGGCTGTTTCGCGCCTTCTCCGAACACAGCGAACTGATCGCCACGAGTTCCCGCGTGGACGCGGTCCTCATCGGCAATGCCTCGGCGCGCAAATGGTTCCCCGGCTGGACCTGGGTCCCGCTCAGCGAACATCGGCCCGAACACTGGATGCGCACCTGGGCCGCCTGGGCCGGCACGGACCCGAAATACGGCGACCTGCTCCTGCACTGCCTGCGGGAAACCGCACGGAAATACCGGGCCGATCCCACCTACAGCGCGCAGCCGTGAGTTCAGCAGATCGCCGAGCCGGTCCGGGCCGGTGCTTTTCGAGCCGCGCGGCCGGCCAGCCCGAAAGCGAAGGCGGCGGCCAATGCGAACACCGCGGCCTCGTAGGTCATCGCGTGCCACAACGCCCGGCCGGGGTTCCCGGCGGACGTCGCGTAGGCGATGCCCGCGAACGTGACGCCGAGGGTTCCGCCCAATTGCTGTGCCGTCGGGAGAAGACCCGAGACCGAGGTCGCGGCTTCGGGGCGGACTCTGGCGATGATCTGGGTGAACGCCGAAGCGGTGAACACGCCGAACCCGATGCCGCCGAGGCACAGCGCGAGCCAGTACAGCCACCGCAGGGCCGGGTCGCCGATGGTCGCCGGGACGACCAGCGACACCGATCCCATGGCCAGGGCGGACGACGCCAGAGCCCACGGGCCGAAGCGCCGGCCCAGCCTCTTCGCGATCCCGCTCCCGGCCAGTGCCCCGATGGCGTACGGGGTGATGCCGAACCCGGTCTGAAGCGGACTCCAGCCCTGCGCGCCCTGCAGATGCATCGACAGCAACAGCGTGAAGGACGGCACTCCGGCGTTGAAGACCAGGACGATGCCCAGCCCCCATCGCGTCGCCGGTTCCGCCCACGCGGACGGATGGACGAGCGGTTCCGCCGCCCTGCGCTGGGAAATCGCGAAACCGGCCAGCAGAGCCGCAGCCAGCGCCAGGCTCAGCCACGTCCACCACGGCCAGCCGGCGTCCCGCCCCATTGTCAGGGGAAAGACCAGCAGGGCCAAGCCGAACAGGCTCAGCGCCGCCCCGGTCCGGTCGACGCGTGCCGCCGCGCGTTCGCCGTGGTCCGGCGGCAGCGCGGGGGAGAGCGCGAGGGCGGCGATGCCGACGGGAACGGTCAGCAGCATCGCCGCCCGCCAGCCGAGTCCGAGCGGGTCGAGCTGGATGAGCACGCCGCCGAGCACCGGGCCCGCGAGCGAAGCGGCCGCCATGGTCGCGCCGAACGCGCTCAACGCGGTGGCACGACGGCCCGGGGCCACCGCGGACTGGATGATCGACAGAATCTGCGGCGCCATCAGCCCGCTGCCGAAACCCTGCAGCAGACGCCCGGCGATCAGCACCCACGCTTCGGGCGCGGCGGCCGCACCGACCGAGGCGAGAGTGAACAGCGCCATCCCGGCGACGAACGTCCTCCGGTAGCCGTAGTTGTCGCCCAGCCGCGCGGAAACGATCAGCGAGCAGGCGTAGGCGAGGGTGTAGGCGGCGAGAACCAGTTGGCTCTCGCCTGCCCCGGCGCCCAGATCTCGCTGGACGTCGACCACGCCCACCTGCATGACCGTGACGCTGAACAGCTGCACGAAAGTGCCGGACAGGATGATCGGCAGGAGAAGCCGCCGGGAGGGGGACCGCGTCGTGGTCATCGGGCGGACCGCTGCAGCGCGATGGCGGCGAACAGCGTCGCCAGCTCCTCCGGCCGGATCACGAACGGCGAATGGCCGCCCGGCAGGGAATGCACCTGGAACGGATTGTCCGGCGTCACCTGGTCGGCCTCGGCGATCATCAGATCCTGGGTCACCGGCGGCAGCGCGAGGTCGCCGGTCAACCGGAGGTAGGAGCGCGGGAGCCGTCCCCAGCGCTCCGCCGAGAGCGGAACTGGTGTGCCGTAGTGCGATAGCGGGTGATCCGGGTGCAGGAACTGCCGCCACGAGTCCGGGGCGTCCGCGGGCAGGTCGTTTAGGAACGCGCGCCGGATGACGTCAGTGACCGCCGGGTCGGGAGAAAGCGGATTGATCCGGATCGCGCCCAGTTCGGCCGGGTCGCCGACCGGCGGAATCTGGACGGCGCCGGCGTTCTCCTCGGCTTCGATGTAGTCGGAGAACCGCGGCCGGCCCGCGGGCACGAACGCGGACAGGTACACGAGGCGGTCGACCAGTTCGGGTGCCTGCTCCGCGGCGGCCGACACTACGGAACCCGCGGCGCTGTGCGCGACCAGCAGCACATTCCGGTAGCGGGTGCGGGCGCTGACCAGCGCTTCGAGCACGACGTCGGTGCTGTCCTGCAAGGTGAGGTCGCTCAGCGCCGACTTCTCGGCCGCGAGCCCCGGCTGGCCGGGCCGGAAGTACCCGCTGGGGACGGGCGCGCCGAGCCCGCTGCCGGGCAGGTCGACGGCGATGCTGGCAAGGCCGTGGCGGCTGAGCGCGCGCTGGGTCGAGCTCCAGTGCAGGGCGGCGTGCCAGGCGCCGTGCACGAGCAGCAGGACGGTCTCGGACGAGGACGGACGGGTCATTCCAGGGCCCTTCGCAAGGGTTGATCACGGACCGCACCAGGTCACCGCAGCTCTGCCCCGTTATCCACGTTCATATCTGACAGGAGCCTTCGTCATACTTTCCGCGTATCGTGGCCGCGTGGAAGCCCGTCATCTTCGCTACGCTCTGGCGCTCGCCGAGCACCAGCATTTCGGCCGCGCCGCGGCGTCGCTGGGCATCGCCCAGCCGCCGCTGTCGACCCAGATCGCCGCGCTCGAACGCGAGGTCGGCGAGCGGCTGTTCGACCGCACCCCGCGCGGCGTTTTCCCCACCGCCGCGGGCAATGCCTTCCTTGCCAGGGCGGACAGCGCGCTCGCCGAGATGAGACTCGCGCGGGTCGAGGCGGGCCGGGCCGCGCGCGGGGAGACCGGGCGGTTGCGGCTCGGGTTCATCGGGTCCGCGCTGCTCGACCCGCTGCCGGGCGTGCTCGGCCGGTTCCGGCGGGCCCGTCCGGATGTCCGGATGGTCCTCCAGGAACTGGACACGCCGACCGCGTCCGCGGCCCTGCTCGCCGGCGAACTGGATGTCGCGGTGGGGCGCGGCGGCCCTCGCGGAGCCGGGGCGGAGGACCTGGTGACGGTGCCCATCGGCGCGGATCATCTGGTCGCCGTGGTCTCGTCGGCGCACCCCTTCGCCGGGCAGCGGTCCGTCGAGGCCGGGCAGCTGGCGCGCGAGCCGCTCGTGGTCAGCGCGGACGCCGCCGGCTCTTACCTGCGACCGTTGTTCGAGCACGATCCCGCCGCCCTCGACGGGGCCGCGCTGGCGCGCGACGTCCACACGATCGCCGGGCTCGCCGCCTGCGGCGCGGGGGTCGGGCTCGGCCCGAACCGGATGCGCCTGATCGCTCGCGACGACATCCGGTTCTGCGACGTCGAGCCCCGCTTCCGGCTGCCGGATTTGCAGATGTCCTTCCGGGCCGCCGATTCCTCGCCGGTTCTCGCGGCGTTCCTCGCCGTGGTGCGGCAGAACTGCGCGGAGGTCGGCTCCCGGCTGGACGACCTGCTCGCCCGCCATCCGGCGCTGGGCGCCTCCTGACCGTCGCGTCCACTGTGGACGCGAGAAAACTCAACGACCGCAAGGAGAACTATGCCGCGGGACACGCTCGAATCGGTGCGCCTCGACGACGTGGAACTGGCTTACCGCGTCGAAGGCGACGGGCCGGAGCTGGTCGTCCTGGTGCACGGGTGGCCGCAGACGAACGCGTGCTGGCGGCACGTGATCGAGCCGCTCAGCCAGGGACGCACCGTCGTCGCCCCGGATCTGCGCGGTTACGGCGCTTCGGGCCTCGCCCGGTCCGGGGACTACAGCAAACGGGCCGCCGCCGCGGACCTGAGCGGCCTGATCCATCACCTGGGGTTCGAGTCGGCGTCGGTGGTCGGGCACGACCGCGGCGCGCGCGTCGCGCATCGCTGGGCGCTCGATCGCCCGGCGGAGGTCAAAGCGCTGGCGCTGCTGGACATTCTCCCCACGCGGGTGGTCATGAACTCGTTCGACCGCGATTCGGCGAGCGCGATGTGGCACTGGTTCTTCCATCGGAACACCGAGCTGGCGGCGAAGCTGGTCGACGGGAACGTCGAGGCGTATCTCGGTCATTTCTTCGCCAGGGTGCGCGAATCCGGCACCGTCGACCAGGAAACCTTCCAGCACTACGTCGAGGCGTTCAGCGACCCGGCGCGGCTGCGGGCGTCCTTCGAGGACTACCGGACCGGCTTCACGGCCGACCTCGAACGCGACGAGGCGGATCACGCCGGCGGGCTGCGGGTGCGGGCCCCGCTGCTGCTCCTGTGGGGCGCTGAGGGCGGCCTCGGCGGGCGTGACGTGGTACGCGTCTGGCAGGACCATCACGCCGCTCCCGCCGCGGTCACCGGTCATGCCGTCCCCGGCGGCCACTACGTTCCGGAAGAAGCGCCTGGCGAGGTCGTGGACGCCGTCGAGGCCTTTCTCAAGCGGACGCACTGACCTTCTCGAAGCTTCACGCCAGACGAACTGCTGCTCGCTCGCGTCGCTGCCGACCTGCCCCTGCCCGGCCGCTTCCACTGCGGATTCGCTTTCCGGTCCGGCGCCGAGACCGGACTCTGCCGCCGCCACCGCCGCTGAGCAGCAACCGAGCCGCCGCTCATCGTTGAATCGATTCGTCCCGGTGGTCGCCGATATTTCCGGGAGGCGGGCGACGATCTTTCCGTGCGGCTCCGGACCGTCCGGTTCCACGATCGTGGCGGTCCGTTTCCGCAGGTCGAAGCAGCCCCGGTCCGGCGGGGGCGGCGGCGGGTGCGTTGCCCGATCCTGCTGTCAATGCTGCCCTTGCGTAGCCGACTGAGACGTAGATCTCCACCGTTGGGGTGAAATCTCCCCCGTCGGGCAGCTTAGGCTCTTACGGCGCGTTACTTATTGAGAAACATTCACTTCGGTCCGGACAGGTTCGCGACCGGGTAACGAAGGAGGCGCCGTCGTGGAAACCGAACCGCAGGTCGTCCGCGCGACGATCATCTTCGGGCTGCGCACGTTCGGGTCCGTCCCGCTGCCGGTGCGCGCCGATCTGGAATACGACCCGGCGGATCCGTTCGCGGTGTCGGTCGGCTACCACGCGGGCGGCGGAGTCGTGCGCTGGCTGTTCGGGCGGGACTTGCTCGCCGACGGCCTGCTCGCCCCGGCCGGCGACGGAGACGTCCAGGTGCGTCCCGCCGCCGACGACAGCCGCGTGCTGGTGGAGCTGAACGCCCCCGACGGCTCCGCGGTGCTGGAGGCGGCGGCGAACGAACTCGCCGACTTCCTCGACCGCACCTACGACGAGGTCCCGGTCGGTTCCGAAGACCGTTGCTTCGACTTCGACGAGGAACTCGCGAAGCTCGCCCTGCGCGACTGACTGTCCATAGTGGACATCGGCGGCAGCGGCCGGAAGGCTCCCGGGCAGGAGAGATGACCTGCTGCGGGAGTCGGCGAGGCTTCGTCGCTGCGCTAATGCCTGCCGCGTCGAGGATTCGGCCCGAGGGTGGATAGGCCCATCGGCCAGCTCGGGTCCGGCGGGCTCGCCTCGCAATCATCACTGAAGCCGGGCCGAGTCGCCCCGCGAAGATCACCCAGGGCCCGGCGACCTCGTGTCGCAAGGATCAAGTGAAGCCGGGCGGGCTTGCGTGGCGAGGATCAACCGAAGTCCGGTGGGCTCGTGCCGCGAGCACCATCTGAAGCCAGGCGGAGTCTGAAGCCCGGCGGAGCCGCATCCCAAGAACCGCCAGCCGCGGCGCGAGCGGCTAACCGCGAACGGCGAACCGCGAGCCGGGCATCCCCCGACCAGGTGCCCCCGCATGAACGGCCGATGAACGACCCCGCACCGTCGCCGCGAAACCGGCATCCTGCCAACAACCGCGCCAGTAGGACTCCGCCCCAGCGCACCCTGTCACCGCGCCGTCAGCGTCAGCCCCCCGACCAGGCGGACTCGGCCGCCGCGTGAGTGAACCTCGTGGTGATCCGGGTTGACCGCACTGGGAGAACGCGTACGGTCGCCTGTGTTGGCTGTTGTCCAGAACCATACTGCGGTCAGCGCCCCAAGCAGGTCTCTGCGAAAGGAGCGCAAACCCATGACTCTCCACCTTCCCGGCGTCACCGCGCCGGTGGAACTGACCGTCCGCGCGACGAGGCGGGCGGACGCGATTCACCTCGCTCCGGTCGGGGACCTCGACGCGGCTACCGCGCATGTTTTCGAGGCGGCTGTCGCGCCGTTGGCCGGGCCGGTGGTCGTCGACCTGTCCGGCGTCGCGTTTCTGAGCTGCGCGGGCGTTCGCGCCCTGCTCGACGCGCACCAGCGGAACCCTCAGTTCACTGTCGTGGTCGGACCGGCGCACGCCGTCCGGCGGTGTCTTTCGGTGACCGGCGCCGATGAAATCCTGGGCGTCCGCGAGGCGGTCGCCGCCTGATCCAGCGAGTTTCACGACCGCCGCGCACGGGTAGGTCGCCGACATGACGATCGAGACGAACCGCGTTCCGCAGCTCGAACTCAACAACGGCGTCCGGATCCCGCAGTTCGGCCTGGGCGTCTTCCAGATCCCGCCGGAGGAAACGGCCGCGGCGGTGCGCGAAGCCCTCGAGGCCGGGTACCGGCACCTCGACACCGCGCAGATGTACCGCAACGAAGAAGGCGTCGGCGCGGGCATTCGCGATTCGGGCGTACCGCGCGAGGAAATCTTCGTCACCACAAAGCTGGCGAACGACGCGCAGGGCCACGACAACGCGATCAACGCGCTGGAGGGCAGCCTGCAGCGGCTCGAGCTGGACTACGTCGACCTCTACCTGATCCACTGGCCGCTGCCGAAACAGGACAGGTACGTCGTCACCTGGCACGGCTTCGAGGAACTGCAGCGCGCCGGCAAGGCCCGCGCGATCGGGGTGTCCAATTTCCAGATCCCGCACCTCGAACGGCTGGCCGCCGAGTCGGCGACGGTGCCCGCGGTCAACCAGATCGAGCTGCATCCCGCGCTGCAGCAACCGGAACTGCGCGCGTACCACGAGGCGCACGGCATCGTGACCGAGGCGTGGAGCCCGCTGGCGCAAGGCGAGGTCCTCGAAGACCCGCTGCTGGCCGAACTGGCCGAGAAACACGGCAAAACGCCTGCCCAGATCGTGCTGCGCTGGCACATCCAGCTCGGCAACGTCGTGTTCCCGAAGTCGTCGTCGCCGAAGCGGATGCGGGAGAACATCGACATCTTCGACTTCTCCCTGAGCGACGGCGACCTGGACGTCCTCAGCGGGCTCGACGAGGGCCGCCGGACGGGCTTCGACCCGGACATCTTCGAAGGCTGAACCGGATCGGCCGACCGCTCGTGTAGGCAACGTGCGACTGTCCTGTTTCGTAGTGCCCGGCGACATCGAAGACCTCGGCGTGCCCAGCGGCGGCAACACCTACGACCGCCGCATGGCCGAGCAGCTGCGGGTGCGGCTGCGGCCGGTCGGCGGGACCTGGCCGGACGGCGACCGGCGTCAGCTGGACCAGGTCCTCGCCGAGGTTCCCGACGGCGCGAAAGTGCTGCTCGACGGCTTGATCGCGTGCGGAGTGCCGGACGTCCTCGCCCGGCACGCGGACCGGATCGGCCTGGCCGTCCTCGTGCACCTGCCGCTGGCCGACGAAACCGGCCTGGACCTGCGGCGCGCGGCCGACCTCGACGCCCGCGAACGGAAGACGCTCCACCTGGCGGACCAGGTCATCGTCACCAGCCCCGCCGCCGCCCGCGCCGTCGAGCAGCGGCACGGCCTCGCGACCGTCCACATCGCACCGCCGGGGACCGATCCGGCACCGCGGGCGACCGGGACCGACGGGGTGTCCCAGCTGGTCTGTGTCGCCGCGGTGACCCCGCGCAAGGGCCAGGACATTCTCCTCAACGCACTGTCCGAAGTAGACGGACTAAAGGTGGACCTCGTCGGCTCGCGCACCCGAAACCCGGCCTACGCCAACAGCTTGAGCCACCCTCGCGCCCGTTTCACCGGCCCGCTCGCCGGAGAAGCGCTGGAGAACGCCTACGACCGAGCCGACCTGCTCGTCCTGCCTTCGCACGCCGAGACGTACGGCATGGTCGTCACGGAGGCGCTCGCACGCGGAATCCCCGTGGTCGCCTCGGACGTCGGCGGCGTACCCGACGCGCTCGGCCGGGCACCGGACGGAGAGCTGCCAGGCATGCTCGTCCCGCCCGGCGACGAAACAGCGCTGGCGGACGCGCTCCGGAGCTGGCGCGACGACCCTGGCCTGCGGAAACGACTCCGTGCTGCGGCTGTCGCACGAGCGCGCACACTGGAGGGGTGGGCCGAGGCAGCGGTCCGGTTGCGCGGAATCTTGGCGGTGGATTGATGCGGTGGCTGCGACTGCTGGCCGGAGCCGCGCTCATCGCCGCGTTGTGGTGGCGGCTCGGCACGGGAGCGTTCACCGGCGGCCTGCGGGCTCTGGGACCGGGACCGATCGCGATAGCCCTGGTCATCGGCGTCGTGACCACGCTCGCGAGCGCCGCGCGCTGGCGGCTGGTCGCGGCTCGGCTCGGCCTGCACCTGCCGTTTCGTGAAGCCGTCGGCGACTACTACGGCGCGCAATTCCTCAACGGCGTCCTCCCGGCCGGCGTGCTCGGCGACGTCCACCGCGCGGTCCAGCACGGACGACGATCGGGCGACGTCGGCCGCGGCGTCCGAGCGGTCGTGCTCGAACGCGCCGCCGGACAGACCCTGGTGGTGGTCGCCGGACTGGCCGTCGTGGTCTTCCGGCCGGAGTTGCTGCCGCGGCAGGTGCTGCTCTGCCTGGGGATCGTGATCGTGGCGCTGGCCGTCGTCGCGGTGGCGATGCGGAAACGGCTGCGGCACGTCTGGGCGGCCGACATCCGGACCGGCGTGCTCGAAGCGTGGCCCGGCGTCACCGGCTGGTCTCTGCTGGCGGCGGCCGGGCATCTGACGCTGTTCGTGGTCGCCGCCCGCGCGGCCGGGGCGACCGCGCCGTTGACCGTCCTGCTGCCGCTGCTCGTGCTCGCGTTGCTGGCGATGGGGATGCCGCTGAACGTCGGCGGATTCGGCCCGCGCGAGGGCACCGCGGCGGTTTCGTTCGCCGCCGCCGGACTGGGCGCGGAACAGGGCGTGACGGTCGCGGTCGGCTACGGCGTGCTCGGTCTGGTCTCGACGCTGCCCGGCGGGGCGGTTCTCGCGCTCCGCCGGATGATCCGGCGGCCGGGCCCGGACGCCCGGCCGGTATCGTCCGGCCGGTGGCGGCGGCTTTTCGGGGGATTCGGCGACGGTGGTTCGCGGCGCTGGTCGTCGTCCCCGTTCTGGCCGCGTCGGCTTGCGCGTCTTCGGTCGCGGCGATCACCCGGGCAGGCGACCTCGTGCACACCGCAGCCGGCGCTGTCCGCGGCAGTGTCGCTCCCGATCACCGGCTCTTCCAAGGCATCCCGTACGCGGCCGCACCTGTCGGCGAGCGGCGCTGGCAGCCGCCCGCCCCGGTCGAGCCCTGGACGGGGGAGCGCGACGCCACGAAACCAGGGCCCCGCTGTCCGCAGGCCGCCGACGGAGCCCTGACCAGCGAAGACTGCCTCTACCTGAACGTCTGGACCCCGCCGGCCGGCGAGACCGGACGGCCGGTCCTGGTGTGGCTGCACGGCGGCGCGTTCCTCAGCGGCGGCGGCGACCGCTACGGCGCCGCCCGGCTGGTCGAGCGCGGCGACGCGGTGGTCGTCACGCTCAACTACCGGCTCGGCGCGCTCGGCTTCCTCGCCGACCCGTCGCTGGGCGCGGAGCCCGGGAACTACGGCTTCCTCGACCAACAGCAGGCACTCCTGTGGGTGCGCGACAACATCGCGTCCTTCGGCGGCGACCCGAACCAGGTGACCATCGCGGGGGAGTCCGCGGGCGGGATGTCGGTGTGCGACCACCTCGTCGCCCCCGGCTCGCGCGGGCTGTTCCGCGCCGCGATCATCCAAAGTGGACCGTGCCAGGCGCAGGCGACGTTGCCCGCCGCCGAAAGCAAGAGCATCGAGTACGCCGCCGCGCGCGGCTGCACCGACCGCCGGACCGCCGCGAAGTGCCTGCGGGAGTTGCCCGTCGGGAAACTCCGGACCGCTCCGGCGTACGGCTCGATCGCGGGCATCGAGATGCCGGGACCGGTCACCGGCGGTTCGGTGCTGCCCGGGAAGGTTCCCGCGACTCCGGTGCCGGTCATGCTGGGCACGACGCACGACGAGTTCACGTATTTCCTCGCCGAACAGGCCGCGGCCGGCCGCGAAGTCACGCGGCACGGCTACCCGCAAGCGCTTGCCAACGTCTTCCCGCACGCCGACGCGGTCGCTCGCGAGTACCCGGTGGATGCGTTCAGCGGCAACGCATCGCTGGCGTACGCGGCGGCTGTGACCGACTGGGCGTTCGCCTGCCCGTCCGCGCGGCTCGCCAGTTCGCTGCCCAGTGTGTCGACCTACGAGTTCAACGATCCGACCTCGCCGGCGGCGGCCGCGTTGCGCGCGCCGTTCCCGCTCGGGGCCACGCACACCGCGGAGCTGCCCTACCTGTTCGATTTCGCCGGGCAGCCAACGACATTCACCCCGGCGCAGCAACGGCTCGCGGACCGGATGGTGGACGACTGGACGGCGTTCGTCCGCGGCGGCCCGACCGGGCAGGCGGTCGCGTACCGGCCGGGCGGCGCGCAGCCGCTGACCGGATTCGCGAAAGATCACCACTGCGGGTTCTGGGCTTCTCTACGCTGACCGGATGACCGTCCGCGCCGAAGACCTCGACGAAGCCCTCGCCTGCGTGTCCGCCGCTCTCGAGCCGGTCACCGACGGCGACTGGACGCGTCCGGCAGGCGATCTCGAGTGGGATTGCCGCTACACCGCGGAGCACCTCGGGGACACGCTTCTGTCCTACGCCGCGCAGGTCGCGAGCCGCCCGGCCGACCGCTACGTGCGCTTCCTCGCCAAAACCGACGCCGACGCGTCCCCGGCCGAACTGCTCGAATTCGCTCTCACCGGCGGGCGTTTGCTCGCCGCCGCGGTCCGGAGCAGCCGACCGGACGAGCGCGCCTACCACCCGACCGGCCGCTCGGATCCGGCCGGTTTCGCCGCGATGGGCTGCGTGGAACTGCTGCTGCACGGGGACGACATCGCACAAGGCCTCGGCGTCGCGATCGACCCGCCGCGCGGCACCTGCGCCCGCGTCGTCGCGCGGCTTTTCCCCGAGCAGGAGCCGATTCCCGACGCTTGGGACGCGCTGCGCTGGTGCGCCGGGCGGATCGCCCTGCCCGGACGGCCCCGGCGGACCGGCTGGAAGTGGCGGGGCAGCCCGCTCGAGGACCGCTCGAATCCCGAGGAGTGAACACGCCTGCCCGGGGGCTGGTCACATCCGGTAGTCTTGACCACCAGGTCGAGAGGCGCTGCAACGGACCGGTGGTCCGCCACGCTCGGCCGGTACCACCATCCAAGGGCGCCTCCGTGAACTCATGCGGAGGTGGCGATGACCCAGAACCTGCGGAACCTGCTCGACCAGCGCGTCGTCGTGCTCGACGGGGCCTGGGGCACGATGCTGCAGGGGGCCGGTCTCGCTCCCGAGGACTACCGGGCGGACTGGCTCGAGGGCCACGAGAAGGACGTCACCGGCGACCCGGACCTGCTGAACCTCACGCGGCCGGACGTCGTGCTCGACGTGCACCGCCAGTACCTCGCCGCGGGCGCGGACATCACCACCACCAACACGTTCACCGCCACCAGCATCGGCCAGGCCGACTACGGCCTCCAGGACCGGGTGCGCGAGATGAACCTGCGCGCCGCGGAACTCGCGCGCCAGGCCGCCGACGAGTTCGGCGACCGCTTCGTGGCCGGGTCGATCGGCCCGCTCAACGTCACGCTGTCGCTGTCGCCGCGCGTCGAGGACCCGGCGTTCCGCGCGGTCACCTACGAAGAGGTCAAGGCCTCCTACGCCGAGCAGATCAAGGCGCTCGCCGACGGCGGCGTCGACCTGCTGATGATCGAGACCATCTTCGACACCCTCAACTGCAAGGCCGCGATCACCGCGGCCCGCGAGGTCGCGCCGCACCTGCCGCTGTGGATCTCGGTGACCATCGTCGACCTGTCCGGGCGCACGCTGTCCGGCCAGACCGTCGAGGCGTTCTGGACCTCCGTCGCGCACGCGCGCCCGATGGTCGTCGGCGTCAACTGTTCGCTCGGCGCCGCGGAAATGCGCCCGCACGTGGAGGAACTGTCGAAGCTCGCCGACACCTACACCGCGTGCCACCCGAACGCGGGCCTGCCCAACGCGTTCGGCGGCTACGACCAGACGCCCGAGGAAACCGGCGGCATGCTCGGCGAGTTCGCCGGGGCCGGGATGGTCAACATCGTCGGCGGCTGCTGCGGCACCTCGCCCGCGCACATCGCGAAGATCGCCGAGGCCGTCAAGGGCCTGCCGCCGCGTCCGGTGCCCGCGCACGAGTCGAGCACGCGGTTCTCCGGCCTCGAGCCGTTCAAGATCGGCGCGGACACCGGGTTCGTGATGATCGGCGAGCGCACGAACGTCACCGGCTCGGCGAAGTTCCGCAGGCTGATCGAGGCGGGCGACCACCAGGCGGCGGTCGACGTCGCGCTGGAGCAGGTCCGCGGCGGCGCGAACCTGCTCGACGTCAACTTCGACGCCGACCTGCTCGAATCCGAGCAGGAGATGACGACGTTCCTCAACCTCATCGCCACCGAGCCCGAGGTCGCGCGCATCCCGGTGATGATCGACAGCTCGCGCTGGAGCGTGCTGGAGGCCGGGCTCCGCTGCGTGCAGGGCAAGGGCGTGGTCAACTCGATCAGCCTCAAGGAGGGCGAGGGCCCGTTCCTGGAGCAGGCGCGGCGCATCCACGACTACGGCGCCGGCGTCGTGGTGATGGCCTTCGACGAGAAGGGCCAGGCCGACACGGTCGAGCGCAAGGTCGAAATCTGTTCCCGCGCCTACGATCTGCTCACCCGCGAGGCCGGTTTCGCGGGCGAGGACATCATTTTCGACCCGAACGTGCTCGCCGTCGCCACCGGCATCAGCGAGCACAACGGCTACGCGAAGGCGTTCATCGAGGCGCTGCCGCTGATCAAGGAACGCTGTCCGGGCGCGCACACCTCCGGCGGCATCTCGAACCTGTCGTTCTCCTTCCGCGGCAACAACGTCGTGCGCGAGGCGATGCACTCGGCGTTCCTGTTCCACGCCGTGCGCGCCGGACTCGACATGGGCATCGTCAACGCCGGCCAGCTCGCGGTGTACGAGGACATCCCGAAGGACCTGCTGGAACTCGTCGAGGACGTCCTGTTCGACCGCCGCGAGGACGCCACCGACCGGCTCGTGGAGTTCGCCGAGACGGTCAAGGGCAGCGGGACCAAGCGCGTGGTCGACCTGTCCTGGCGGGAAAACCCGGTGGCGGAACGGCTTTCGCACGCGCTGGTGCACGGCATCGTGGACTTCATCGAGGACGACACCGAGGAGGCCCGGCAGGAGTTCGACCGGCCGCTCGAGGTCATCGAGGGCCCGCTGATGGACGGCATGAAGATCGTCGGCGACCTGTTCGGCTCCGGGAAGATGTTCCTGCCGCAGGTCGTGAAGAGCGCGCGGGTGATGAAGCGGTCGGTGGCCTATCTCGAGCCGTACATGGAGGCGGAGAAGGCCAAACTGCAGGCAGAGGGCCGCTTCGAGACCACCCGCGGGCAGGGCAAGGTCGTGCTCGCCACGGTGAAGGGCGACGTGCACGACATCGGCAAGAACATCGTCGGCGTCGTGCTGGGCTGCAACAACTACGAGGTGATCGACCTCGGCGTGATGGTGCCCGCGGCGCAGATCCTCGACACCGCGGTCGCCGAGCACGCCGACGTCGTCGGGCTGTCCGGGCTGATCACGCCGTCGCTGGACGAGATGGTGTCGGTCGCGCAGGAAATGCAGCGGCGCGGGCTGAAGCTGCCGCTGCTGATCGGCGGCGCGACCACGTCGAAGCAGCACACCGCGGTCAAGATCGCCCCGGCGTACGACCACACGACGGTGCACGTGCTCGACGCGTCGCGAGTGGTCGGCGTGGTGTCCGACCTGCTCGACACCGACCGCGCGGACGCGCTGGACACCGCCAACCGCGCGGAGCAGCAGCGGCTGCGGATCCAGCACGAAAACCGGCACTCGACGCCGATGCTCACTCTTCAGCAAGCCCGCGCCAACGCCGAGACGGTATCGTTCGACGAGATCCCGACGCCGGAGTTCACCGGGGTGCGCGTGGTCGAGCCGTCGATTCCCGAGCTGCGCGAGATGATCGACTGGCAGTTCCTGTTCCTGGCCTGGGAACTCAAGGGCAAGTACCCGGCGATCCTCGACCAGCCGGTCGCGCGCGAGCTGTTCGACGACGCGAACCAGCTGCTGGACGAGATCATCGAGAACGGCTCGTTCACCGCGCGCGGCGCGTACGCGTTCTGGCCCGCGCATTCCGAGGGCGACGACATCCTGCTCGACGGCGAGTACTCGGACTGGAAGTTCCCGATGCTGCGCCAGCAGACGCAGAAGCCGGATGGCCGCGCGAACCGGTGCCTGGCCGACTACATCGCCCCCGCCGGTTTCGGCGACCATCTGGGCGGGTTCGCGGTCGGGATCCACGGCGCGGAGGACCTGGCGGCCCGCTATGAAGCCGAACACGACGACTACCGGGCGATCATGGTGAAGGCGCTGGCCGACCGGCTGGCCGAGGCGTTCGCCGAGTACCTGCACCTGGAAGCCCGCCGCCGCTGGTTCGAGCCGGACGTGCAGCCGGACCTGGCGGACCTGCACGCGGAACGCTTCCGCGGCATCCGCCCGGCGCTCGGCTACCCGGCGAGCCCGGACCACAGCGAGAAGAAGGACCTGTTCGAGCTGCTGGGCGCCGACGAGCTGGGGATCGGGCTGACCGAGTCGTACGCGATGACCCCGGCCGCCGCGGTGAGCGGGCTGATCTTCGCGCACCCGGAATCGCGGTACTTCACGGTCGGCCGCCTGGGCCGCGACCAGATGGAAGACTACGCGGCCCGGCGCGGCGAGGAACTGTCCGAAGTGGAGCGGTGGCTGCGGCCCAATCTGGCTTACTGAGCCGCGTTTCGCCGTGGCCCTTGGGTGACGGGCGTCGAGGTGCGTGAGGGGATCTGATTCGCTCAGGGTTCCCCTCACGGCATCTCTGAAAGCGGCCGTTCCCGGAGATGCTTCAGGACAGCAGTTCGGCGAGCCGCTCGGTGTCGCGCAGGTACTGCTCGTACGGAAAGCCCGCCTTCAGCAAGGCCTCCCGGAACTCGTCCCGGAGCGGTTTCCCGGTGTCGTGGAAGGCTCTGCGGCCCGCGTCGGTGAGCGTGACCAGCCGTCGTCGGGCGTGGTCGGGGTCTTGGCGCACCTGGACGAGCCCGGCTGATTCCAGCGGGCGCAGCGCGCGGCTGATCGCCGGGTCGGACACCGACATCGCCTGCGCGAGCTGATGCTGTGTCGCGGGTTCGATGTCGTCCACTGTGCCCAGCAGGCGCAGCTGGCTGTAGGTCAGCCCGGCTGAGTCGTCCGCGCGTTTCCGCGCGGCTTCGCCCAGCAGGTACACCACTCGATGAAGCGCTTCGGCAAGTCCGTCGTCCACGGGAGCGAGCCTACCAGGAGTGTTGACGAGTTAATATTAACTATGCAAGACTCATCGGCATGGAGATCCCTTACGTCGCGCAGACCCTGTTCCCCCTGATCTGGCCGCTGATCGCGGTCGCCGGCGCGCTGATCCGCACCCGGAAGAGCCCTTCGCCGCAGGCCAGGCTCGAGACCTGGCAGCGGTGGTGGGCCGTCGCCGCGCTCGGCTGCGGCAGCCTCTGGATGGTCTTGGCCTTCCTCGGCATGCCGGGCGTGATGGCCGACACGATCGGATTCGCCCGCTCGCCGTTCCAGTTCGAGATCGCGTTCGCCAACCTCGGGCTCGCAGTGATGGGCTTCCGCGCCGCCTCGTCGTCGGCCACCGCCCGGGAACGGATCACCGTCGGCCTCGGCGCCGGGATGTTCCTGTGGGGCGCGCTGATCGGCCACGTGTACCAGTGGTTCGCCAACGGCGACCACGCGCCGGGCAACACCGGCGGCGTCCTGGTCTGCGACCTGCTGTTCCCGGCGGTGCTGATCGTCCTCGCGGTCCGCTCGAAGCGACTGGTTGCGGCTGTCGAAAAGCCCGCGCTGGTCTAGCCGACCTGCACGTCGTGGCCACTGGGTTTAGTTTCGACGCCGTGGCAAGACTCAGTGTGGTCCGATTCGGACTGGTCGCGGGACTGGTCGTGCTCGCGGCCGGCGCGGCAGTGCTCAGCGCGACGGTGTCGCCCTGGTGGTGGTTCCTGGCAGGACCGTTGCTGCTGCTCGCGGCGACCGGGGTGTACGACGTGATCCAGCGGCGGCATTCGGTGCTGCGGAACTATCCGGTGCTCGGGCACCTGCGGTTCCTGCTCGAAAGCATCCGGCCGGAATTGCAGCAGTACTTTGTGGAACGCAACTTCGACGGCCGCCCCTACGACCGCGACGTCCGGTCCATTGTCTACCAGCGCGCCAAGGGCACGGCCGCGGAAGAACCATTCGGCACCGAGCGCGACGTATACGCCGAGGGATACGAATTCCTCGTCCCGTCTCTCGCGCCGGTGCCGGTTCCGGATCACGCGCCGCGAGTCCGGGTCGGCGGGCCGGACTGTACGAAGCCGTACGAGATGGCGTTGCTGAATGTGTCCGCGATGAGCTTCGGTTCCTTGTCCAGCAACGCGATCCTCGCGTTGAACCAAGGTGCCGCCCGCGGTGGTTTCGCCCATGACACCGGCGAAGGCGGCTTGTCGGAGTATCACCTGCGGGGCGGCGGTGACCTGATCTGGGAAATCGGCACTGGCTACTTCGGCTGCCGAACCTCGGACGGAGATTTCGACCCGTCGACCTTCGCCGACAAAGCCGCACACGACGCGGTGAAATGCGTTTCTCTGAAACTTTCGCAAGGCGCAAAGCCCGGGATGGGCGGTGTCCTGCCGGGCACCAAGGTGAATGCGGAAATCGCCCGGGTGCGCGAGGTTCCCATAGGAGAAACGGTCGTTTCCCCGCCATATCACCGGGTATTCTCGACTCCTCGTGAACTGGTGCAGTTCATCGCCCGGATGCGCGAGTTGGCCGGTGGGAAACCGGCCGGGTTCAAGCTGTGCGTCGGTTCGCGGGTGCAGGTGCTGGCGGTGTGCAAGGCGATGCTGGCCGAAGGGGTCACGCCGGACTTCATCGTGGTCGACGGTGCTGAAGGCGGTACCGGGGCCGCCCCGCTGGAGTTCGCGGATCACCTTGGCACGCCGCTCACCGAGGGGCTGCACATTGTCCACAATGCACTGGTCGGCACCGGCCTGCGGGACCGCATCCGGCTCGGGGCGAGCGGAAAGGTCGCGACCGGCGCGGACGTGGTGAAGCGGCTGATCCAGGGCGCGGACTACACGAACGCCGCGCGGGCGATGATGTTCGCGGTGGGATGCATCCAGTCGCAGCGATGCCACACGAACAAATGCCCGGTCGGGGTGGCGACGCAGGACCCGCGCCGGGGACGGGCGCTGGACGTGGGCGACAAGACCGAGCGAGTGCGGCGATACCAGGAGGCGACGGTCGCCTCGGCGATGCGCATCATGGCGGCGATGGGGGTCTCGGACCCGGCGGAGCTGTCGCCGCGATTGCTGCGCCGCCGGGTGGATCCGCGGACGGTGCTGTCCTACGCGGAGTGGTACGACTGGCTGGAGCCTGGGCAGTTGCTGGCGGAGCCGCCTCGCGACTGGGCGGAGGAATGGGCGGCGGCGGATCCGGATCGGTTCGCTTGAGGGCGGGGGCGTTGCTGGGCGGCGGTTGATCTGGACCGGTTCTCTTGAGTGCAGGGCGCGGCTGGACGGGGAACTGGGCTGGACGTTCGCCAGAGGGGGGAGTGCTGCTGGGCGGGCGCTGATCCGGACCGGTTCCCTTGAGCGCAGGGCGCGACTGGGCGGCGGCTGATCCAGATCGGTTCTCTTGGACGCAGGGCGCTGCTGGGCGTGGGACTGGGCGGCGGCTGATCCGGACGTTCGCCTGAGGACGGAAGTGCCGCTCGGCAGCTGATCTGGCCTGGTTGCGGGCGGGTCGTGCGACGGATATTCGCCGGGTGATCGACGGTGAGGCGGGCACCTGGTCGGCCGAGGCCCCTTGCTCTTCTCCGGTTGTCTTTGGTGCCCCAATGCGGCATTGGGTGCGTCTGACGCACCGAACGCCACATTGGGTGCGTGGAACGCACCCAATGTGGCGTTGGGGCCATCTCTGCCGCGTGGTTTGCGGCGGGGTCGCGGTAGCGGCGCTTGCCAGGGCGATGCGGAGCACCGGCTGGCGAGCCGGGCTGCGCGGCTCCGCTCGGTGGAGGTCCGTGAGGGCCACCCTGAGGGAATCAGATTCCGTGAGGGTGGCCCTCACGGACGTCGGCAACGCGCGCCGGGTCCGTCGGCTGGGGCGGGAACTTCGGCCCACCGCGGAGAAAACCCCATGGGGGACATGCCGGGCGAAGGGCCGTTGCCGAGCCGGGGGCAGTCGGGTGAGGAGTTTGCCGGGCTGAGGCCGGTCGGGGGAAGGGTCGTTGCTGAGCTGGGGCAGTTGGGCGAGGAGTTTGCCGGGCTGAGGCCGGTCGGGGGAAGGGTCGTTGCTGAGCTGGGGCAGTTGGGCGAGGAGTTTGCCGGGCTGAGGCCGGTCGGGTGAAGAGCCACCCCATGCGGCCAGCTCCGCATCGCCGCATCCAGCCCATCCCAGGGCCGACGTGCCATTCCCCGCGACTGGCCCCCGCCGGGCCCGCCGATGGGGGAGTGCGGGCGGGGCCGGGCGGAGGGAACGTAGTGCCCCCGTCCGGTGGTCCACTGGCGATTCGTCCTCCGATCGGGCACGATCGGTGATCGTGGCTTCGGGAGACGAGCAGGACGCGGGAGACCTCGAGGTATCCGTCCGGTGGCGGGGGCCGGCCGCGGTGGTGACCGTGGGCGGGGAGATCGATTTGGTCACCGCGCCCGAGCTCGGCGAGTTCGTGGGCGGGGTGCTCGAACGCGAGCCTGGCGTGCTGGTGGTCGACCTGCGCGCGGTCGATTTTCTCAGCTCGTCCGGGCTGCAGGTCCTGGCGGGCGCGCATCGCAAGCTCGACGCGGGCGCGCTGCGGGTCGTGAGCACGTCTTCGATCACCTCGCGGCCGTTCACGACCACCGGCCTCGACGAGTGGATCTCGCTGTTCCCCTCGGTCGACCAGGCGCTGGCCGGGGTCGCCGGAGCGGGCGGCTGACCATGGACGTGCAGGAGGACACCCGCGCGCTGAGCTGCCACGGGATCGTGGCCGAACCGGGGGCGCTGCGGGCGCTGCGGCACCGGTTGCTGGCTTGGGCGCTGGAGTCCGGCATCCCGGACGATCGCGCGCACGACATCGTGCTCGCCGGGTACGAGGCGCTGGCGAACGTCGCGGACCACGCCTATCCGGGGGAACCGGGGCTGGTGGATCTCGACGCGGTGTGCCGGCCGGACAGCGTCGAGGTCGTGATCGCCGACCACGGCGAGTGGCGTCCGCCGGACGAGGCCGAGGACGATCCGGTGTCGGTGCGCGGGCGCGGGTTGCTGCTTGTGCAGGCGACGGCGGACCAAGCGGACGTGCGGACCGGCGCGGACGGCACGGTGGTCACGCTCGGCTGGAAGCTCTGACGGACCCAGTTCGCCGGTCGATGGGTCCGCTTTGGAGGGCGGTCGGCACCGGCGACGCTGGCGGCTGAGGGCCGGTTCAGTAAGGACGACCGCTTCCGAAGTCAGCTCACCGGTTCGGCCGCGCGGCGGCGCAGCAGGTATCGCTGCACCTTCCCGCTCGGATTGCGCGGCAGGTCCGGGATGAACTCCACCCGTCGCGGGTATTTGTACGGCGCGGCAAGGGATTTCGCGAAGTCCTGGAGTTCCTTCACCTTCGCGTCGTCGCCGGGGACGCCCTCGTTGAGGACCACGTAAGCCGCGACGATCGAGCCGCGCGCGTCGTCCGGGGCGGCGACGACCGCGCATTCCAGCACATCCGGGTGGCGCAGCAGCACTTCTTCCACCTCGGGCCCGGCGATGTTGTAGCCGGACGAGACGATCATGTCGTCGCTGCGGGCGCGGTAGTGGAAGTAGCCGTCGGAGTCGCGGACGTACGTGTCGCCGGTGAGGTTCCAGCCGTCCTCGACGAAGACGGTCTGCCGGTCGTCGGCGAGGTAGCGGCAGCCGGTCGGGCCTTGGACGGCCAGGCGGCCGGGGGTGCCGTCGGGGACGGGGTTTCCGTTGTCGTCGACGATCTGTGCGCGGTAGCCGGGGACGACGCGGCCGGTCGCGCCGGGACGGGCGTCCTCGTCGGCGGCGGAGATGAAGACGTGCAGCATTTCGGTGCTGCCGATGCCGTCGATGAGCCAGTGGCCGGTGGCCTCGTGGAAGTCGGTCGCGACGGATTCCGGCAGCGCCTCGCCCGCCGACACCGCGCGGCGCAAGCCGGACAGCAGCGGGCGGCGGTCGGAGGCCAGGATCGCGCGGTACGCGGTGGGCGCGGTGAACAGGACCGTCACGTGATGCTCGGCGACGAGGTTGGCGAGTTCGGTCGGGGTGGCGCGCTCGATGAGCAGCGTCGCGGCGCCGGCGTGCAGCGGGAAGACCAGCAGGCCGCCGAGGCCGAACGTGAACGCCAGCGGGGGAGTGCCGCAGAACAGGTCGGTTTCCCGGGGTTTGACCAGGTGCCGGGAGAACGTGTCGGCGATGGCGAGCAGGTCGCGGTGGAAGTGCATGGTCGCCTTGGGACGGCCGGTGGTGCCGGAGGTGAAGGCGAGGAGAGCGACGTCGTCCGCGGCGGTGTCGACGTCCTCGAAGGTCGCGGGACGGGCGGCGCAGCGGGCGGCCAGGTCGTCGGGGCTGTCGCCGCCGTAGGGCACCAGGGGGAGGTCGAAGGACTGCAGTTCCTCGGGATACCGGTGGTCGCACAGGGCGATGACGGGCGTGCTCGCTTCGATGATCTTCGACAGTTCGTGCGCGCGCAGCATCGGCATGGTGGCGACGGCGACCGCGCCCGCCTTCAGCACGCCCAGCCAGCACGCGGCGAGCCACGGGGTGTTCGGCCCGCGCAGAAGCACGCGGTTCCCAGGTACGACGCCTTGCGCGGTGAGCTCGTGGGCGATCTGGTTGGCGCGCGTCAGCAGGTCGCCGTAGGACCAGGATTCGGTGGGGGAGAGCAACGCGGGACGGTCGGCTCCCCAGCGCGCGATCGTGTCGTCGAGCAGTCGCGTGGCCGCGTTGAGCCGGTCGGGGTACTGCAGTTCGGGCAGGTCGAACCACAACCGCGGCCACTGCTCGAACGGCGGGAGGTGGTCCCGGCAGAACGTGTCGACATGCGCACTCGGCTGGAGCTGCACCACGTGCCCCCAATTCAGACGACGGCCATTCACGCGTCCAGCTACTGTAATACGTTTTACGACCGTCAGGAAGACGCAACATCGGACGGCGCTCGCGGGGGCACGGAGCGCAGTCGGGACAGGGTTGGCGGGCTGAGCCGTCGGTGCGGCCGCCGTGGTGGGTGCGGGCTTCGTGCCGGAGTGCGGCGGACCGTGCCGCGCCGATCAGGAGCGGAGCCGCTCGCAGGGGCATGGAGCGCAGTCGGGATGGGGTTGGCGGGCTGAGCCCGCGGTGCGGCCACCGTGGAGGGTGCGGGCTTGGTGCCGGGGTGCGGCGGATCGCGCCGATCAGGAACCGAGCCGCTTGCGGGGGCATGGAGCGCAGTCGGGTGGGGTTGGCGGGCTGAGCCGTCGGTGCGGCCACCGTGGTGGGTGCGGGCTTGGTGCCGGAGTGCGGCGGGCCGTGCCGCGCCGGTCAGGAACCGAGCCGCTCGCGGAACTTGGCGATGGGCTTGCGGAGGAGGAAGTCGAAGTCCTCGGCGGTCGTGTCGAGCGCGGCGAGGACGCGTTCGAGCCGCTCGAGGTGGTCCGGGCGGGCGTGCCAGTGCGACGGCGGGATGCGCAGTGTCGACGCGAGCAGATCGCCGGGGTAGAGGTCGCCTTCGCAGAGGGGGTCGTGCTCCAGCATCGCCAGCGCGCGCGGCAGGAGGATCGGCGCGCCGACGTCCTGGCCGAGCAGGAGGCGGAGGTCTTCGGCCGTGAGCAGGGCGATGGGCTTGCGCCGCAAGCGATGCACGGTCTCGATTAGCCTGGTCGCGTTGGCGGGAGGGTCGCCCCAGTCGGCGTTTTCGATCTGCTCCAGCGACTGGGCGGACCGGTCGGGTCGTCGGGACAGGGGTGATCACCTCGTTCCGGGGACGAGTTTCGGAGAGCCGCTGACGGTCCGCGGGAGGCCCGTGCGGGGAAACCGCGAGCGAGTCAGGGTTCCCCGCATGGCAAAGCCCCAGCGGCTCAGGCGTGCGCGTCCAGGTAGGCCGGGTCCGGGGGCGGGATCGGGACGTCCGGCTGTCCGGCCAGCAGCTGGTTCATCGCGGCGAAGTACGGCGGCGCGGCGACCGTGCCGCCGAAGGCGCCGTGGCCGCAGTTGCCCAGGTGGACTGGGGTGCCGGGGCAGATTTCCTGTGGGTGGGGGCCGTCGGCGAAGACCATGGACGACACGGCGTAGTGGTCGACTCCGCCGACGAACGCGACGGATTCGCTTTCCTGCGTGGTTCCGGTCTTGCCGATGTCCGGGTGGGTCCAGCCCGCCGACTGGGCCGCGCGGGCGGACGTGCCGATGGTGGTGTCCTGGCTCAGCCCCGCCTCCAGCGTGTTCGCGACGCCGGGCGGGATCACCTGTTCGCATGCCTGCTGGTGCAGCGCGACCGGCTGGCCGTGGCGGTCGGTGACGGACAGGATCGGGTCGGGCGGGCACCACATCCCGCCGCTCATCAGGGTGGCCGAGACGTTCGCCATCTCCAGCGGGCTCACCGGGCTGTTGCCGAGGGTGAACGACAGCAGGTTCTGGAAATACTGCGACTGCGGTTCGTTGTACTGCGGGTTCTTCGACCGCGCGTCCGACGGGTCGGTGATCGGCTTGCTGCCCGCGTCGTTGGTCGCCATGGTGTTGCGCAGGCCCAGTTTCCGCGCCATGTCCAGCACCGCGGGCATGCCCACCTGCGATTCCAAGCCGACGAACGCGACGTTCGGCGACGTCGCGAGCCCGGCGGCCAGCGTGATCGGGTTCGGGTAGCTCGTGCCGTCGTTGCTCACCGGATAGCAGTGCGTGTACCGGTTCATGTTGGGCGGGTTGAAACAGTCGCTGAACGGGTTCGGCAGCGGCGTGTTCAGGCCCGCCTTCCCGGCGACCATCGCCGCGGCCGAGGTGAAGATCTTGAACGACGAGCCCGCGCCGAACTTGTTGCTCGCGTCGGCCACGATGTTCGTGGACGTCTCGCCCTGGTCGGGATCGGTGCCGTAGTTGCGGTTCGCGACCATCGCGAGCACCTGGTGCCCGTCGCCGCCGGGCTGCACGACCGCGAACGTGTTGGCGACCCCGTCCTGCGTGGTCGGCACGTTCGCGTTGACCGCGTCCTTCGTCACCTGGCTCACGTGCGGGTCCATGGTGGTCTTCACGGTGTATCCGCCGGTGTCGATCTGGTCGACGGTGAGCCCGGACTGCACGAGATAACGGACCGCGTACGCGCAGAAGAACCCGGCATCGGGAGCTGCGCCGAGGCACGTGCTCGCCGGCGCCTGCGGCCGCGAACCGCTGAGGCCCAGCGGGGTGGCCTTCGCGGTCGCCCCGTAGGACGCCGGGATCGAATGCGCCTGCACCATCGAATCGATCACCAGATTGCGCCGTTGGAGCGCCTTGTCCGGATGCGTGTACGGGTTGTAGATGTTGGGGTTGTTCACCATCCCGGCGAGCAGCGCCGCCTGCGGCACGGTCAGTTTGTCCGCAGTCGTCCCGAAATACGCCTGCGCGGCGGCGCCGACGCCGTACACCGTGCCGGTGTATTCGACCACGTTCAGGTAGTCGGCGAGGATGTCGTCCTTGGACACGGTCTGCGCCAGCTGCACCGCCATCTTCGCCTCGCGCAGCTTGCGTGCCAGCGAATCCTCCTGATCTCGTTGCTGCGCCGCCTTGTCGTTGCGGTCCACGACGTTCACGAGGTAGTTCTTCACGTATTGCTGCGTGAGCGTGGACGCGCCTTGCAGGTTCCCGCCGGAACTGTTGTGCACCGCGGCGCGCAGCATGCCCTGCGGGTCGACGCCGCCCTCGCTGTAGAACCGGCGGTCTTCGATGTCGACGATCGCGGCTTTCATCGCCGGGGAGATCTGCGCCGGAGTGACCGGAATGCGGTACTGCGAGTACAAAGTCGCGATCGTCCCGCCGTTCCGGTCGGTGACCGTGGTGACGAGCGGCGGCTCCGCGTGCACGAGATCGGCGGAGATGGCGTCGACCGAATCGCTGACCTGGTTGGACAGCACGCCGGCGCCGATCGCGACCGGGGCGAGCGTGCCCGCGACGAGAATCCCGGCCAGCACGCACAATCCGAGGAACGGGGCTATCCCCCTGCGACGAGACACGGTTCCCAACCTATGCCTGTCCCGGTGAGAAACCGGTGTGCGGACGAGGGTGTTTCATCGAGCCAACCTTCCCAGCAGAGCCGAAGCGACCGCGATCGCCAGCGCGGTCGCACCCACTAAGACGCCGAAGTCGGCCCAGAGGTTCTCCGGGGTGCCGATCAATAATCCCCGCAAGGCGTCGACAAGGTAGCTGAGCGGGTTCGCGTGGCTCAGCACCTTGAGCCAGGACGGCATGAGGTTCACCGGATAGAGCGCGTTGGACCCGAAAAACAGCGGCATCGTGATCGCCTGGCCGATGCCCATCAGCCGTTCGCGGGAAAGCACCAAACCGGCGATAACGATGGAAAGACAGCAGAAAAAGGCCGAACCGAGCACAACGGCCACGGCGGCGCCCAGGAGCCGCAACGGGTTCGCGGTCAGCCCGACGCCGAGCAGTGCGGCGAGAATCACCACGATGAACGCCTGCACGAGGGCGCGCACCCCGGCGGCGAAAGCCTTGCCCGCCACCAGCGCCGCGCGCGGCGTGGGCGTGACGAGCAGCTTCGCGAGGACGCCCGCGTCGCGCTCCCAGATGATCTGGATGCCGTAGAAGATGGAGATGAACAATGCGGACTGGGCCAGGATGCCGGGCGCGAGATAGTCGAGATAGGGCACCGAACCGGTCGGGATCGCGCGCAACCGGGTGAACGTTTCGCCGAAGATGAGCAGCCACAGCGCGGGCTGGATCGCCCGGGTGAGCAATTCGGTCTGGTCCCGGCGGAGTTTCTGCAGTTCCACCAGGCACATCGCGCCGATCCGGGAGAACAGGACGCGCAACTGCCCCAGCGGGCCGGGGTCAGCCGAGACGGCGGGCGGTGCGGCGAGCGGCGCGGACATCGCGAATCCCTCCTGCGTCGAGCGCGTTCCCGGTGACGGTCCGGAACACGTCGTCCAAAGTGGACTGCGGGCCGAGCCCGGCTTCGAGGTCGGCCGGGGTGCCGAGCGCGCGGATCTTGCCGGTGTGCATCAGCGCTACGCGGTCGCAGTACTGCTCGGCTTCGTCCATGTAATGGGTGGTGACGAGCACGGTCATCCCAGTGTGGGCGCGGATCTCGGAAATCCGCTCCCAGACCGCTGAGCGCGCCACTGGGTCGAGGCCGATGGTCGGCTCGTCGAGGATCAGCAGCCGGGGCGAGCTGACCAGCGCCTGCGCGAGTTCCAGCCGGCGGATCATGCCGCCGGAGTACCGGCCGGCCGGGCGGTCCGCGTCGTTGTTCTCAAGGCCGACCAGCTCCAGCGCCTCCCGCACCTGGGCGGCGCGTTGGGCTCGCGGCACGTCGAAGAGCCGGGCGAACAGCGACACGTTCTCGCGGCCGGTGAGCGCGCCGTCGGCGGAAAGCTGTTGGGGGACATAGCCGATCAGGCGGCGGACGGCCATCCGGCGGCGGGCGACGTCGAGCCCGAAGACGGTGATGCGGTCCGGCGAGACGGGCAAAAGCGTCGTGATCATCCGGATCGTGGTGGTTTTCCCGGCTCCGTTCGGGCCGAGCAGGCCGAAGACCTCGCCGGGCTCGATGGCGAGATCCACGCCGTCGACCGCGACGGTGGTCCCGAAGGAGTGCCGCACTTCGGTGCAGCGGACTGCCGGTTCGCTCACGTGTCCTCCTTGAGCACTTCGGTGAGCCGTTCGAGGGCGGGCAGTGCGGCGACGATCGCCGAAGTGTCCTCTTCGGACAGTTGAGCGAGCGCGGCGGAAACCAGGCCTGTTCGCGTACGCCGCCAGGTCGCCATCCGGTCCTGGGCCGCGTCGGTGAGCTGCAGTCGCGCGGCCCGGCGGTCGGCCGGATCGACCTCGCGCCGCAGCAAGCCCGCCTCGGTGAGCACGTTCACGAGCGTGCTCACCGAATTCCCGGCCAGGCTGAGCTCCCGGGCCGCCGCCGCGACGCCGATGCCCGGGTTCCGGTGCACGACCCGCAGCAGTTCCACCTGCGAGCCCGGCAGATGCGGGCCGGGCAGTTCGGCCCGCACGCGGCGGCGCACGACACGGCGTACGCCCAGCACCGCGGCGAGAACGCGTTCGGCGAGGTCGATCCGGGGTGCGGGCATGCCTCGAAGTTAGCTCTGAGTCAGAGTCATTAGCAACGCTAAATGTCTCGTTCGCCGGAAGCCTGCTGGTTTATCCCTGATGAAGCAGCAACGCGACGCCCAGCGCGGTCATGGTCGCCGCGATCACGCCGTCCAGGATCCGCCAGGCGGTGGGACGCGCGAAGACGTCGGACAGCCTTCGCGCGCCGAGCCCGAGCGTGCTGAACCAGACCGCGCTCGCGACCACCGCGCCGATGCCGAACAGCCAGCGGCTGTCGCCGTGTCCGGCCGCGACGGAGCCGAGGAGGAGGACGGTGTCGAGATAGACGTGCGGGTTGAGCCAGGTGAGCGCGAGGCAGGTGAGGAGGACGCGCTTCGGCGAAGACAGGTCGGCCGGGGTGACGGCCAGCGTGCCCGGCCGGAAAGCCCGGCGCGCGGCGAGGATCCCGTATCCCACCAGGAAAAGCCCGCCGACGATCGCGATCGCCTTGATCGCCGACGGCCACCGCTGCAGCACCGCCCCGATCCCGCTCACCCCGGCGGCGATGAGGACCGCGTCGGACAGCGTGCAGACGAGGATCACCGGCACGACGAGACCGCCGCGCAATCCTTGGCGGAGCACGAAAGCGTTCTGCGCGCCGATGGCGACGATGAGGGACATGCCGGTGCCGAACCCGGCGCTGAGCGCTGCGATCACCCTGCCGACGGTAGAAGCGGTCGTCCGCATTATTCCAGGTAAAGATTCTGAACTAAGATAAGCGTTCGTGATGTCCGATCTTCCGCTCGACCAGGTCCGCACTCTGCTCGCGGTGGTGGACGAGCAGTCGTTCGACCGGGCCGCCGCCGTCCTGCACGTGACTCCGCCCGCGGTGAGCCAGCGGGTCAAGGCGCTGGAGCAGCGGATCGGCCGGGTGCTCGTGCTGCGGTCGAAACCCGTGCGGCTCACCGAATCCGGCGAGGTGCTGGTGCGGTTCGCCCGGCAGCTGACCCGGCTCGAATCCGACACCCGCGCGGAACTGGGCCTCGGCGGAGCCGGCCAGCCGACGACGCTGCCGATCGCGGTCAACGCGGACTCGCTGGCCACCTGGTTCCTGCCCGCGCTCGAAGAGGTCCCCGCCGAACCGCCGGTCTCGTTCGACCTGCGCAGCGACGACCAGGACCACACGGCCGCCCTGCTGCGCGAGGGCTTGGTGATGGCCGCGATCACCGCGACGCCGCAACCGGTGCAGGGGTGCACCGTCCGCCGCCTCGGCACGATGCGGTACCGGGCGGTGGCGTCGGCGGAGTTCGTGCGCCGCTGGCTGGACGGCGGCTCGCTCGCGGAGCGGCTGCCCGCCGCGCCGGTGGTGGTGTTCGATCGGAAAGACGATTTGCAGGACCGGTTCCTGCGCCGCCTGACCCGGCGCAAGCTCTCGGGCCGCGTCCGGCACTGCATCCCGGCGTCGGTGTCCTTTGTGGACGCGGTGGCGGCCGGGCTCGGCTGGGGGATGGTGCCGGAACTGCAGCTGTCCGGACGGGAACTGGTGGATCTCGCGCCGGACCGGGCGGTCGACGTGGCGTTGCACTGGCAGCAGTGGAAGCTGGACTCGCCGTCGCTGGCCGCGGTGGCGGAGGCGGTGGGGAGGGCGGCTGGGCGCGCGTTGGGGCCGTAGGGCCTACCCCTGCGCGATCGGCCAAAGGTCGTCGTTGAGAAGCCGCTTCACGATCTTCCCGGTCGCGTTCCTCGGAAGCTCCGGCACGAAGTACACATCGCGCGGCACAGCGAACCTCGCGAGCCGCTGGTGGATGTAGTGCCGGACGTCCTCCGCGTGCATGCGAGCGCCGCGGCGGAGCACGACGTACGCGGCCAGCCGCTGGCCGAACTCGTCGTCCGGGACGCCGACCACGGCCGCGTCCGAGACGCCCGGCAGTGCGGCCAGCGCTTCCTCGACCGGGCGCGGGAACACGTTCTCCCCGCCGGACACGATCATCTCGTCGGCCCGGCCGGTGACGAACAGCCGTCCGGACGCGTCCTGGTAGCCGACGTCGCCGGTGGCCATCAGGTCGTGCGCGCGGGGGACGCTGGAACCGTTGGTGTAGCCGTCGAACAGCATGTCGTTGGCGACGAAGATCTGGCCCTCGTCGCCGGGCGGGACCGGGCGGCGGTCGTCGTCGAGGATCGCGACCTGGGTGCCGGGCGGGCAGCGGCCCGCGGACGTCGGCGCGGCGCGCAGGTCGGCCGGGTCGGCGATGCTCGCCCAGGACACCTCGGTGGAGCCGTAGAAGTTGTAGAGGACGTCGCCGAAGGTGTCCATGAACGACGTCACGAACGCGCCCGGCATCGCCGATCCGCTGCTCGCCACGATCCGCAGCGACGACAGGTCGTACCGGTTGCGCACGCGTTCGGGCAGGTCGAGGATGCGCTGCAGCATGATCGGGACCGCGAACAGCGCGTCGCAGCGGTGCTCGGCGATCGTGCGCAGCGTCTGCTCCGCGTCGAACCGGCGGATCAGCGACAGCTCCGCCCGCAGCGCCATGCCGAGCTGCATCGCGGCCAGCCCCCAGCTGTGGAACAGCGGGGCGGCCACGGCGATCTTGTCCCGTGCCCGCAAGGGGATTCGCGACAAAACGGTCGCCGACGTGCTCACGCCCTTCGGCGTCGGACGGCGCGCGCCCTTGGGGGCTCCGGTGGTGCCGGAGGTCAGCACGACTATCCGGCCCTCGTGTTCGCTCGGCTTCGGCCGGGTCGTCGGGGCGTCCTGGAGCAGTTCGTCGAGCGTGCGGTAGCCCTGGTCGGCGTCGTCCCACGTGCTCACGCGCGGGAATTCGCCGGGCACCGACGCGATGATCGGCGCGAACTCGTCGTCGGCGAGCACCGCGGCGGGCGGGTGCTGCGTGAGCACCTCCTCGACGGCGGCGGGGGAGAGACCGGTGTTGAGCAGGACGACGTCGGCGCCGAGTTTGCTGCAGCCGACGAACGCCTCGATCATCGCCGCGTGGTTGCGGCACATCAGCGCGACCCGCGAACCGGGCTTCACGTCGAGCGCGGCCAGCGCGTTGGCCAGCTGGTTGCTGCGTTCGTCGATCTCGCCGAACGTGCGCGTGTTGCGCTCGTCGTGCACCGCGACGTCATCGGCCCCGCGCGCGGTCGCGGCGAGGTATCCGCCGGCCAGGGTCGCGCCCCAGCGCGCGAGGGAACTGAGCTGCTTGACCATCTTGTCCGGCCGTCCCGCGGCCAGCACGCCCGCTCGGACCAGCGTGTTCGCCGTGCGCAGGGCGGTGGCGGGCTCCTGCTCCGGCGGGTCGCCCGGCAGCCCGGACAGCTGCTGCCCGATCCGCTTCGCCAGCTGTTTGAGCAGGCCTTTCGCCGTGCCTCGGGCGAGCAGGTCGGAGTGTTCCGGGGGCAGCGACGGGAGCATCATCCGCAGCACGATCTCGGTGCCGCCGCGCGGGACCGGCCGCAGTTCGACCGACACCCAGGTCCGCTCGTCCGGCAGCCCGCACCAGACGACGTGCTCGCCCGGGCGGTACACCGCCGCGTGAATCGTGCCCTCGACCATGGTGTGCCGGTCCGGGGCCAGCCGGATCAGGCAGTGCGGCCCGCGCCCGCGCTCGGCCGGAACGGTGACCTCGCACCAGCTGATCGCCGGGACGAACCTCGGGTACAGCTCCGGACTGCCGACTATCTGCCACACCTGTTCGGGCGAGTGCCCGACCACCGCACTCGCCTCGACTACATCGTCTCGCATCGCGATCCGCCTCGCCGCCGCACGCGTGTGGGCTCCCCGGTCCTTCCCGGACGCGTGTTCAGGTTGCGGGGACGCTACCAGGCACGAGACGCCCGGGGTACTCCGAAAGGCCCAAAATCCAACTGGGTGGGAATTTTCTTGCGGAGCGTGCCCGAGGGTGACGGGCGCGACCCGGCGACGTCCGGCACGCCGGACATAATGGGCCGGGTGGAGCAACTGGTCGAGGAATACGGACCCAGCTGGGATCCGGGCCCGTACGAACGGGGCACCGACGGACCGCGCGTGATCCTGGTCGGCGCGGACACTTCGCCGACCGGGCTGCGGGCGACGGCCTACGGCGGCGGCCTCGCGCGGAGGCAGCGCGCGCGGCTGGTCGTGGTGTACGTGGCCGCGCCGACGGTGTGGACCGGCCTCGCCGCGGCCGCGGTCGTCGACGTGCAGCAGCAGACCTTCGAGGAAGAGATCGAGCAGCTGCGCGCGGAACTGCGCGACCGGGCGGCCGACCTGCAGGTGCCGGTCACGTTCGTGGTCCGCCGCGGCGAGACCTTCCCCGAACTGCGTCAGGCCGCGCAGGAGGTGAACGCGGACATGGTCGTGGTCGGCGCCTCCGAACAGGGCGGGCACCGGCTCGTCGGTTCGGTCGGCAACCGGCTGGTGCGCGCCGCGACCTGGCCCGTCGTCGTGGTGCCGTGAGCGACTTCGAGGACACTGTCGCGCGGCTGCGCGCCGCCGGGTGCGTGTTCGCCGAGGACGAGGCCCGGCTTCTGCTGGGCCAATCGGGCGACCTGGCCGGGATGGTCGAGCGGAGGGTCGCCGGGGAACCGCTGGAGTACATCCTCGGCTGGGCGGAATTCGTCGGCCGCCGGTTCGTTGTCGCGCCGGGCGTCTTCGTGCCCCGGCACCGCACGGAACTGCTCGTGCGGCTGGCCGCCGGGTTCGCGCGGGAGCAGTCGGTGGTGCTCGATCTGTGCTGCGGCTCCGGTGCACTGGGCGCAACGGTCGCGGCCGAGGTGCCCGGGATCGAGCTGCACGCGGCGGACGTCGAGCCCGCCGCGGTGGACTGTGCGCGGCAGAACGTGCCTGGTGAGGTCTACCAAGGCGATCTCTACGCCCCGCTTCCGCGGCGGTTGCGCGGCCGGGTGGACGTGCTGATCGCGAACGTCCCGTATGTCCCGACCGACGACGTGGCGCTCATGCCGCCCGAGGCGCGCGACCACGAACCCCGTGTCGCGCTCGACGGGGGAGCCGACGGTCTCGACGTGCTCCGTCGCGTCGTCGCCGAGGCTCCGGAGTGGCTGGTGCCGGGCGGGCACGTGCTTTTCGAGGCCAGCGAACGCCAAGCCGACGCCGCGACGGCCGAACTGCGGCGGGCGGGGCTGGTCGCGTGGGTGGAAGAAGAGGACGAACTCGGCGCGACCGTCGTGGTAGGACGGCGCGAACACTGAGCGGCGAACCGGATTCGCCCGCTTTCCGTACTGCGTGCGTCCGGGGCGGACGTCTAGGGTCGACCCATGAAGGTCGGCCTGCTCACCCGGGAGTACCCGCCGGACGTGTACGGGGGAGCGGGGGTGCACGTCGAGTTCCTCGCGCGGGAACTGCGGTCGCTGGTCGACCTTGACGTGCACTGCTGGGGCCCCGACCGCCCGGACGGCGCGCACGGGCACCGCGACGCGCACGGGTACGCCCAGCCCGCGTTCGCCACCATGGACATCGCGGTCTCGATGGCCGACGCCCTCGCCGGGCACGATCTCGCGCACAGTCATACCTGGTACGCGAACCTCGGCGGCCATCTCGCGAAGCTCGCGCACGGCATCCCGCACGTCATCACCGCGCATTCGCTCGAACCGCTGCGGCCGTGGAAGGCCGAGCAGCTCGGCGGCGGCTACCGGGTGTCGTCGTGGATCGAACGCGACGCGTACGAGGCGGCGGACGCGATCATCGCGGTCAGCTCCGGCATGCGGCGCGACGTGCTCGCCGCGTACCCGAACGTCGATCCGGCGCGGGTGCACGTGGTGCGCAACGGCATCGACACCGAGCTGTACCAACCCGATCCGGGCACCGATGTGCTGGAGAAACACGGGATCGATCCGAACCGGCCTTACGCGTTGTTCGTCGGGCGGATCACGCGGCAGAAGGGCGTGCCGCATCTCGTGCGCGCCGGGGCCGCGCTGGACGAAGACGTGCAGCTGATCCTGTGCGCGGGCGGTGCGGACACGCCGGAGCTGGACGCGGAGTTCCGCGGGCTTGTCTCTGAACTCCAGGAGAACCGGTCCGGCGTGCACTGGATTCCGGAGATGCTGCCGCGCACCGAGGTCGTCCAGCTGCTGACGCACGCGCTGGTGTTCGTGTGCCCGTCGGTGTACGAGCCGCTCGGCATCGTGAACCTGGAAGCGATGGCGTGCGGCACCGCGGTGGTGGCCAGCGACGTCGGCGGCATCCCGGAGGTGGTCGCGGACGGCGAGACCGGTGTGCTGGTGCATTACGACGAGAACGAGCCCGGCGCTTTCGAGGCCGGGCTTGCGCGCGGGATCAACGACCTGGCCGCGGATCGTGACCGCGCCACCCGGCTGGGCCTCGCCGGACGGGACCGCGCGGTGGGAGAGTTCGGCTGGGCAGCGATCGCCGCCGCGACGGTCGGGGTTTACGAGGCGTGCGGGAGGGTTTCGTGATCGACGGATCCGATGTGCTGGGAATCGTCCTCGCCGGCGGCGAGGGCAAACGGCTGATGCCGCTGACCACCGACCGCGCGAAACCCGCGGTCCCGTTCGGCGGCGTGCACCGGCTGGTCGACTTCGTGCTTTCCAATCTGGTGCACGGCGGGATCCGCCGGATCTGCGTGCTGACGCAGTACAAATCGCATTCGCTGGACCGGCATATCTCGACGACCTGGCGGCTGTCGTCGCTGACCGGCGAGTACGTCACGCCGGTGCCCGCCCAGCAGCGGCTCGGCCCGCGCTGGTTCCAGGGCAGCGCGGACGCGATCCACCAGAGCCTCAACCTCGTGCACGACGAATCGCCCGCGTACATCGCGGTGTTCGGCGCGGACAACATCTACCGGATGGACCCGCGCCAGATGATCGACGCGCACATCGCGTCCGGCGCGGGCGTGACGGTCGCCGGGATTCGCGTGCCGCGCGCGGAGGCCCGGTCGTTCGGCGTGATCAGCACCGAGGACGGGACGAAGATCGACGCGTTCCTGGAGAAACCCGAGGACCCGCCCGGCCTGCCGGATTCGCCGGACGAATCGTATGTGTCGATGGGCAATTACGTCTTCACGACGCAGGTGATGCTCGACGCGCTGCACGCGGACGCCAAGAACCCGGCGTCCAAACACGACATGGGCCGCGACATCATCCCGGCGCTGGTGGAAAAATCCGAGGCGGCGGTTTACGACTTCAACGGCAACGTGGTGCCGGGCGAAACAAGCCGGGACCACGGTTACTGGCGCGACGTCGGAACGATCGACAGCTATTACGACGCGCACACGGACCTGATCTCGACGCAGCCGATTTTCAACCTGTACAACCGGAAATGGCCGATCCTGGCCCATCCCGGCCAGCGCGCGGCGGCGAAGTTCGTGGAAGGCGGCACGGCGACCCAGTCGATCGTCAGCAACGGCTGCATCATTTCCGGCGCACAAGTGGTGGATTCGGTGCTGTCGCCGGATGTTTTCGTCGAGAACGGCGCGGTCGTGCAGGGCTCGGTGCTGCTGGACGGCGCCCGGGTCGGCCGCGGCGCGGTGGTGCGGCGCGCGATCCTGGACAAGAACGTCGTCGTCCCGCCCGGTGCGCACATCGGGGTGGACCTGGCGCGGGATCGCGGCCATTACCACGTGAGCGATTTCGGGATTGTCGTGCTGGGCAAGGGAGAAACCGCGATCTAGGGCCGGAGACCTGACGAGAGGGGTTCTCGCAGTACCTGCATCACCAGGATCTCCCAGATGTCGGAAGGGCCTGCCTAATCTGTGGGCAGTTCCCCGCTGAACGCGGGGAAAGCAATGGCCTGGATGATGTTTACTGAGGAGCATTTGCGGTGCAGAAGCGCTTGCTGGGACAGCAACTCGAAGTTTCGGCCCTGGGACTGGGCTGCATGGGCATGAGTTTCTTCTACGGCGAGCCCCCGGGCCGCGCCGAGATGACGAAACTGCTGCGGGCGGCCGCGGACCGAGGCGTGACTTTCTTCGACACCGCCGAAGTCTATGGTCCTTTCACCAATGAAGAACTGGTCGGTCAGGCGCTGGCTCCGGTGCGCGACCAGGTGGTGATCGCCACCAAGTTCGGCATCCGGCACGGCGAACACGGACCGAGCCCGATGTCGGGCCTCGACAGCCGCCCGGAGCAGATCCGCCGGGTGACCGAGGCGTCGCTCACGCGTCTTCGCACCGATTGCATCGACCTGCTCTACCAACACCGCGTCGATCCCCAGGTGCCCATTGAAGACGTGGCGGGCGCGGTAAAAGAGCTGATTTCCGAAGGCAAGGTCAAGCACTTCGGTTTGTCGGAGGCGGGCGCGGCGACAATCACCCGTGCTCACGCCGTGCAGCCGGTAACGGCGCTGCAAAGCGAATACTCGTTGTGGACGCGCGAGCACGAAGTCGAGATCATTCCGACCTTGGAGAAGCTGGGCATCGGCCTGGTTCCATACAGTCCGCTCGGGAAAGGCTTTCTGACCGGCAAAATGGATGATCGCACACCTCTGGCCGACAACGACCTTCGCCGCTCCCTGCCGCGCTTCACGCCCGAAGCACGACAGGCCAATCAGGCGCTGATCGAGTTGCTCCAGCAGATCGCCGGCGACAAGAAAGCCACCCCGGCCCAGATCGCTCTCGCTTGGGTGCTGGCGCAAAAGCCGTGGTTCGTGCCGATCCCCGGTACCACCAAACTGCACCGCCTCGAAGAAAACCTTGGCGCGCTCGACGTCGAGCTGACGCCCGGCGACCTGCAGCACATCGAGGAGGCCGCGGCGCAGATTCCCATTCGCGGCGAGCGCGTTCCCGAGCAGTTGAAATCGCTGTTCGGCCGCTGAGCGCGCGGGCCGAACCGGCCGACGGTCCTGCCGTGTCCGCCCCGCGCGGTGCCGGATCCGGTTCAGCTCAACGCGGCGAGGGCGCGCGCGATGACGTCGGAAGGGCTCGGCTGCCCGGCGATCTCCGCGCGCACCTCGGCCGCCGCCGTGGAGAACGCATCGTCCTCGAGCACCTGGCGCACCAGTTTCCGCATCGTCTCGACGTCCACAGCGGACGGATCATGGCTCAGCCCGACGCCACGCTCGACCACCCGCTCCGCCGACATCGGATTGTCCGCGAAACTCGGCAACACCACCTGCGGCACCCCGTAGAACAACGGCGCGGCGGTAGTCCCGGACCCGCCGTGGTGCACAATCGCGGAACACCCCGGCAAGAACGCCGAGAGCGGCAGATACCCCACCGACCGGACGTTCTCCGGAAGCTCGCCGAGTTCGCTCAGATCAGCGGTGCCCGCCGCGAGGACGACCTCGACGTCCATCCCGCCGAGCGCGTCCAGCACGACCTTCAAACTGCTGACCCCGGTCATCGCCGGGACCACCGTGCCCAGCGTGACCGCCACCCGCGGCCGTTCCGGCTTCCGCAGCGTCCACTCCGGCAGCACCGCCCCGCCGTTGTAGGGCACGAACTGCATCGGCCACCAAGGCGCGCCGTCGCGTTCGTCGACGTGATCCTCGTCCGCGCGCAGCCCACCCATGCTCGGTGCGCGCGGGTCGATCCGGGCGATGACGTTCGGCGGCGCGTCGCCGATGCCGAGCTTCTCGCGCATCAGCGCGACGAGTTCGCCGCTCAGGAAGTCGTCGTGTTCGGCGCGCCACGAGAGGTCCCTGGCCGACCACGAGATCCGGTTGCCGACCTCCAGCGCGGGCACGCCGAGCGCGACCGCGGTGAGCGCGCCGGCCCCGTGGTCGGACGGGTAGACGACCAGGTCCGCGCCGAACGCCCGGCCCGCTTCGATGGTGCCCTCGGTCATGGCGGCGGTGAAGAGCCCGAACGGACCCTGCGCCTGCCGCGCGAGCCGGTATTCCTCGGGTTCGTCCGCGTCCGGGGCGGAACCGTCCTTGACGTTCGCCAGCAGATCGGCCCAGATGTCGCGGCCGGGGAAGACGTCGGCGACCGGCAGCCCGGCGCGCGCGGACACCTCGGCGATCTCGGCGGTGGTGGCCAGCAGCACCTCGTGCCCGGCGGCGCGGGCGGCCCAGACGACCGGGATCAGCGGGAGGGTGAGCCCGTACCCGGGCGCGGTGGCGAACAAGATCTTCACCTCTTCGAGACTGCCAGAACCGTGACGCTCCCCGCATCCAGGTTTCTGTTCGGGCACACCGGTAACGCGCGGGGCGGCCGCCGCGACACATCCGCAGATCATCCTTCCCGGAAAGGCCCGGTCCCCATGCGAAAAGCCCGTGTCGCGGCATTGCTGACCCTGGTCGGCTTCGGCATCGCGATGTCCCCCGCCGTCGCCGCCGACGCCGGGCAGACCAGCACCTGGTGCACCAAGAAGGAGCAGGTCGCGATCCTCGGCACGTCGGCCGACACCGGCTACGGCACCACGGGCTACCAGTCCACTACGGACACTTACGCGCCGACCACGTACGGCTGGACCACGAAAATCGCCAACGACCTGCACGCCGAGTGGAACACCACCACGAAGAACTACGCGCACAACGGCGCGATGGCCACCGACTACCTCCCCGGCGGCCGCTGGCCCGACACGACCGGCGCGCTCGCCGACATCACCCAGCGCCAGCCCGACCTGGTGCTCATCGACCTCGGCGGCAACGAACTGATCTCGCAGACCGACCCGGCGGTGTTCAAGGCGAACCTCGGCAAGGTCATCGACAACATCCGCGCCGCGCGGCCCGGGGTCGACATCCTGCTGTCGATCTACGCCGAGCTGAAGTGGACGCCCAACCCGTGGGGCGGGCAGACGCAGAAGTACTTCTGGTCGCAGTACGCCTCGTCGATCTACGAGACGGCGGTCGCCAAGGGGACGGCGCTCGTCGACCTGCGGCAGTACATCCCGCCCGCGGGCTCGGCGAATCTGCCGAACCCGAGCCCGTGGCTGGCGGACAACGTGCACCTGAACGACGCGGGGAACCTCGCCGAGTACGGGATGTGGTGGGGCTGGACGTCGAGCTTGGGGAGCATTTGCTGAGCTTTCCGGCGGTTGGACGCTGAGGCGCGGGGCGGGTTTGCGGCTGATCGCGGCGCGGGCTTGAGGCCGGTCGCGTGCGGGCTGCGGACTTGCGCCCGGTCGCGGTGCGGGCTGAGGGCTTGCGGCCGGTCGCGGTGCGGGCTCGCGGTGGTGGCTCAAGGGAAACTCTCCGCCGAAGGTGACGGAGGCCGCTGGCCTAGCCCGGCTCTGATCCCGCCGGAGCGTCCGCGCCCATCAAGCCGGTTCACGGTGGCGGAACGCTCCACTGGGTCCCCGTTCCCGCTGCTCACGGCGTTTCCGCAGGTCAATGCGGGTGGCGTAACCTCGGCGTAATCAAAATCCAGGTAGCGTCGCCGAAGTGGTGACTGCGCAGCGGAGGGCGGAACGGGCCCGGCAGGTGGCCGACGGGTTGCGGCAGCGGATCGTCGCGGGCGAGGTCGGGGATCTGCTGCCGGGCGAGCGGGCGCTGGGCGAGTGGTTCGGCGCGTCGCGGAACGTCGTGCGGGAAGCGCTCGGCTTGCTGCGGGACGAGGGGCTCGTCGAGCGCAGGCAAGGCGTCGGGACGCTGGTCGTGCGCCCGAAGTACGGGCACGGGCTCGATCGGCTGACCGGGCTGGCGGAGGCGCTCGAAGGGCACGGCGAGGTCGTCAACGAGGTGCGCACCGCCGAGACGGTCGCCGCGCCCCCGTCTGTGGCCGAGCGGCTCGGCCTGGCGGCGGGGGAGCAGGTCGTGCATCTCGAGCGCGTCCGGCGGCTGGGCGGGGCGCCGTTGTCGCTGGACTCGACCTATCTGGTCGCGGATCTGGGGATTCCGTTGCTGGGGAAGGACCTGGCGCACCGGGACCTGTTCGCGCTCCTGGAGGAGACGAACGGCATCCGGCTGGGGCGGGCGGAGGTCGAGGTGCACGCGGTGTCCGCCGGGCCGGATACGGCCGCGCTGCTGGACATCGCGCCGGGGACCGCGGTGTTCGCGCTGGACCGGTTGACCCGGCTGCCGGACGGACGACCGGTCGACGCGGAGTGGCTGCACATCCGCGCGGACCGCCTCACGCTGCGCGCGACCTTGCAACGCGGGGCGGAGTGATCCGGCGAGCCTCGTGCGTGGTGATGCCGGTTCTTACCGGCACAAACACGTACGACGCCCGAGTGCGCTGCGGTTTCTGGTGGCGGAGTGGGCGCGGACAGGGTGACCGTGCGGCGGAGCGCAGGAGAGCGAGCGACGTCCGGTGGGCGGGAGCGCGCCGCGGTTTCTGGTGGCAGAGCGGGCGCGGACGGGGTGACTCCGCGGCGGAGCGCAGGAGAGCGAACGGCGTCCGGCGGGCGGGAGTGGGCTGCGGTTCCCGGTGGCGGACCGGGCGCGGACAAGGTGACCGCGCGGCGGAGTGCGGAAGAGAGAGCGACGTCCGGCGGGCGGGAGTGCGCCGCGATTCCCGGCGGCGGACCGGGCGCGGACACGCCGACCCTGCGGCCGAGCGCAGAACAGAGAACGACTTCCGGAGGTGCCCGAGGTGATCGCCGCGCTCATTGTCACCGGATTGCTCGCCGGGATCGGCATCACCGCCGTCGGGCCGGGCGGGGTGCTCGCGACGGTCGGGTTGTTCGTCTTCACCTCGCTCACCCCGGCGCAGGTGGCGGGCACCGCGATCGTCACGCATGTGGCCACCGGGATCCTCGGCAGTGCCGCGTTTGTCCATTCCGGACAGTTGCGGGAGCCCGAAACCCGGCGGGTGGCGGGAGTTCTCGCCGCGGCCGCGTTCGTCGGGACGCCGCTGGGGGTGCTGCTGAACTCCTGGGTGTCGACCAAGGCGTTCGGGATCGTGCTCGGCGGGTTCGCGCTGGTCGTGGCGGTGTTCGTCGGGCTGAAGGGGCGGGAGCGGGCGGTCGGGCTGCCGGTCGCGGGGGCGATCGGGGCGGGCGTCGCGGTGGTGGCGGGGCTGGTCGGCGTCGGCGGGCCGATGCTGGCGGTGCCGTTGCTGGTCGTCGCCGGGATGCCGGTGCTCGGGGCGCTCGCCGCGGCGCAGGTGCAGTCGGTGGTGATCGCCAGCGTCGGGACGCTCGGGTATGTCCTGCACGGCGCGGTCGATTGGCGGCTGGCGGCGATTGTCGGGATACCTGAGTTGGCGGGGGTCTTGATCGGCTGGCGGATCGCGCACGCGTTGCCGACCAAAACGCTCAAAGCCGCCCTCATCGCGGTGCTGGTCGGGATCGCGCCGTATCTCGCGTTGCACGGCTGAAGCCGGGTGGCAGTCACCCGGCTTCAGCCAGTGCGTTACCGGTCGAAGGGCAGTTCTATGACCGCGCCCGGGACCGGTTTCCCGGCGCGGACGGCGGCCAGGTCCGCAGTGGACAGTGCCCGCCGGAACAGGCGGCTGTCGTCCAGCGCGCCGGACAGGTGCTGCGCGCCGTCCAGACGTTCGCCCAGCCACAGCTGGAACGAGACGGTCTGGGTGACCGACCCGGGCGAGTCCGGACCGGACGCGGCCACCGCACCGTCGACCAGGATGCGGAGCTGGCCGCCGGACCGTTGAAGCGCCACGTGATGCCACTTCTGATCGTCGTACGCCGACTGCGTGGCGACCGACTTGCTGCCAGCCGCAGTCGTCATCATCGCGATCAGGCGATGCGACGCGGGTTCGGCGCGGAGCCACAGCTGCGGCGCGGTGGAGCCCATGCCGCCCAGCCACAGCAGCGGCTGCGGGTCCTTCGATGCGCCGTAGTTGACCCAGGTGGAGAAAGTGAATTCGCCTGAGCCCACCAGTTGCGCCGGCGAGTACGGGACGCGGACGAACCCGTTCTTCAGCTGGACCGCTTTGCCGAACTTGCCGGGAACCAGACTGGCGTCGCCGAGGATGCGCGCGGACTGTCTACTTGCGACGTCCGGAGTGGACACTCCCGGCGAACGCTTCCAGCCGAGGTAGTTCTCGTCGAAACGGGCGAAGCGGATCTCGTCGCGGGCGTCCACCGCGCCGCCCTCGTACATCAGGCCGATCTTCGCGTTCCGGTCCTGCGGCCCGCTGAGCTGGACCAGGTCGGAGTAACCCGACCAGTCCGTCGTGATCCGCGTGCCCTGGTCCGCGTTCTCCCACGTGCGACCGTCGTCATAGGACGAACGGATGGTCATCCAGCGGCGCCGGTCGGTGTCGGCGGGGGAGGCGAACAGGATCCGCTTGCCGCCGGGACGGTCCAGGCGCAGCAGGGAACCTTGCACCATCGGCGTCACGAGGTCGGGGATCGTGGTGAAGCGCTGGGAGAACGTCTCGCCGCCGTCCCGGCTCAACGCGTAGTCGCGGTTGCCGATGTCGGTGCCGCTTTGCTCGCGGCCCCCGGCGTAAATCGTGCCGTCCGGCAGTTCCACGACGCTGACTTCCGACGGCTTCTGCGTGAAGGTGCCGCCCACCGGATGCAGGTAGTTGTCGACAGCGCCGACATGCCAGGAGGAACCGCCGTCGTCGCTGTAGATGAGCCCGGCGTAGTTTTCGACGGAATTGGTGCCGTCACTGCGTTCGGCGTTCACTCCGAAGACGAGCCGGCCCGCGTGCTGGCCGTGCTGGAGCTGGATGCCGTGCACCGGACCCGAGGCGTACCAGGAATCCCACGCGGGCAGTTTCGCCTGCGCACTGATGTCGACCGGCGTGGACCAGGTGCGGCCGTCGTCGGTGCTGTACTGCGAATGCGGCGTGCGCGGGCACGGCACGTCGCAGCCCTTGTCGTCGGTACGCCCCTTGTTGTACGTGGTGATCAGGACGATCCGGCCGGTCTTGGTGTCCACAATGGGCACCGGGTTGCCGTGGGTGTCCCCGCCGCCGCGGTTGACCACCTGCAGTGGCGACCAGGTGGTGCCGCCGTCGGTCGAGCGCTTCAGGACCAGGTCGATGTCGCCGGTGTCACCGCAGTTGTTCTTGCGGCCCTCGGCGAAGGCCAGCAGTGTGCCGTGCGTGCTGCGGACGATCGCCGGGATGCGGAAACACGCGTATCCGGTTTCCTGATGCGGGTTGAAGAGCGCTTGCTGATCGAACTGCGGCGCGGCCTGGGCCGCACCGGCGGGAGCGAGGAAAGCCAGCAGCACGAACGCCAGCACCACGCGAAGGGCGGTTCTCATCTGGTCTCCGTTCCGAACTGTCCGGAAAGGACGGCCACGCCGTGTGCGGCCAGTTCCACTTCGGACGATGGCTGAGCGGGATCGGTGAGCAAATCGGTACCAGGGGAAGGCAGAGAGACGGTGACAGCTGCATCGTTGTGGTTGAGCAGGAACAGATAGTCGTCGGCACCGTGCCGCACGATCGCCTGGACACCGTCCGGCAATCCGGGCAGCACCGGCGAAACTCCGGCCTCGGCGGTGATCCGGTCGAAGAGCGTGCGCATGACGTCCGCGTCCGGCCGGGTGCCGAGGTACCACGCGACCCCGGATCCGAACTCGTTCCGCGTGATCGCGGGACGGCCAGCCAGCGGGCCTTCGGCGAAGGTGGCGACGACGTCCGCGCCTTCGGCTTCGATCCATTCGGACCAGATCGTGGCGCCGACATGCGTGCCGTCGAGGTCGAGCGTGGTGGAACCGCCTTCGGGCAGCGGCCAGAACTCGTCGACGCGCAGGCCGAGAATGTCCCGCAGGGGCGCGGGATAGCCGCCGGTGTACACCCGGTCGTTCTCGTCGGCGATGCCGGAGAAGAACGACACCGCCAGATGTCCGCCACCCTCCACATAGGAGCGGAGATTGGCCGCGACCGCACTGTCCATCAGGTACAGATTGGGCACCACGACGAGCCGGTACCCGGACAGATCGCGCGACGGGTGCACGACGTCGCAGGTGACGTTCGCGTCGAAGAGCGGCGCGTAGTGCGCGAGGTGCGCGTCGAGCTGGCTGAGGTCGTCCGACGGATGCGAGTTCAGCTCCAGCGCCCACCAGCTGTTCCAGTCGTGCAGGACCGCGACGTCGGCCTTGACCCGGCTGTCCGCCAGCTGCGGCAGCGACGCCAGTTCCTGGCCAAGGTCGCGCACCTCGCGGAACGTCCGGGTGTCCGGACCGCCGTGCGGCACCATCGCGGAGTGGAACTTCTCGGCCCCGCCCGGAGTTTGCCGCCACTGGAAGAACAACACCGCGTCCGCGCCGCGGGCGACCGCCTGCCAGCTGCCCAGCCGCATCGTCCCCGGCGGCTTCGGGCTGTTGCGGGTGCGCCAGTTGACCGCGCTCGGCGCTTGCTCCAGCAACAGCCACGGCTGACCGTCCTTGATGGACCGGACCAGGTCGTAGGCGAAGGCCGCTTCCAGGTGCCCGCGCGGATCGTACGGGTCGGGGTAGGAGTCGAGGCTCACGATGTCCTCGTGTGGCACCCACCTGTTCCAGTCGAGCGACTTCTGCACGAGGCCGACGAAGTTCGTGGTCACCGGGACGTCCGGGGTGATCCGGGCCAGCACCTCGCGCTCGTTGAGGTAGCAGCCGAGCGACGCGTCGGAGGAGAACCGGTGGTAGTCCAGCTGGTGCGCCGGGTTCGGGAAGGTCGGCGCGACGCGCGGCGGCTGGATCTCGGCGAACTCGGAGTACCGCTGCGACCAGAAAGTCGTGCTCCAGGCGTCGTTCAACGCCTCGATGCTGCCGTAGCGTTCGGTGAGCCAGCGCCGGAAGTCCACTGCGGACTCGTCGCAATAGCAGGCGCGGATGTGGCAGCCGAATTCGTTGCCGATGTGCCACATTTCCAGCGCCGGATGCCCGGCGTACCGGGTGGCGACCTGTTCGACCAGCCGGGCGGCGTGCTCGCGGAACACCGGGCTGGACGGGCAGAACTGCTGCCGCGCACCGGCGGACAGCCGGGTGCCGTCCGCGCGCACCGGCAGGATTTCCGGATACCGGTGGGAAAGCCACGGCGGCGGTGAGGCCGTCATAGTGGCGAGACAAGCGCGGACGCCGCCGGCGGCGAGGTTGTCCATCACCGTGTCGAACCAGCCGAAATCGAATTCTCCCGGCCGCGGTTCCACCTGCGCCCAGGAGAAAATCCCGACCGTCACCATCGAAACCGATGCCTCGGCCATCAGTTTCAGGTCTTCCGCCCACACGTCGGGCGACCAATGCTCGGGGTTGTAATCCCCGCCGTAGTACAGCCGATCCATCAGAGGAGACCCGCTTCCGCTAGTTTTCCCTTGATCTGCAGCAGTTCGTCGTCGTTGAGGGGGAGTTGCGGCGGTGCCATCACCGCGTTGTCGATGAATCCGCGCATCTTCATCGACGCCTTGAACGCGCCGAGCGCGGCCGAGCCGCGGCCCATCCGGTTCGGCGGCGCCACGTCGGTGATGCTGAACAGCGTCAGCAGCCGTTCCTGCTCGCGCCGCGCGGCCTGCGGATTGCCGCCGCGGAAGTGGTCGTAGATCAGCACATAGCCGACCGGGTCGACGTTCCCGAGTCCCGGCACCGCGCCGTCCGCGCCCTGCGCGAGCGCGGAGTCCACGAGCAGTTCGGATCCGGTGAACACGGCGAACTGCTCCAGCCCGCGTTCGCGGCGCTGCTGCAGGACCATCCGGAACCCGGCTTCGTCGCCGCTGGAATCCTTGAGCCCGGCCAGGACGCCGTCCGCGGCCAGGTTCAGCACCATGTCGCGGTCGAGCTTCGTGTGCACGGCCACCGGGATGTCGTAGGCGAAAATCGGCAGCGACGTCCGCTCGTGCAGGAGCCGGAAGTGCCGGTCGATCTCCGCGACGTGCGTGCGCGTGTAGTACGGCGCGGTCACCACGATGGCGTCCGCGCCGGCCGCTTCGGCGGTCTTCACGTGCTCCGCGACGCGCAGGGTCGTCATGTCGATACAGCCGGCGAGCACCGGGACCCGCCCGGCGACCTGGTCGACCGCGGTTTCGACGGTGATCCGGCGCTGGTCGTCGGGCAGGAAGGCGACCTCGCTGGACGATCCGAGCACGAAGATCCCGTGCACGCCGGCGTCGAGCTGGACTTCGATGTGCCGCCGCAGCGACGCGGTGTCCACGGTGAAATCGTCGTGGAACGGCGTGCACAGCGGCGGGATGATGCCGGCGAACTTGGGCGCAGTCATGAGGCGGTCACTCCGGTCGTGATCTCGGGATGGATGCAGCGGTACGTGTGCTCGTCCGGCCCGGACTGCGGTGGCAAGGCGAGGGAGCACTCATCGGTGGCTTTCGGGCAGCGCGTGTGGAACGGGCAGCCGGGCGGCGGCGCGGTCGCCGACGGCACCGGTCCACTGAGGACGATCGGTTCCACCGGGTGCAACAGGCTCGGCGTCGCCGAGAACAGCGCCCGCGTGTACGGATGATGCGCGTGGTGCGGCAGTTCCGCGGCCGGGGCCTGTTCGACGATCCGGCCGAGGTACATCGTCACGATGCGGTCGCTCATCCGGCGCACGGTCTGGATGTCGTGCGACACGAACACCATCGCCAGTTCGAGCTGTTCGCGTAGTTCCAGCAACAGGTTGAGGATCTGCGCGCGCACCGATACGTCCAAAGCGGACGTCGGCTCGTCGGCCACCAGCAACGCCGGCCGCAGGGCGAGTGCGCGGGCGATCGCCACGCGCTGCCGCTGCCCGCCGGACAGTTGCGACGGCAGCGCGTCGGCCACGCTGGACGGCAAGCCGACAAGGTTCATCAGCTCCCGGACCCGTTCGACGCGCTCCTCGGCCGTGCCGATCTGGTGCACGTCGAGCGGGTCGCGGAGGATCTTCGAGACGGGCAGCCGCCGGTTCAGCGCGGTCGACGGGTCCTGGAAGATCATGCCGACCGTGCGGCCCAGTTCGGCCGGACGCAACGCGGACAGCGGCTTCCCGTCATAGCGCACAGTGCCGGAGGTTGGCTTCTGAAGCCCGACGAGCACTCTGGCCAAAGTGGACTTTCCGCAGCCGGATTCCCCGACCACGCCGACGGTTTCGCCCTTCGCGATGGCGAGGGTCGCGTCGGTGAGCGCGTAGACCCGGTCGTGCCCGAACAATCCGGACCCGCGGATCTTGTGCACCACATGCACGCCGTCGACTTCGACGAGGCTCATGCTTGCGCTCCTTCTGCCATGGCCACCACGGGGCTTTCGGCGGGGTAGTGGCAAGCCACGAGATGCCCGTTGCCCGAAGGCTCAGGCGCGACCTCGAAGCAGTGCCCGCGAGCGGCGGGACAGCGGCTCGCGAACCGGCAACCGGGTGGGAAGTCCGCCGGTGCGGGCACGACGCCCTTGATCTGGGTGAGCGTCGCTTCGTTCTCCTCCAGCGACAGCACCGCGCTGAGCAGGCCGCGCGTGTAGTGGTGCCGCGGCGCGCCGACGACAGCCGCGGTCGCGCCGGTCTCGGCGACCTGCCCGCCGTACATCACCACAACGCGGTCGGCGATGTCGGATACCAGCGCGAGGTCGTGTGATACCAGCACCAGCGCGAAGCCCAGTTCCTCCTGCAACCGCAGCAAAAGCGCCATGATCTGCGCCTGCACGGTCACGTCGAGCGCCGTCGTCGGCTCGTCGGCCACGATCAGCTTCGGGCTGCGGGACAGCGCCATCGCGATGAGCACGCGCTGCCGCTGCCCGCCGGAAAGCTCGTGCGGATACGCCCGCAGCGTCCGGCCGGGATCGAGGTTGACCAGTTCGAGCAGCTCTTCCGGCGTGCGCGTGCCGCCGCGCCGGGTGAACTGCTTGAGCTGCGCGCGGATCGTCATCGCCGGGTTCAGCGAGCTGAGCGCGTCCTGGTACACCATCGCCAGGTCGTGCCCGAGGTGCCGGCGGCGGACGTTCGGCTTCATGGTCAGCAGGTCGTCGCCCGCGAACCGGATCTCGCCGCTGAGCCTCGCGGCGTCCGGCTGCAGGCCCATGATCGACAGCGCGGTCAGCGATTTCCCGCAGCCCGATTCGCCGATCAGCCCCAGCACCTCGCCGGAACGGACCGAAAAGGACACTCCGTCGACGACGTTGACGCCGTTGTGCCGGTCCGGGAACGAGATCGCGAGATTCTCCACCGCCAGCACGGTTTCCCGGCCGGACAGATCCCTCGCCTTTGCCGCCAGCCGTTGCCCGGCTTCGCGCAGACCGCGCAGCGGCAGCACTGCCGGAACCGTTTCGGGGGCCAGTTCGATCTGCTGCGCCGCCTCGGCCGCTTTCGCGGTGCGGGCCGACGGCGCGGCCCAAGCGTCGGAGATTCCCTCGGAGAGGATGTTCAGCGCCAGCACCGTCGCCAGGATCAGCAGGCCGGGGAACAGCGTCGCCCACCAGCCGCCGGTCAGCACGAGGTCCTTGCCGTCCGACAGCACCGAACCCCACGACGGATCGGGCGGCTGGATCCCCGCGCCGATGAACGACAGCGACGCCTCGAACACGATCGCGTCCGCCACGGTCACCGTGCAGTACACGAGGATCGGCGCCGCGCAGTTGACCGCGACGTGCCGGGCGAGGATGAACAGCCGTTTCGCGCCGATCACCCGCTCCGCCGCGACGTAGTCCTCGCCGTACTGCGCGAGCACGTTCGCCCGCACCACCCGCGCCACCGGAGCCATGTTGAGGAAGCCGATGGCGAGGATCAGCACCAGGATGCCGCGCCCGAACACCGCCACCAGCACCGCGGCGAGCGCGATGCCGGGGAAGGCCATCAGGACGTCGAGGACCCGCATGACCAGTCCGTCGGCCCGGCGGCCGGACGTCGCCGCGAACGAGCCGACGACGACGCCCGCGACCAGCGCCAGCAGCGTCGCGCCGAGGCCGATCGCGAGCGACCAGCGGGTGCCCGCGACGAGCCGGGAGAAGATGTCGCGGCCGGACTGGTCGGTGCCGAACCAGTGCGCCGCGCTGGGCCCGCCGGTGTCGGTGCTGAGCAGGTCCGGATTGTGCGTGGCCACGACGGTGCCGAGGACCGCGACGAGCCCGAGCACGATCAGCACGCCCAGCGCGATCCACGAGGACAGGGGAAGCCGCCGGAACCGGACGCCGGGCCGGGACAGCCGGGCGGTCAGGTTCGGGCGGAGGACCGGGCGCATCACGAGCGGCTCCGCAGACGGGGGTTGGCGACGAGGTAGAGCACGTCGACGATCAGGTTCACGAGCACGAACCCGGCCGCGATGGTGATCACGAAGCCCTGCACCTTGGCGGTGTCGCCGTCTTGCACGGCCTGGATCATGTTCTGGCCCATGCCGGGCAGCGCGAACATCGTCTCGATCACCACCGCGCCGCCGAGCAGGTAGCCGACCCGCAGGCCGAGCACGGTCAGCGGGTTGACCAGGGCGTTGCGCAGCACGTTCCGCCCGACCACGACGACCGGCGGCAGCCCGCCGCCGCGTGCGGTGCGCACGTAGTCCTTGTCGAGTTCCTCGACCATCGACGTCCGGATCACCCGGGTCAGCTGCGCGGCGACCGGCGCGGCCAGCGCGATCGCGGGCAGCGTCAGCGAGTTCAGCCAGCCGGAGAACGAATCCGCCGGGCTGACGTAGCCGCTGGTGGGGAACAGGCCCTTGCCGACCGCCAGCCACTGCACCAGCAGCAGCGCGATCCAGAACGCCGGGGCGGCGACGCCGGCGAGCGTCACGAACCGGATCAGGTGGTCCGGCCAGCGGCCGCGGAACAGAGCCGAGGTCACGCCGAGCACGACCGAGACGACGAGCGCCAGCGCCAGGCCGAGCAGGGTCAGCTGCACGGTGAGCGGGAGCGCGGTGGCGATGGTCTGGCCCACCGGCTCCTTGGTGATCACGCTCGTCCCGAAGTCGCCCTGCAGCAGATGCCACACGAAGTGCACGTACTGCAGCGGCAACGGGTCGAGCAGGCCGTTCTGCTCACGGAACTGCTGGAGCTGGTCAGCGGTGGCGTTGGCGCCGTTGAACGCGGCCATCGCCGGGTCGACCGGCGAGAACCGCATCACGATGAACACGAACAGGATCACGCCGAGCAGCAGCGGGATCAGGGCGAGGATGCGGCCGGCCAGCATCCGCACGACGACTGTCACTTCGCGGGTCTCCTTGTCAGACCGGTTTGGCCTGGTTGAGGTAGATGCCCGGGTATCCCTGGGCGCGGACGCCGCTGATCGCCTTCGGGTCCCACGCGGTCCCCATCTGCGTGAAGACGATCGGGTAGATCACCGCCTGCTCGGAAATCTGGTCGAGCAACTGCTTGTACAGCCCGCCGCGCTTGGTCTCGTCGGTTTCCGCGGCGGCCTTGTCCTGCAACGCGAGCAACGCGTTGGTGTCGTCGCCGTTCCAGCGCGCGTACTTCGTCATGAGCACCGATTGCGCGTCGTAGTAATAGCGGATGAGCAGGTCCGGGTCGTTGCCGAACTGCAGCGGGTTGTTCGTGGTGGCCACGACCTGGAAGTCGTCGCCGTTGTCCAGTTTGGAGAACAGCGCCTTCGTGTCCTGGGAGTCCAAAGTGGTCTGCACGCCGATCGCGTCCCAGCCCTCCTTGATCACCTTGACGCAGTCGAGCACCAGCGAAGTGTTCGTTGTGGACAGCGAGATCTTCAAGCCGCTCACGCCCGCTTCGGCGAGCAGCTGCTTCGCCTTTTCCGGGTTGAACTCGAAACTCTGCGACGCGGGCTGCGAACCGGGCAGCTTGGGGTTGATGAACGACGTGCCCGCGGTTCCGGTGCCGCGCAAGCCGATCTCGATCATCTTCTTCTTGTCGATCGCGTAATGCAGCGCCTGGCGGACCCGCTTGTCGGCGAACGGGGAGTGCTTGGTGTTGAAAAGCAGGAACAGGTTGTTGCCGCCGTCGGCGAATTCGACCGTGCGGCCCGCCTTGCGGAGCTGCTCGGCGTTGGCGGGCGGGATGTTCTCCGCGATCTGCGCGTCCGGCTTGGCCCCGGAGATCGCCGCGACCCTCGGCGCGGAATCCACAATGGACTTCCAGAGCATCTTGTCGTACGCGGCCGGGCGCGGGCCGTTGTAGTCCGCGAACTTCTCGAACGAGGTGTGCGACAGCGGAGCCTGCTCGGTGATCTTGTACGGCCCGGAGCCGACGACCTTGCCCGCGGCGGCGGCCTTCCAGTTGTTCTCGAACACGTGCTTGGGCACGATCTTGCAGATCTGGATCCGCTGCAGCGCGTACGGGAACGCGAACTTCAGCTTGAACTCCACCGTCTTCGCGTCGACCTTCGTGACCGACTCCAGCCACTGCGAGAAGAAGCTGTGGATGAGCACGTTTTCTTTCGGGTCGAGCACACGGGCGTAGGTGAACACCACGTCGTCCGCGGTCACCGGCTTTCCGTCGTGCCACTTCGCGCCGTCGCGCAGTTCGAAGCGCAGCGTGGTGCTCTTGAGGTCGGCAGGCAGCGCCTTGGCCAAACCGGGGAATGGCTCCCGGGTGACCGGATCGCCTTCGACGAGCGATTCGTAGCTGTGCAGGATCGCCGCCATCGCGAACGCCGACGCGGTCTGCAGCGGGTCCCAGGTCTGGTTGTTGCCGTACCCGATCACCGCGGTGACGGAACCGGACGAACTGCCGGTTTTGTTGGTCGACGCGGGGCCGCCGCACGCGGCGAGCGTCGACGAAACCGCTGCGGCGGCCCCGGCGAGGCCGGCGTAGCGCAGCAGTGCGCGCCGGTTGAACTGAGTCCCCATGGCGGTTCGGGACATGGCGTCTCCTGACTTGATGCGGTGTTCCACCCAGAAAGCATCGAGAAGTAGGACGTGGGACGTCCTATGACTTGCCGGAACCCTAAGTCCCGTTCCCGCCCCGGTCAAGAGGCTTGTTCCCACCCGCGCGGGTGCAGCGGCGCGAGCCGATCATGACGTAGGATGTCCTCCGATGGCGACGTGCCAGTGCAAGAAAGACATCCGGGAGACACGTGTGGCGCGCCCGCAACGCAGTGAAGAGATCACCAAGCAGATCATCGACCTGATCGTCGACCGGCAGCTGCCGACCGGCGCGCCGATGCCGACCGAACTGAGCCTCGCCGAGGACATCGGGGTCAGCCGGAATTCGATCCGGGAGGCGGTGAAGGCGCTGCAGGCGCTCGGCATCGTCGAGGTCCGGCACGGGTACGGCACGTTCGTCGGCGCGGCCGGGTCGGAGGCGCTGCAGACGTGGCTGCTCTTCCGCACGCGCAGCCGCGGCAGCACCGACGCCGGACGGCTGCGCGACCTGCTCGAGGTCCGCGAGATGATCGAAACGGAGCTGACCAGCCGGGTCGCGCGCGACCACCGGCCGGAGCTGATCGGGGAACTGCAGGCGTGCGTGGCGCGGATGCGCCGCAAGGGGCCGGACGCGGCGGTGGCCGACCGCGAATTCCACGACCTCATCTGCGCCGAGGCGGGGTTCGACCTGGCGCGCGAGCTGACCGGCTTGTTCTGGGACGTCTACCGGGCCGCGGAAGGCGAAATGGGCGGGCCGGTTTCGTCCGCTCCGGCCACCGCGAAACGACACCAGGCGATCGTGGACGCGCTCGTGAGCGGCGACGCGGAGGCGGCCGCGCACGCGGTGCACCGGCATTTCGACGAGGTGCGCAAGCGCGCGAAAGCCGGTCGCTACGGCGGCTTCGGGGAGGCGCGGCCCGCGGTTTCCGGTTCGGCCGCCAGCTGAGTGTGGTTAGGCTGGACAGGTGACGACTCCGGAGATCGCCTTCCTGCCGCCGTCCGCCGCCGAGGACGCCGCGCTGGTGGCCTTGCTGACCGATCTGGTGAACACCGTCTACGCGAAGGCCGAGGCGGGATTGTGGGCCGGTTCGGCCGATCGGACCAATGCCGCGGAGATGGCCGGGCTGGTTCGCTCGGGGGAAATCGCGGTCGCCCGGATCGACGGGGCCGTGGTGGGCTCGGTCCGGATCCAGCGGCTGGCTGAGGACCTCGGGGAGTTCGGTCTGCTCGCTGCCTCGCCGGAGGTGCGCGGCGCTGGGATCGGGCGGGAGCTGGTCCGGTTCGCGGAGAGGCATTGCCGGGCCGAGGGGTGCACGCGGATGCAGCTCGAGCTGCTGGTGCCGCGGGAGTGGACGCATCCGTCCAAGGAGTTCCTCGCGCAGTGGTACGGCCGGCTGGGGTACCGGGTGGTGGAGACGTCGACGATCGACGGGCCGCATCCGGAGCTGGCTCCGCTGCTGGCCACTCCGTGCGATTTTCTGATCTGGCACAAGGAACTCGGCTGATCTTGGCGCGGGATTTCCGTCCGGTTTTGTCCTGGTGTCAATTCTGACCAGGTGGTAGGAATTGGCGAAAGCCCTCTACCTCTGGGAGTTGGCATGGGTGGACCTTCGGTGCAGCTCTACTCGGTGCGCGACGCGTTCGCGGCCGATCCGGACGAGACGTTGCGGCGGCTGGCTGCGATCGGGTTCGGCAGCGTGGAGCCGTACGGGGTGGTGGAGAACGTCGAGGCGCTTCGTGCGGGGCTGGCCGCGCACGGGTTGAGCGCGCCGACCGCGCACGGGTTGAGCGCGCCGACCGCACACGCCGCGTTGGTCGGGAAGGATCTGGACGCGGTGTTCGCGGCGGCTCGGGAATTGGGGATCGAAGTCGTCATCGAACCGATGATTCCGGCGGCGCAGTGGCAGAATTCAGCGGATATCGTTGCCGCTGCGGAAGCGCTCAATGCCGCGGCGAAGGTCGCGGCGGGATACGGCGTCCGGGTCGGGTACCACAATCATTGGTGGGAGCTGGAATCGCGGATCGACGGGCGCAGCGCGTTGGAGGTCTTCGCGGATCGGCTTGACCCGGAGGTCGTGCTGGAGGTCGACGCCTACTGGGCCACGGCGGGCGGCGAGGACGCGCCCGCGTTGCTGCATCGGCTGGGGGAGCGGGTGCGCGCGATTCACGTGAAGGACGGGTCGCTGGCGGTCGATGCTTCCGGGCAGGTGCCCGCGGGGCAGGGGCGGGTGCCGCTGGAGGATGTGCTCGCGGCGGCTCCGGAGGCGTTGCGGGTGGTGGAGTTCGATCGGCATGAGGATGTTTTCGGCGGTATCGCGGAGAGTTTCGCTTATCTCGCCGGGGTGGGGAAGTGACGGTCGGGGTCGGGGTCGTCGGGGCTGGGTTTATCAGTGACACCTATTTGGAGAATTTGACAGCGTTTCCGGATCTGCGGGTGGTGGGGGTCGCTGATCTCGATTTATCCCGGGCTCGGGGGCAGGCGGCGAAATACGGGGTTCCTTGGAGCGGGTCGATGGCGGATCTGCTCGCGTTGCCGGATGTCGAGATCGTCGTGAATCTGACTGTGCCCGCGGTGCATGTCGAGGTGAGTCTCGCGGCGGTGGAGGCGGGGAAGCACGTTTGGTCGGAGAAGCCGATCGGGGTTGATCGGCCGACGGTGCGGAAACTTCTCGACCGGGCGCGGGAAAAGGGCGTGCGGGTGGCTGGGGCGCCGGACACCCTTCTGGGGGCTGGGCACCAGACCGCGCTTCGTGCGCTCGGCCGGATCGGGGTTCCTGTTGCGGCGCTGGCGTTGTTTCAGACGCCTGGGCCGGAGAGCTGGCATCCCGCGCCGGAGTTTTTGTTTCAGGCCGGGGGCGGGCCGTTGCTGGATATCGGGCCTTATTACTTGACGCAGCTGGTGCAGGTTTTTGGGGCGGTGCGGAAGGTTACCGGGGTTGGGGGGAAGGGGCGGGAGACTCGGGTGATTGGGGCTGGGCCTCGGGCTGGGGTTGAGTTTGCGGTTACTGTGCCTACTACGGTTAGTGCGTTGATCGAGTTTGCGCGCGGGGGGTGTGCGCAGGTTTTGTTGTCTTTTGATTCTGCGTTGCGGCGGACTGGGGTTGTTGAGGTTTCTGGTTCGTTGGGGACTGCGGTTTTGCCGGATCCTAATCGGTTTGACGGTTCTGCTGTGGTGCATGTGGGTGGGGAGTCTGAGGAACTTGTCGCGGTGGGGCATTCGGGTTCTCGGGGTACGGGGGTGCTTGATTTGGCTCGGTCGGTTCGGGCTGGGGTGGGGGAGAGGGCTTCCGGGGAGATGGCTTATCACGTGCTGGATGTGATGGTGGCTGTTGAGGAGTCCATGGAGCTTGGGGTGGGGGTTGAGGTCTCCAGTCGGGTGGAGCCGGGGGAGCTGTTGCCCGTTGAGTGGGATCCGTTTTCGCGGACGTTGTGAACGGCTCGTCGCCTGGCGGCGACATCGGCCTTTGGTTGCGTGGGGCACCCCGAAGCTTGATTGTGCTGACGGTCTGGGGGTGCTTGTCAAGGCGGGAAAGATGCCTTGACAAGCACCCCCAGACCGCAGATGGGCTTCGTATCGGGGTGCGGGGGAGGGGCTGGGTGCCTCGCTCGTTGGGTGCATCGGCTGCGGGTGGGTGGGGTGGGGGCTAGCGCCCCAATGTGGCATTGGGTGCGTGGGATGCACCCAATGTGGCGTTCGGTGCATGGGACGCAACCAATGCCGCATTGGGGCGGCATCCCGGTCTGGTGGCGGGACGGTCTGTGAAGGGCTCCTTGAGGGAATCTGAGTCAGTGAAGGGGCCCGTCACGGACGGTGGAGGGTCGTGAGGGGAACCCTGGGGGAATCAGAGTCAATGAGGGTGGCCCTCACGGACGGCGCTGGCGGAGATCCGCCATCCAGGGGTGGATTTCCGGGTTTCGCCTATTTCGGGAACAGGGGGACGGTCAGAAGAGTTTGCAGAGAGAGGCGGAGGGAACCGACTGCATCTACTTGCGTGGGGGTGGTGAGCCACTGGACCTGGAGGCCGTCCATCAGTGCGATGAAGGTGAGTGCCGCCAAGTCCGGGTCCGTGCCGGGGCGCAGCTCGCCTGTTTCGGCGAGCGCGCGGAACGACTGGGCGATGCTCTCGCGGGCCTCGCGGTAATGGCGGGCGAAGTAGGCGTGTGCGGGGTGGTCTTCCGACACCGCTTCGGCGGCGAGGCGGGAGTACACCTCGACGATGCCCCGGTGGCGGATGTTGTATTCGGCCAGCGCGATGAAGCGGCGCAGGACTTCCAAGCCGGGCGGGGCGGAGAGTTGTTCCCGGACGGCGTCCTCGGCGTCGCGGCGTTCCAGGACTGCCGCGAGCAGCGCTTCCTTCGTCGGGAAGTGGTACAGCAAGCCGGCGTGGGTGATGCCTGCTCGTTTGGCTATTTCCCGCAGCGACGCACCGTGGTAGCCGGCCTCGCCGTACACCGCGGCGGCCGCCGACACGATGTCGTCCCGGCGGATTCTGCCCTTCAGGTAGCCCTCGCTCACGGGGCGGCGATCGGTTCGGCTTCCACCCGCCCATCATGCCCCAGCGCGTCCCGCACCCGTGTTCCTGACTGGACCCGACCCCCGAAGAGGAGCCGAGCCCGATGACCGAGCTTTCCCCGCCCCCGGTGCTGCCCCGCGCGGCGCGCGTCGGCACCTGGATCGTGTTCGCCTTGTGCGGGTTCGCGGTCGGCATGTGGGTGGTGCACATCCCGGTGATCGAGCGCGCGACCGGCGTTTCGCACACCGCGCTCGGGGCGCTCCTGCTCGTGCTCGGCGGATCGGCGCTGATCGGGATGCAGGTCACCGGCCCGCTCGCGGACCGGTTCGGGCATCCGCGGGTGGTGTCCGTCGCGGGGGTGCTCGTCGGGGTCGCGGTGGTGCTGCCGGGATTCGCGGCGAACTGGTGGACGCTCGGGCTCGCGCTCGCGGCGTTCGGGTTCTTCAACGGCTCATTGGACGTCGCGATGAACGCGCACGCGGTGGTCGTCGAACGCGCTTATCCGCGGCCGATCATGGCTGCCTTCCACGCGATGTGGTCGATCGGCGGTGCGATCGCGGCCGTCGTCGGTGCGGCGGTGCTGGGCGCGGGAGTGCCGACGCTCGTGTCGCTCGGCGGTACCGGAGTCCTGTGCATCGTGGTTTCGCTGGTGGTCCGCCGGTACTTGCTCGACTCGTCGGAGGAGACCGCCGAAGAAACCACCGAGGAAGCCAAACCGGCCCGCACCCCGATGCGCGTGGTGTGGCTGCTCGGTCTGCTGGCTTTCGCGCTGATGCTGTCCGAGGGCGTCGCGAACGACTGGGCCGCGCTGTATCTCCGCGACGGGCTGGGGACGTCCGAAAGCACCGCCGCCCTGGCTTACGGCTCGTTCGCGGTGGCGATGACCGTCGGCCGGTTCGCGACCGACCGGGTCGCCGCGCTGGCCGGACCGGTCGCGGTGGTCCGTTACGGCAGCGGGCTCGCCGCGCTGGGACTGGCGATCGCGTCGCTCGCGCCGTGGGTGCCGCTGTCGTTGTGCGGCTGGGCGTTGTTCGGGCTCGGGCTGTCCGGGGGCGTCCCGCAGCTGTTCACCGCGGCGGGCAACCTGGACAAACGCGCGTCCGGGGCGCTGATGGCGCGGGTGGTCGGCGTCGGCTACGTCGGGCTGCTGGCCGGCCCGGCGATCATCGGCGGACTGGCGCACTGGGTGCCGCTGAACGTCGCGTTCCTGCTTCCGCTGGCATTGTGCGTGGTGGCGGTGGTGTTCGCGTCCGCGATGAAGCCCCGCGGCTGAGCCGGTCAGCCGCCGAACTCGATGGTGCCGTCGCGGCGGCCCGTCGTGAAGATCCGGCGGCAGACCAGGAACGCGATCAGCAGCCAGCCCGCGAACACAGCCAGTTCCAGCGCGACATTCGGCAGGACCTGTCCGGCGCCCGCCCCGTGCAGCACGTCGCGCACCGCCTGCAGGCCGTGCGTGAGCGGGACGACCTGGCTGACCGCCCGCACCCAGCCGGGCCAGAAGGCCACCGGCACCTGGACGCCGGTGACGATCATGAGCATGATGCTGGCCAGCCGTCCGATCAGGTTGCGCGCCGGCATGAACCGGAGCGCGAGCATCCCGATCGTCAGGCCGAACGCGTAGGCGCTGATGCTCACCACGACGATGATCGGCACCGAGAGCAGGGCGGCGCCCACTGGCAGCTGCACGCCGAGCACCGGGGCCAGCAACAGCAGGCAGACCGAACTGCACGCGATGCCGTCCAGCATCCATTGCACGCTGCGGCCGACCAGCACGACGAACGGGTCCGACGGGCTGCTGGCCAGCAGCGGGAAAGTGCCGGTCAGCCGTTCCCACGAGGTGCTCGCGACCACCAGCAGCACCACGTCGGCGGTGATGTACACCGAGTTGCCCACGACCAGGTACTCGAGGCTGGACTGGGACCCGAGCAAGCGCCCGATCAGCGCGAACAGCGTGACCTGGCACAGGATCCGGGCGAGCCACGCGAACGTCCACGATTTCCACGTGTAGGTGGAGCGCATGTCGGTCAGCGCGCTGACCGCCGCGCAGCGCAGAATCCTGCCGTTCTCCAGCACCGAGCCCCTCACGCGTACCCCACCGTCCCGTTGCGTCGCAGTCTGTTCAGGATCGCCTTCATCAGCGCTGTCCCGGCGACCAGCCCGGCCCCGCCCAGCCCGAGCACGATCGCCAGCCGCAGCACCGGCTGGTGCGGGGCCTCGGGGCGCAGGCAGTCGCGAAGCAGGTCCGAGGACCAGGAAAGGAAGAACACCCTGGCGACCGGCTGGGCCCAGTCCGGCAGGAACGAGATCGGCACGATCGTCCCGCCCAGGATGTAGAACGGATACGACATCGAGTTCTGGAAGATCCGGGCCGAGCGGGCGAGCGCGAACAGCGCCGCCATGATCGACGCGGTGCCCACCATCGCCGCCGCGGTGCAGACCAGGGTGAGCACGAAGAGAACGGGATGGGCGACGGTGACGACCGAACCGAAGACCGCCCATCCGACGACGGAGCTCTCGGCCAGCCCGCCGAAGCTGACCACGGTGATCGCGGCGATCCGGCCGAGCAGCAGCACCGGGTACGGTGCGGGCGCGGCCAGCACCCCTTCGAGGGTGCCGCCCCATCGTTCGATGTCGATCAGTTCGCCGGACACGAACAGCGCGGTGGCCCAGACCGTCATCATGGCCGAGCCGATGATGGCGTACGGGGCCAGGTCCGCCCGGCCCGCCTGGCGCATGATCGCCAGCATCGCGATCGCCAGCAGGGGGATCGTCACCAGCGACAGCAGGTAGTCCGGCGTGCGGCGCAGGACTGAGAGCTGGAATCGCGCGGAGGACAGGAAGAGGGAGATCATCGGACGCTGAGCCCTCGATCCCCGATCACGCGCAGATAGACCTCTTCGAGGCTGGGCCGCGCAGCCGAAACCTGGGTGACTCCCGCGTCGAGCAGTGCGCGCAGCACCTCGGCCGAGGCGCCCTCCGCGGCCGTCTCGATCACCGCGGAGCCGTCGGGCCGTTCGGCGACCGAGGCGACTCCCGGCAGCGCTTCGATCCGGCGCCTGGCCTCGGCGGGCAGTTGCCCGGCGACGACCCGCTCGTAACGGGAAATCCACTGGCCGAGGGTCTTCGGTTCCTCGGTCGCGAGCATCCGGCCGCCGTCGATCAGGGACACGCGGTCGCAGAGCGCCTCGGCCTCGGCCATGTCGTGCGTCGTGACCAGGATCGAACGGCCGTCGTCCCGGAGTTCGGCGACGAGCCGGCGGAAGTCCCGCGCCGCGACCGGGTCCATGCCGACGGTCGGCTCGTCGAAGATCAGCACCCTGGGGTCGCCGATCAGTCCGCGGGCGAGGTGCAGCCGCTGCTTCATGCCCCGGGACATGGTCTCGACCGGGTCGTCGGCGCGATCGGCGAGACCGAGCCGGTCCAGCAGCGCGACGACCTGTTTCTTGGCCGTCTTGCGCGGCTGCCGGTACAGCGCGGCCCAGTAGAGGAGGTTCTGCCGGGCAGTCAGCCGGAGGTACAGACCCCGTTCGCCGCCGAAGACGATGCCGATGGCGCGCCGCACCGCGTCGGCGTCCGCGACCACGTCGTGCCCGTGGATCTTCGCGCTGCCCGAGGTCGGCAGCAGGACTGTACAGAGGATCTTGCACAGGGTGGTCTTGCCCGCTCCGTTCGGGCCGAGCAGTCCGTGCACCTGTCCCTCGGCCACTTCGAGATCGACGTCGCTGAGCGCGTGCCGAACCTCCTTTTTGCGCTGGTAGACGCGGCAGAGCCCGTGGATCTCGACTGCCTTCGTTTCACCGTGTCCCATGGGGATGCTCATTCCTGTCGCGAAGTCAGCTGGTCCCGCAGCACCGCGGCGATCCGGGCGAGCGGTTCGGGGTCGAGCAGGTGATGGTGGCCGGCGGGAACGTCGTGCACCGCCAGCTCTCCGGCGACGAACGGCTGCCACGCCCCCGGCTTCCGGGCGGGCACGTCCCGGTGGCCCTGTGCGCGGAAGAACACGACGTCGCCGCGGAACCGGGCAGGCTCGTGGGCTTCGGCGAGGCGCATGTTCGTCATCAGCACCTCCGAGACGCGGTTCAGCTGTTCCCTGCTCATCGACTGCAGGGCGCCGTCTCCCAGCCGCAGCCGTTCGACCCATTCCTCGCTGGCCCGCGCGCTCCATCCGTCGCTGCCGGGTTCTCCCGCGTACGGGTAGCCGTCGGCGATCGCCAGCAGTTCGACCTTCGCACCGGACTCCTGGAGGAGGACGGCTGTCTCGTGCGCGAGGTTCCCGCCGAAGGACCAGCCCAGCAAGCGGTACGGGCCCTCGGGCTGTACTCGCCGGATCTGCGCCAGGCAGTCCCGCGCCATCTCTCGCAAGCTGCCCGGAGTGTAGGAGGCTTCGGAGAGAGAACGGGCCTGCACGGCGTACAGCGGGAGGTCCGGTAAATGGCCGGCGAACCCCGCGTACGCCCATCCGATGCCGATTCCGGGGTGCAGCAGGAAAAGCGGGGTTCCGGACCTTCCGGGAGCGAGCGGGAGCAGCACCCGGAACGGATCGTCGAGCTGGTTTCTCTCCAGCAGTTCGCTCATTTGCTCGACCGTCGGCGCCTGGAAGACGTCGGCGATGGTGACGGGGCGGTCGAAGGCGGTGTGGATGGCGGTGGCGAGGCGGGCGGCGAGGAGGGAGTGGCCGCCGTGCTGGAAGAAGTTGTCGTGGAGGCCGATCGCGGGCCGCTCGAGGACGGCGGCGAAGAGTCTGGCGAGGGCCTGTTCCTGGGGCGTCGCGGGCCGGGGGTCCCGGGCAGCGGCGACGTGCGGTGCCGGGAGCGCGGAGCGGTCGAGTTTTCCGTTGGGGGATAGGGGGATCCGAGGGATCACGACGTGATGGGCGGGGAGCATGTAGTGCGGAAGCCGGGCGGCGAGGTGGTCGCGGAGCGCGGCGGCGAGGCCCGCGGGAGTCGGGTGCTGTGGTGCGCGGGGAATCTGGGCGGAGGCCGAGGGTTCGCGGGTGGCGTAGAGGTTGACGAGTGTGGAACCGGTGAGGGTTTCCGGAGTTTCGCGGGTGACGCTGAAGCCGCGGTCTTCGAGCATCGCGGTGATGGTGTGGGCGCGGTTGTTTATGTCGTGGACTTCGATGACGGTTTGCCGGATTGTTTTCCAGTGTTCGGGTCGGATGCCGTGGAGGATTTCGAGTTCGGATTTTTCGGCGTCGATTTTGAGGAGGCCGATGACGGCGATGTGGTGTTCGTCGATGATGTCGGAGAGGGGGCGGATTCGGGTGGTGATTTCGTGGCGGTCGTGGAGGCGTTCGGTGATGAGGTCGTCGACGAGCGGGCCGGCGTCGGGGTCGCGGTGGGCGTAGGCATTGACTGAGGCGCGGTCCTGGTCTTCGTCGGCGTGCCTGCCGGAAAGGATGGACAACTGCGGGTAGTAGGTGAAGGTCGCGGTGGTGTTATCGCTGCCTAGGGCGTGGTTGAAGAGATGTGCGTTGATGTTGTGCAGTGTGGTGTTGACGGTGAGTTCTTGGTGGAGCTGGGGGATGGGTTCGAAGGCGTAGATGGTGATGTCGTCGGCTTGGCTGTGGGCGAATAGGGCGAACATGCCGATGTGGGCGCCGATGTCGATGACGGTGTCGCCGGGGTTGAGGTGGATTCCGTGTCGGAGGTATTCGTTGTTGTCGAAGATTTCTTCGTAGAGGAAGTCGATTTCGGCTTGGGTGCGGCCGGTCATGACGGCGCCGTTGGGCAGTTGATGGCGGGGGAGGTCGGCGTCGAGTTCGGCGAGGCGTCGCAGATAGGGTTCGGCGGGGACGACGTAGCTGACGATTTGCGGGTTGCCAGGGGTGGTTTCGCGCAAGGCGGTGGCGGCGTCGGCGACACCGGGGTGTTCGTTGAGGAGTGCGGTGATTTCGTCGAGTTCGATTCTTTGGCCGCGGATTTTGACCTGGTTGTCGGCGCGGCCGAGATAGTGCAGGTTGCCGGTGGCGTCCCAGCGCGCGATGTCGCCGGTCCGGTACATCCGATCGCCTGGCGACCCCCATGGGTCGGCAAGGAATCGCTCGGCGGTGAGGTCGGGGCGGTTGAGGTAGCCGAGTGCGATTTGGGTTCCCGCGAGATACAGCTCGCCGGGTACGCCGATGGGGCGCGGGTCGCGGTGTTCGTCTAGCACGTAAGCGCGGGTGTTCCAGACGGGCTTGCCAATCGGGACCGTCGGATGTCCGGGGCGGCAGTCCCAGCTGGTGACGTCGACGGCGGCCTCGGTAGGCCCGTAGAGGTTGAACAGCGGTGCCTGTAGCGTTTCGTAGTAGGTGTTTTGCAGGTCCGGCGGCAGCGCTTCACCGCTGCAGACGACCGCGCGGAGGGACGTGCAATCGGCTGCGCGAGGTTCGGTTACGAAAGCGCGAAGCATGGACGGGACGAAATGCGCGATGCTGATTTCTTCCGTGCGGATCAGTTCGGCGAGATACGCGGGATCGCGGTGGCCGCCGGGTTTCGCCACGACCAGGGTCGCGCCCTGGGTGAGCGGCCAGAAGAATTCCCAGACCGAGACGTCGAAGGACGCGGGGGTTTTCTGAACGACGCGGTCGTCGGGAGTGAGGCGGAATTTGCGCTGCATCCACTGGAGCCGGTTGACGATCGCCTCGTGATGCACTACGACGCCTTTAGGCCGACCGGTCGAGCCGGACGTGTAGATCACGTAAGCGGGTGCGTCGCCCCGAACCGGGCGTGCTGGCGCGACAACGGCACCGTCACCGGGGGCGGCCACGATCGGTGCGGTCCCGGGGAAACGGTGCCGGAACGCTGGGTCGGCCACCAGGGCGGCGGGGTCGGCCTCGTCGATCATCCAGCGGAGCCGGTCGTCGGGAAGGTCGACGTCCAGCGGGAGGTAGGCGGCTCCGGTGCGCAGCGCGGCGAGCAGGGCCACGACGAGGTCGACTGAGCGCGGCAATGCGATGCCGACAACACGCCCAGGACCGGCGCCGTGCTCGGCCAGCCGGGTCGCCAGCGCGGCGGCGCGCTGGTGCAGGTCTGCGTACAAGACGCGTTCCTCGCCGAACACGATCGCTTCCGCGTCCGGGGAACGCTCGGCCTGTGCCTGCAGCAACTCCCACAACCCGGTTTCCGGCACCGGGACCGCGGTGTCGTTCCAGGACGCCAGGACCGCCAGTTCCTCGTCCGTCACCACGCTCAACTGCCCGACCGCCGTGTCAGGCTCGGCGACGGCCCGGTCCAGCAGCGAGGACAGTTGCCGGGCCATCCGCTGGACAGTGCCGGCGTCGAACAGGTCGGTGGCGTACTCGATCTTGCCTTCGATGCCCGCGCTGCCGCCCGCGTCGGCGAACTGTTCGATGAAGCCGAAAGTCAGGTCGAACTTGGCGGTGCGGACGTCCGCGCGCAGCGGCTCGACCGACAGCCCTGGCAGGACGAACTCGTATTCGGCCTGGGTGCGGGTGGTCAGCATGACCTGGAAAAGCGGGTGCCGGGAGAGCAGCCGAGGCGGATTGAGGAGTTCCACGACGGTGTCGAAGGGAACGTCCTGGTGGTCGAACGCGGCGAGGTCGACCGAGCGCACCCGGGCCAGCACCTCGCGGAACGTCGGCGCGCCCGAGAGGTCGATTCTCAGCACCTGCGTGTTGACGAAGAAGCCGACCAGGTCCGCCAGCGCGACGTCGGTCCGGCCTGCGGTGATGCCGCCGATCGGGACGTCGGGGCCTGCCCCGAGCCTGGACAGCAAGACGGCCAGCGCCGCCTGCAGGACCATGTAGGTGCTGGTGCCGGTTTGCGTGGCGAGCTCGCGCACTCGTTCGTGAGTCGCCGCGCTCAGCGCGAGGTCGACTGACGCCCCGCGGTTGGTCGGAGTGCGCGGACGGGGCCGGTCGAACGGCAGCGGCAGGTCCTCGGGCAGTCCGGCGAGCGCGGTCCGCCAGTACTCCAGCTGCCGCGCGTACGAGTCTTCGCCGAGATCTCGTTGCCAGACCGCGTAGTCCGCGTACTGGACCGGCAGTGGTGTCCACTGTGGATCGTTTCCGGCGAGGCGGGCGCGGTACGCGGTCGAGAGATCGCGGCTGAGCGGAGCCATCGACCAGCCGTCACTCGCGATGTGGTGGACGAGCAGGAGCAGCACGTGGTCGGCCGGGCCGAGCCGGAACAGCGTCGCCCGGAGGGGCAGTTCGCGGGACAGGTCGAACGGCCGGCCGGCCGCCGCGTCGATCATGTCCTGCAGCGCGGAAAGCTCGGCGCTGACTTCCGCCAGTTCGATCCGCCCGTCGTGGCGGACCTCCTGCCGGGGCTGGCCGTCGACGACCGGGAAGGCGGTGCGCAGCACCTCGTGCCGCCGGCTCACGTCGTCGAGGGCGGCCGACAGCGCTTGCCGGTTCACTTCGCCGCGCAGCCGCAGGACGGTCGGCAAGTGATAGGTCGGGTCGCCCTGCTGCGTCTGGTTCAGGAACCACAACCGCTGCTGTGCGAAGGACAACGGCACGGATTCCGGCCGTGGCCGCGCGGTGACCGGCGGCAGCTCTGCCGGGCGCCGTTCTTGGTCGAGCGCGGCCGCGAGCGTGCTCACCGTCGGGTACTCGAAGATGTCGGCGATGGTGGTAGGTCGGTCGAGCGTCGTGTGGATGGCGGTGGCGAGGCGGGCGGCGAGGAGGGAGTGGCCGCCGTGCTGGAAGAAGTTGTCGTGGAGGCCGATCGCGGGCCGCTCGAGGACGGCGGCGAAAAGGTCGGCGAGGATGTGTTCTTGAGGGGTGAGCGGCCGGTTGTCGCGGGTGACGGTCGCGTCCGGGGGTGCGGGGAGCGCGGCGTGGTGGAGTTTTCCGTTGGGGGAGAGAGGGATTCGGGGAATGGCGACGTAGTGGGCGGGGAGCATGTAGCGCGGAAGGTGGGCGGCGAGGTGGTCGCGGAGCGCGGCGGCGAGGTCGTCGGCGGTGGTGAAGGCGACGGGCCGTGGCGCGGTGGGTGCGGGTTCGCGGGCAGCGTAGATGTTGACGAGGGAGGAGCCGGTGAGGGTGGCGGCGGTTTCGGTGGTGACGGTGAAGCCGAGTTCGCGAAGCTGAGCCGTGATGGTGTGGGCGCGGTTGTTTATGTCGTGGACTTCGATGACGGTTTGCCGGATTGTTTTCCAGTGTTCGGGTCGGATGCCGTGGAGGATTTCGAGTTCGGATTTTTCGGCGTCGATTTTGAGGAGGCCGATGACGGCGATGTGGTGTTCGTCGATGATGTCGGAGAGGGGCCGGATTCGGGTGGTGATTTCGTGGCGGTCGTGGAGACGTTCGGTGATCAGGTCGTCGACCAGCGGGTCGGCGTCGCCGTACCGGTGGGCGTAGGCGTGGACTGAGGCCCGGTCTTGGGTTTCGTCGGCGTGCAGTCCGGAGAGAATCGACAGTTGCGGGTAGTAGGTGAAGGTGGTGGTGGTGTCCTGGTCTCCTAGGGCGTGGTTGAAAAGGCGGGCGTTGATGTTGTGCAGCGTGGTGTTGACGGCGAGTTCTTGGTGGAGCTGCGGGACTGGTTCGAAGGCGTAGATCGTGATGTCGTCGGCCTGGCTGTGGGCGAATAGGGCGAACATGCCGATGTGGGCACCGATGTCGATGACGGTGTCGCCAGGTCTCAGGTGGATTCCGTGTCGGAGGTATTCGTTGTTTTCGAAGATTTCTTCGTAGAGGAAGTCGATTTCGGCTTGGGTGCGGCCGGTCACGACAGCGCCGTTGGGCAGGCGGTGGCGGGGGAGATCGGCGTCGAGTTCGGCGAGACGCTGCAGATAGGGTTCGGCGGGGACGACGTAGCTGACGATTTGCGGGTTCCCGGGGGTCGTTTCGCGGATCGTGGTGGCTGCGTGGGCGACACCGGGATGTTCGTTGAGGAGCGCGGTGATTTCGTCGAGTTCGATTCTCTGGCCGCGGATTTTGACCTGGTTGTCGGCGCGGCCGAGGTAATGGAGGTTGCCGGTGGCGTCCCAGCGCGCGATGTCGCCGGTTCGGTACATGCGTGAGCCGGGCGGTCCCCAGGGGTCGGGGAGGAATCGCTCGGCGGTGAGGTCGGGGCGGTTGAGGTAGCCGAGTGCGATTTGGGTTCCCGCGAGATACAGCTCTCCGGGCGTGCCGATGGGGCGCGGGTTGTGGTCGTTGTCGAGGATGTAGGCGCGGGTGTTCCAGACCGGTCGTCCGATGGGAACGGCGGGGTGCCCGGGGCGGCAGTCCCAGCTGGTGACGTCGACGGCGGCTTCGGTGGGGCCGTAGAGATTGAACAGGGGAGCTTGCAGGGTTTCGTAGTAGGTGTTTTGCAGGTCTGGCGGCAGTGCTTCGCCGCTGCAGACGACCGCGCGCAGGCTGGTGCATTCGGCTGAGCGGGGTTCGGCGAGGAACGCGCGGAGCATGGACGGGACGAAGTGGGCGATGCTGATGCGTTCGGTGCGGATCAGCTCGGCCAGGTAGACGGGATCGCGGTGGCCGCCGGGTTTCGCCACGACCAGGGTCGCGCCCTGGATGAGCGGCCAGAAGAATTCCCACACGGACACGTCGAAGGACGCGGGGGTTTTCTGGACGACCCGGTCCTCGGGGGTCAGCTCGAACTTGTGCTGCATCCACCGGAGCCGGTTGACGATCGCCTCGTGGTGCACTACGACGCCCTTGGGCCGGCCGGTCGAGCCGGACGTGTAGATCACGTAGGCCGGCGCGGTTCCCGGGACCCGGACCGCCGGTCTGACCGGTGCCGTGCCGGAAGCGGAGACGATCGGCGCGGTGCCGGGAAGGCGGTCGCCGAACCCGGGTTCGGCCACGAGCGCGGCGGGTTCGGCCTCGTCGATCATCCAGCGGAGCCGGTCGTCGGGAAGGTCGACGTCCAGCGGCAGATAGGCGGCTCCGGTGCGCAGGGCGGCGAGCAGGGCCACGACCAGTTCGACCGAACGGGGAAGCGCGACCGCGACGATCCGGCCGGGTCCGGCGCCGTGCTCGGCCAGCCGGGTCGCGAGCGCGGCGGCGCGCTGGAGCAGGTCTGCGTACGAGACGCGCTCGTCGCCGAACGCCACTGCTTCCGCGTCCGGGGAACGCTCGGCCTGTGCCTGCAGCAACTGCCACAGATCCGTTTCCGGCACCGGCGCCGCGGTGTCGTTCCAGGACGCCAGGACCGCCAGCTCCTCGTCCGTCGCCGCGCCCAATCGCCCGATCGTCGCGTCGGGCTCAGCGGTCGCCTTCACGGCGAGCAGCGCGAACCGCGCGGCCATGCGTTCGACGGTGTCGCGTTCGAACAGATCGGACCGGTAGGTCAGCACGACCTTCAGCTGTCCGTCGACGACCATCGACCGGAACTCCAGATCGAACCGGGTCACCGGGTTCGTCCAGTGCTGCCGTTCGGCCCCCGTGGACGATTTCGCGTCCTCGGCCGATTCGAACTCGCCGTGATGCAGGAACACCACGTCGAACAGCGGGTTGCCCGCGGCGGACCGGTCTGCCTCAGCCGCCGCGGCCAGGTCGCCGAGCGGCACCCGCTGGCGGTCGACGGCGTCCCGGACATCGGCATGCACCGCGCGCGCCAGTTCACGGAATGTTAGCCCAGTGTAAATTCTGCTTCGCAATGGGACGGTGTTGACGAAGAACCCGACGACGTCGCGAAAGCGCGGATCGGTGCGTCCGTTGAGAACGATTCCAGTGGTGACGTCCTGCTGGCCGCTTTGTATCGAGATCAGCGTCTGGAAGAGGGCTGCGATGACATTGGGAAACGCGCTACGGGTCCGGAGGCTGAGTTTCTTGAGGGCCGATGTCGTTTCTTCGGAAAGCTCGATCTCGACCTGCGCCCCGGGGCTCGCCGATGCACTTCGCCGGGACGAATCCGCAGGCAGCCGGAGGCGTTCGAATCCTGCCATTTTCTCTCGCCAATAGGCGAGGTCGTCGGCGAGCTCGCCGGTTTCGGAACGGCGTTTTTCCCCGGCCGCGAAATCCTCGTAACCCGTCTCGAGCGGTTCGAGCCCGGTGTCCTCGCCGGTGAGCTCGTGGTCGTAGAACGCGAGGAAGTCGCGCAGCAGGAGCCGGTAGGACCAGCCGTCGACGGCGATGTGGTGGCAGACCAGGCACAGCAGGTCGGCGTCGCCGCCGCGGTGCAGCAGCAGTGCGCGCGCGGGCGGACCGATCCCCAGGTCGAACGGCTCTTTTGTCGCCTCGAGCACCAGGTCTTCCCAGTTCCGGCCGTCGTCGCACCGGCGGTGGCCGAGCGGGATCTCCGGTTCGTCCGCGCAGGTCGCGGAGAGCCCGGCTTCGGTCTCGGCGTAGCGGGTGCGCAACTGGGGATGGCGTCCGGCGAGCCGGCGCAGTGCGTTCCGCAGCGCCCGCTCGTCGGCTCCGCCGGGGAATCGGACAAGCAGCGGTAAATTGTACGCGGTGGCGACCGCGTTGATTTTGTCGGCGATCCACAGCTGCTGCTGGCCCGACGAAACGGCTATTTCGCGCATTCTGTTTTCACCCGCAAGTTCGTGTGTCCGAATAAGGCGAGGCTGTGAACGAAACGCTAAACGGGCGGTGCTGTGCCTGACTGGCCGATGCTCATCCTGTCCCCCTGCTGAGAAGTCGCCGGCGGCCGCCGGAAGAAATGAGGTGATCGCGCACTCGGGGAATTCAATCCAATGGACTAATTCCGCGAAATATTTGTCAGTATACCGAGGGGCCGTCCGCTGTCAACGGCGTTGTCGGCAGCCCTGCTTTCGGCCGTTGACACTCTCCGCGGCCTAGGCTTAGGTTAACGGAGTCTGAACGTGGGACCACATGCCAGGGGGAGGCACGATCTTGCGCGCCACAGTCATTTTTTGCCCGGAGTCGCCGTGACGGCGGCCGCCGGCGGCTGAGTCCGCCCGCGCTGCCCGCGACCGGATGAGCCTCGCTGTGCGCGGGGCCGGTCGCGCTCTCCGAAGGGTGCCGGCCTGCCGGCCATTCCCCGGACTCGTCGGGCCGGGGCCGTTCACCGCCTTTTTGCGAGGACGTCGATGTCTCTGTCTCAAGGTAAGGAACTTCAGGATCGGATAGACCGGGTGCTGCCGGTGCTCCGCGAGCACGCGGCCGAGGTCGACGCGGACGCCAGGTTCCCCGTGGAATCGCTGAACGCGTTGCGGGAACAGGGATTCCTGGGCCTGCCCGCGCCCGTCGCGCACGGCGGCGGCGGTGCTTCGCCCGCGGTCTTCGCCGACGTCGCCCAGCAGCTGGCGGGCGCCTGCCTGTCGACCGCGCAGATCTGGGCCATGCATTTCTTCCAGGTCGACGCGATCGCCCGGTTCGGCACTCCCGAACTGTGCGCGGACCTGCTGCCGCGCGTCGCGCGCGGCGAGGTCTACATCGCGTCGGTGACCAGCGAACGCGGACGCGGCGCGAGTTTGTTCGAGGCGGACGCTCCCTTGCGGCCGGACGGCGACCGCGTGGTGATCGAGCGGACCGCTCCGGTCGTGACCGGCGGCGCGCACGCCGACGGCTACCTCGTCACGATGCGACGCGGTCCGGACTCGTCGCGCCACGACGTCGCCTGGGTCTACGCGGATCGGGCGAGCCTCAAGCGCACCGACGTGGTCGGCGAGTGGAACACCCTCGGGATGCGGGCGACCGAGAGCATCGGCATGGTGCTGGAGGGCGCGGCGCCCGCGCACAACGTGCTGCGCGACGGCGAACTCGGCGGCGTGGCAAGGGACAGCATGATCCCGATGTCGCATCTGGGCTGGGCCGCGTGTTGGCTCGGCGCCGCGCGCGGGGCGCTGGCCGATCTCGTCCGGTGGCTGCGCAAGTCGGGCAAGTTCGACGACGGCGGGCCCTCGGACCTCGTCCTGGAGCGGCTCGGTCGGATCCGGCTCGACCTCGAACTGACCAGCGCGTACCTGACGCGGGTCCGGGAACGGGTGGAATCGGCGAGGGCGGACGGCCGGTCGCTGTCCGATCCGTGCACGCAGCTGCAGCTCAACTCGCTCAAACTCGCCGCGTCCGAACTCTCCTTCCGCGCGGTCGACGGCATGATCCAGCTGGGCGGCCTCCGGGTCGGCTATCTGAAGAACAGCCCGGTGGCGCTGGAGCGCGTGTTCCGGGATCTGCGCGCCGCCAGCCTCAACCACGCGAACGACGGCCTGTGGGTCGGCGTCGGCGGGCTGTCCCTGATGGACCGCTCGGTCGCCTTGATCTGAGCATTCCCCTCGCGCCGTGCGGCCTCGCGTGGCGCATGGCCTCCCGAAATGGTGCGATTTCGTGAAAACCTCAGTGGCACAAAAGGAACCGTACTGGCAGTTGCTCGAGCTGATCTCGATCGCCGACCCCGGCGACGAGACCTGGCGAACGGCCGAAGAGCTCTTCGCCGAGGGCGTGGACATCGATCTGCTGCTCAGCTTCGCCGCACGCCACCGGATGGTCGCGGTGCTCGCCGACTTCGTGCGCCGGGCGGGCGCGATCTACGACGTCCCGGCCGGGGTGCAGCATCTGCTGAACAACACCCTCGACTGGACCAGGCACCGAGCACGGCTGCTGGCCGAGGCGGCGGGCGAGATCGCCGGCACGGCCGGGGAACGCGGGCTCGACATCGTGTTCAACAAAGGCATCGTGCTGCAGTCCACGCTTTACGACGACCGGGGCGTGCGGTTCTTCGCCGACGTGGACCTCATGGTCGGCCCGGACCAGCGCCGCGAACTCGCCGCGGCGCTGCGGGACCTCGGCTACAGCGAAGGCCAGGAGTACGACGCCAAGACCGAACAGCTCGTCGACCTGCCCCGGGAGTACAAGCTGATCTACCAGCTCTACCCCGATCACCTGCCGCATTTCCACCGGCTCACCGCCGGCTCCGGCGTGCCGTTCAACCGGGTCGACGTCGCGTTCAACCTCACCTGGTACGGCAGCGCCTGGCAGGTGCCGATGAGCGAGGTGCTGAAAGGCCGGGCGACCGCGCGCCTCGGCGACGGCACGGAGCTGCCGGTTCTCGACCCGGTGTACGGCTTTCTGTTCCTGGTGCTGCACTTGTTCCGGGAGTCGTGGTTCCAGCGGACGGCGGAGGCGGGCGGGCTCCGGCTCATCCAGTTCGCCGACATCCGGAAGTTCTGGGAGCGCTACGGCCGGCCGGTCGCCGCCGAGTTGACCGAGACGATCGGCAGGCACGACCTCGGACCGGCCGTCGCGTGGGTGTGCCATCACGTCGACGAGCTGTTCGGCGGCGAAATCGTGGCGGAGCTGGGACTCGGCCGGTTCCAGGAGCCGGAGTGGCTGCGCAGCGCTGGCGCGAAGGACGGCACCAGCCTCGCCTGGGACGGCGACATGCGGGCGCGGCTGGCGGCGCGGGAGCCGCTGGTTTTCCGGCAGGCGGCCGAACCGCCGTTCGCGGCGCAGGCACGGATCTTCAAGGCTGGTGCGAAAGGGGATGGGGATCGTGTGGGATGAACGGTTCGAACAGGCGGTCCGGACGAAGCTGCCGATGCTCGCCTCCGAGCCGCGGCTGCGGCCGGACCTGTCGTTGCGCGACTTCGGCCTGGACTCGATGAAGATCATGGACCTCATCGTCGGGCTGGAATCGGCTTACGGTACCGAGTTCCCGGACGAGGCGCTGACCTTCGAGGCGTTCGCGACGCCGGGGCGGCTGTGGGAACTGGTGCGCGAGCACATGGTGGACGCGCCCGGCAGACGCGCGGGGACGAAGTGACCCTGCACCAGCGGTTCGCCGGGGCGGTGGCGCGCTTCCCGGAGCGAACGGCACTGGAGCTGGACGGCACTTCCCTGACGTACCGGGAACTCGGCTCGCTGTGCGAGGGCCTCGCGTCGCGGATCGCCGCGGACCTCGGCCGGACGCCGCGACGGGTGGGTCTGCTGAGCGGTCGTTCCCTGACCGCGTATGCCGGATACCTTGCGGTGCAACGACTTGGCGCGACCTGTGTGCCGCTGAGCCCGAAAGCGCCGTCGGCCCGCAATGCGGCCAGCGTCGCCGCCGCAGGACTCGACGCGGTGCTGTCCGACGACGTCGCGGCAGACCTGGGCGTACCGACCGTGACGGTGTCCGCCGTCGACGTGAAGGAGATGATCGGGAGCGGACGGACGCTCGGCCCGGCTCCCGCCTCGGCCCAGGAACTCGCGTACGTCCTGTTCACCTCCGGCTCGACCGGCACGCCCAAGGGAGTGCCGATCCGGCATGAGAACGTCGCCTCCTACTTGGACCACGTGGTGGAGCGCTACGAGATCGGACCGGGCGCGCGGCTGTCGCAGAATTTCGAGCTGACCTTCGATTTGTCGGTCTTCGACCTGTATGCGGCATGGACTTCGGGCGCCACGCTCGTCGCCCCGTCCTCTCGGGATCTCCTTTCCGTGGTGGGCTTTGCCCGGCGAAACGAACTGACGCACTGGTTCTCCGTGCCGTCGGTGGTGTCGTACGCGATGCGACGCGGCTCTCTCGTCCCCGATGCCATGCCTGCGCTGAAGTGGAGCCTGTTCTGCGGCGAGCCGTTGACGGTCGAGCAAGCCGCGGCCTGGCAGCGCGCGGCGCCGCGAAGCACGCTGGAGAATCTGTACGGACCGACCGAACTCACCATTTCGTGCGCGCAGTACCGGTTGCCGCGCAACGTCGAAGAACGGTTGCGCGGGCACCCTTCGGTGCCGATCGGCACGCCGTACCCGCACCTCCAGCACATCGTCGTGGACGAGAACGGGACGCAGGCCGACACCGGCGAGCTGTGCGTGCGCGGACCGCAGCGGTTCGACGGCTACCTCGATCCCGCCGACAACGAGGGCCGGTTCGTCGAACTGGACGAGAACGGCGTGGCGAGGCGCTACGCCGGCTCGGAGCCGCTCGGCGAACGGCATTGGTACCGCACCGGCGACCGGGTCCAGGCGCACGAGGAGGGCTGGCTCTACCTGGGACGGCTGGACAACCAGGTGAAGGTGCGCGGTCACCGGGTCGAGCTCGAAGAGGTCGAGTGGGCCGTCCGGGACCAGCTCAAGATCGCGCAGGCAGCGGTGCTCGCGGTTCCGGACGACCACGGCGACCTGTGCCTCGCCTGCGTTCTTCCGGGGCCGCCGGGCGCTCCGGACGCGGTGGTGCGCGAATTGCGCGACCGGTTGCCCGAGTACATGATCCCGCAGCGGATCGTGTACGTCGACGAGCTGCCGTTGAACGGAAACGGCAAGATCGACCGGCGCGCGGCAGCGCGCCGGTTCGCCGCGGAAACAGAAGAGGGGCCATGACAGACCAGTTCGGGGTGTATTTGATCGCCGTGCGGGGCGGGAAACTGCTCGCGCTGCGCCGGGAAGAGGACGACGACCCGTTGTTCAAAGGAGTCCTCGACTATCCCGGCGGCCGGATCGAACCGGGCGAGACGCCCGAGGCGGCGGCGGTGCGCGAAGGAGTCGAGGAGACCGGGCTGGAATTCGGCGAGATCGAGTACCTGCGCGAATGGTCGCACGCGTGGGACGACGGCCGGGTCTTCCACGTGAAGACGTTCGTCGGCTGGGAACCGGCGGGCGACGTCCGGCTGAGCGACGAGCACTCCGCCTTCGCCTGGGTCACGCCCGAGGAGATGCTGGCCGAGCAGTACCCGGAGCAGATGAAGTCCGAGATCTTCCGGTCGTGGCTGGACGGGCTGCGGGGCGACACCCGCCTCGTCCAGGCCCGCGTCGCGGAACACTACTGAGGGGAAGCCAAGTGCGCGCGGTCTTGTTCAGCACTGCCGGCGAAGTGAGCGTCGAGCAGGTAGCGGATCCGCGGCTGCGGGACGCCTCCGACGCGATCGTCGCGATCGGGGCGGCCGCGGTGTGCGGCTCCGACCTTTGGTACTACCGGGGCGTCGAGCCGCTGGAACCGGGCTCGCGGATGGGGCACGAGTTCGTCGGCGTGGTCGAGGCCGTGGGCGCGGACGTGACGAGCGTGCGGCCGGGCGACGCGGTCGTGGCCCCGTTCACCTTCTCCGACGGCACCTGCGACGCGTGCCGGCGGGGATACCCGACGTCGTGTTCCAGCGGCGGGATGTGGGGCGGAGCCGCGGATCCGGGCGGCGCGCAGGCGGAAGCGATCCGCGTGCCGTTCGCGGACGCGACGCTGGTGCGGCTGCCCGGCGCGGCGGACGCCGCCACGCTGCGGGCCTGCCTGCCGCTGGCGGACGTCCTGCCGACGGGCTGGCACGCGATGGCGGACTGCGGTCCGGGCGCCGCGGTCGCGATCGTCGGGGACGGGCCGGTGGCGGCCAGCGCGGTGATGGCCGCGAAGCTGCGCGGTGTCGAACGGATCCTGGTGCTGGGCCATCACGAGCACCGGCTCGCGCTGGCCGCGAAGCTCGGCGCGGAGACGGTGCTGGGCGCCGGTTCTCCGGAAGAGGACGCGCAATCGGTCCGCGACGCTTTCGGCGATCTCGCGACGACAGTGGTGGAATGCGTCGGGACACAGCGATCCGTCGACGCGGCTCTCGCGTGCGTGCAGGACGGCGGACGGCTCGTTTACGTCGGCCTGCCCGCCGAGGGCGCCGGGATCTCGTTGCTGGACACGTTCGATCGCAACCTCCTCATCCGCGGCGGCGTCGCGCCGGCGCGGGTCTACATTCCGGCTCTCCTCGACGAAATCACCGCGGGGAAGCTCGATCCCTCCGTGCTGTTCGATTCGGCCGTCACCCTGGACGAGGCACCGATCGCTTACGAGCAAATGCATCAGCGCCAAGTGATGAAAGCGTTGATGACACCGTGAGCGCGTCCTCGCACACCTTGGCGGCCGCCGTCGCCGGGGCGCGCTTCGCGGACATCGCCGAACAGTACGCCCCCGACGCCGTGCTGGAGTCGTACGTGACCGGCCGACGGGAGACCGCCGAAGGGGCGCAGGCGATCGCCCGCGCCTGGCCCGGCGCGGTCGGCCGGGGCGAGGTGGTGCGGAGCCAGCGGACCGACCTGCCCGGCGCGGTCGAACTCGACCTGCAGCGGGCGGCCGCGTCCGGGCCGGTCCGGCGGGTGCACCGGTTCGAGCTGGCCGGCGGCCTGGTGCGCCGGCACGTGGTGTATCCGGCGAAACCGAAAGAGGATCCGGTGCTGCCGGAGGGCTGTCCGGCCGGGGTGGCGCCGGGCACGGTCCGCGAGCTGGTCCACGACGGACTGTCCGGGGCGAATCTGTTCCGGGCCGAACTCGAGACCGGCGAACCGGTCGTGATCAAGCACATCCGGCCCGCCGACGACTGGATGGCCCGGGCCACCGCGGATCCGGGCCGGGAAGGCCTGCTGTACGTCGAGGGGGTCTACGACGCGCTGCCCGCCGCGATCGGCTCAGCGGTGATCGGCGCCGAGGCGGTCGACGACGGATGGGTCCTGCTCATGCGAGACCTGACGGCCGACCGTCGCGCGCTGCTCGATTCGGCGGACCCGCGTTCGTGGGAGCGCATGCTCGCCGCCGTGCACGAGATGCACGAGGCGTTGCGCGGTCGCCCGCCCTCCGCGGCGCTGTGCTCGGTGTCGGACCGGCTGCGGCTGTTCTCGCCGGTGCGGCCGTTCGTCGAGGCGCGCGGTTCGGACACGCTGCCGAAGATGCTCACGACGAACTGGGAGTGCTTCGCCGAACACGGCCCGGCCGATCTCGTGCACGAGGTCTTCCGATTGGCTGACGACCCGTCGGGACTGCTCGCCGCGCTTGCCGACAGTGCCCCGTTCACGGTGCTGCACGGCGATTTCCGGCCGCAGAACCTTGCGCTGTCCCCGGCCGGGGTCACCGCGCTGGACTGGGGGCTGGCCTGCTACGGACCGCCGGAGCTGGAGTTCGTGTGGTTTCTGTCCAACACGGCGTGGGGCGAGGACCAGGAACGCGACGACCTCGAAGCGGCCTGGACCCGGATCAGCGGCACCGCCAGGACGAGCCGGGCCGCGGACCTCGCTGTCGTGTACCACGCGGTGATGGGCGAGATCTCTTTCCTGCTCACGGAATCGCGCAACCAGGTGGCCGGGTTCGCGCGCCCGGCCCCGGCGACCGCCCGGTGGTGGCTGCGCAGACTGGACCGGGCGCTGGACCGGTTGGGCTCGTTGGAGCCGCGGCGTGCGGAGCTGACCGCGGGTGTGTGAGGACCTGCCCCGCACCCCCGCGGCCGCGCTCACGCTCCGGTCACTGCCGGCGTTCGATCAGGTAGTCGCCGAGGACGAGGGCATCCATTCCGGTGCGCAGGAAGGTGCGCAGCGCGTCGCCGGGGGAGCGCACGATCGGCTCGTCGTAGGTGTTGAACGAGGTGTTCAGCACCAGCGGCACCCCGGTCTGCCGGTGGAAGGCGGTGATCATCTCGTGGTAGCGGGGATTGACCTCCGGCCACACCGTCTGCATCCGCGCGGTCCCGTCGACGTGCACGATCGCGGGGACGGCCGCCCGCTTTTCGGGGCGGACCGGAACGGCGAACGACATGAAGTTGGTCGACAGCGAAGTGCGCTCGAATTCGAACCATTCCGCCGCGTGCTCGCCCAGCACGCTCGGGGCGAACGGCCGGAAGTACTCCCGGTGCTTCACCCGCACGTTGATCAGATCCTTGATCGCCAGGCTGCGCGGGTCGCCGATGATCGAGCGGTTGCCGAGCGCCCGCGGGCCGATCTCGGCCGCGCCCTGGAACCAGCCCACGACGAGACCGTCGGCGACCAGTCCGGCGGCCGTTTCCGCCGCGGACTCCAGTTTGGCCGCTGTGACCGGGACTCCCTCGAGCGCCGCTTCGATCTCGGCGTTGCCGAACGCCTCGGACCCGATGTACGGGTCGTTCAGCACGAACCGCGATGCGACCTCGCCGCGAGTGTGGGCGACCCAGAGCGCGGCGCCGAGCGCGGTCCCGCCGTCGTGGGCCAGCGGCTGGACGAAAACGCCGTCGAACGGGCCGCGGTTGAGCAGCCTGCCCATCGCGACGCAGTTGAGCGCGACACCGCCGGCCAGGCACAGGTTGCGCGATCCGGTCCGCTCCTTCAGCGTGGCGGCGAGCGACTGCAGGATCTCGGTGGTCATCTCCTGCAGGCTCGACGCCACCTGGGCGTACCGGTAGTCGAACGGAGTGTTCGGCGCGCGGCGCGGGCCGAACAGTTCCTCCAGCGGTCCGTAGTCCTCGACCCGGAACCGGAACAGGTCCGCGTCCACGTCGAACGGCTTCGCGCCCCGCCGGACGATGCGGGCGAATTCCGCCCGGTACCTCTCCGGCGGCGCGAACGCCGCGAGCGCCATCAGTTTCGGGGCCGAGTAATCGTCCAGCCCGGTGAACTTGGCGAATTTCTCCCAGACGAATCCGAGCGAATCGGGGTATTCGATCGTTTCGACGGCTTCCAGCGTGCTGCCGCGGCCGTGCGCGAGCAATGCCGTCGAATGCTCGCCGATTCCGTCGATGCTCAAGACCGCGGCCTCGTCGAACGGCGAAGCGAAGTACGTGCTGGCCGCGTGCGCCGTTTCGTGCCCGACCCACACCCAGCGGTCCTGGATATCGACGCCGAGCGCCTTGCTGACCAGTTCCGGCACATTTTCGAGCTTTTCCAGGAGGACTCTTTCGCCGTCGGCGTGGCCCCAGGAACCGGCGGTGAGCCGTTCGTTCATCGGCGGCTTGCGCAGCTTCGGATCGAATGAGAAAGCGACGAAGTCGATCTCGTCCGCGGTGATCCCGGAGCGCTCGAGGCAGTCCTTGATCGCGGCGGCCGGGATCTCGTCCACGGTGTCGATGTCGGCCGGTTTGGCGTGCTTGCGGCGGTTGAAGCGCTCCTCCTCGGCCAGTGCCAGCACGGTCGAGCCGCGGACGAGGCACGCCGCCGACTCGTGGTAGACGCCGTTGATGCCCAATACGACAGGATCGCGCTTCATGCATTTCTCCCTCGTTTTTACCGTGCCTTTGTCTGGGCAGGCACGAATGTTCGCCAGTGAGGTTTAGCCGTCCCTTCCGGGCGGTGATGCCTCCTGGTCGATTACTTTCGAGAATGGACGCGAGCAGCCGAACCGAACGGGCGGCAAGGTCCTCGACGCGCCTTTAACGAGCGCGCGACAATGTGATCATGCCAAGTGTACGGTGGTCATTTCCCGGACGCAACTACTTTCGGGGTTCCCTTCCCGCGGCGGCCGGTGGTACGTTCGGAAAAACGGCGGTCGAGATCCGGCGTCCTAGGGGGACTCGTGCACGAAGCGAGACTGGGCATTGCTGTGCCCGAAGAAGAAAGCGACATCTATTTCGAGATCTTCACCCTCGCCGAGCAGGTCGGCGCGATCAATCTCGCCCAGGGTTTTCCCGACGGCGCACCGACTCCGCGGCTGGACATCACCGAGGCGGCGCTGCGAAGCCAGCGCAGCCGCCAGTACGCGCCGCTGTACGGCACGGCCGAACTCAGGTCCGAGCTGGCCGCCCGCGCCGAGGCGCGCGGCCTGAGCTACGACCCGGACGGGGAGATCACGGTCACTGTCGGGTGCACCGAAGCGGTCGCCGCAGCTTTGCTCGCGGTGACGCCTCCGGACTCGGAAATCCTTGCGCTGGAACCGTTTTACGACAACTACCCCGGGTTGGCCCGGCTCGCCGGGGCGCGGCTGGTCCCGGTTCCGCTCGCCGGTTCGCGCGGTTCGGGGCCGCTCGAACCGGACTTCGACGCGCTGCGCCGCGCGGTCACGCCGGCGACCCGCACGCTGCTGCTGAACACCCCGAACAACCCGACCGGATTCACGCTGTCCGCGCGGTCCGCGGCGGACCTGGCGGAGTTCGCCGTCGAGCACGATCTGCTCGTGGTCAGCGACGAGGTGTACGAGGAGCACACCTACGACGGGCCGCACGTCTGCATCGCTGCACAGGAAGGCATGCGGGAGCGGACGATCGTCTGCTCGTCGGCGTCGAAGATGCTGTCGCTGGGCGGCTGGCGGATCGGCTGGATGTACGCGCCGCGCGAACTGAGCGTCAAGGCCCAATACCACCACCGGCACCTGGCTTTCTCCGTGCCCGCCCCGCTGCAGGCGATCACCGCTTCGGCGTTGCGCTGGGCCGACGACAGCGGCTATTTCGACACGCTGCGCGCGGAGTACCGGGTGCGCCGCAACATCTTGTGGCGCGGCCTGACCGAGGCCGGCTTGCGGCCGCAACTGCCGTCCGGCGGGTTCTTCGTCACCGCGGACGCCGGTCCGTGGGGCGCGGGCGAGGACATCGAGGCGTTCGCGAAGGACCTCGTGGCCACGACGGGAGTCGCCGCGCTGCCGATGAGCGACTTCTTCCCCGACCGCCGCTCGGCGGGCCGGCTGCTCCGGTTCGCCTTCTGCAAGCCGGTGCCGACGCTGCGCGAGGCGGTTCAGCGGCTGGCGGGCGTGCCGCGCTGAAAAACCGGGCTCCGGCCCGCACCACGGGAACGAAGGGGAATCGCATGACCGGCTCCGGACTGCACGTCGCACTGCTCGGCATCGACGGCACCGGCAAGACCGCGATGGCCAAGATGCTGTCGAAGGCGCTGGCCGACGGCGGGCACGACGTCAAGATGCTCAGCTGGCGCAAGGAAATCTCGGCGAACGAGCGCGAGAACACCCGGCAGGCGCTGCGGCAGCTGTGGGTCGAATCGTTCCGCCTGCTGCACCTGGGCGTGGACGCTCCGCCGCCGCCGCCCGCGTTCGCCGCGTTCGAGGAGGAAGGGTGGGAGGAACGCTACGGATCGACCGCGTTCACCCGCAACGTGCCCGCCGGGCCGCTGGCCGCCGCGTGGCTGGAATGGGTCGGCCAGGTGCTGCTGTACCACGAAGCCGTGCTGCCGTACACCGCCCGCGGCACGCACGTGATCGACGAGAGCTTCAGCCTGAAGATGGCCTACAAGGAACTCTACGTCGCCCGCAAGCTGGCGACCGGCCCGATGATGATCGAGGAGATCGAACGGGCGCAGGAGATGCTGACGGAGTTGTTCCAGCGCTGTGCCCCGGACGTCGGGCTGGTGATTTCCGGTCCGGTCGAACGGTCCTATCGCTGGCGGATGGCGCAGAAGGGGTCCCTCGGCCCGCTGGAAGACCTTGGCGCGGCGGGCGAGGGCCGCGGCCGCGCGGGCTATCTGGAACTGCAGTCCGCCTGCGACGGCTTCTTCCGCGAGTTCGCCGCGAAGTGGGGGTGGCACGTGTTCGAGATGCAGGACGGTCCCGCCGAGGCCAACTTCGCGCGGCTGCGTGCCGAACTCGCCGCTCACCCCCGGCTGGCCGCGCTGCTCGGCTGACGCGTTCGCCCGCTCGCCATTGTTGTTTCCCGACTGCTCCACGGAGGTTCGCGAATGAGTTTGGTCAGTGCGCACAACGAATGGGACCAGCTGGAGGAGGTCGTGGTCGGCTCCGCGCTCGGCGCCCGGATCCCGCGCGCCGAACGCAGCATCCTGACGATGGACTACCACGACGCGGGCGGCGCCGAGAGACTCGAATCCGGCAAGTACCCGCTGGCGGCGATCGAACAGGCGGAGGAGGAGCTCGAGGAGTTCTGCGCCGCGCTGACCGGACTCGGCGTCACCGTCCGCAGACCGGCGCCCGCCGATCCGGACGCGGTCCTGCGGACCGGCTTGTGGGAGACGGAGGGATACCTCGACCACGCCCCGCGCGACACCGTGCTGGTGGTGGGCGATCTGCTGATCGAAGCGCCGATGGTGGTGCGCGGGAGGGCGCTCAAGCAGTCGTTGTACAAGCCGTTGCTGCTGGAGTACTTCAACTCCGGTGCGCGCTGGATCTCGGCGCCGCGCCCGGCGCTCGCCGACGAGATGTACCGGCCCGAGCTGCCGGAGGGGCAACGGCTCGCCGACCTCGAACCGTGTTTCGACGCGGCCAACGTCATCCGCCTCGGCACCGATCTGATCTACCAGGTGTCCGACGGCGGCAATGAAATGGGAGCCCGCTGGCTGCAGCAGGCGGTCGGCCCGGAGTACACCGTGCACGCCTGCCGCGACCTCTATCCCTCCGCGCACATCGACACCACGGTGGTGCCGCTGCGGCCGGGCCTGGTGCTGCTGCATCCGGAACGGGTGAACGACGGGAACCTGCCGGAGATCTTCCGGTCCTGGGACAAGATCTGGTGCCCGGAGATGGTGGACATCGGCTGGTCCGGCTCGTTCCCGATCAACTCGGTGTGGATCGGCATGAACCTGCTCAGCATCAGCCCGGAGCTGGTCGCCGTCGACAAGCGGCAGACCGCGCTGATCAAGGAACTGGAAGCGCACAAGGTCGACGTGCTGCCGCTGAAACTGAGCCAGGCGCGCACGTTCGGCGGCGGCTTCCACTGCGCGACCCTCGACGTCCGCCGGACCGGGACTTTGGAAACCTATCGGTGAGGGGCAGCGACGTCGTGCTGGAGGTGCTGCGCACCGAGGGCGTGCGGCACGTGTTCGGCAATCCCGGCACCACCGAGCTTCCGCTGATGACCGCGTTGTCGGCGGCACGCGATCCGCGGTACGTGCTCGGTCTCCAGGAAAGCTCTGTGGTCGCGATGGCGGACGGCTGCGCACAGGCCACCGGCAGGCCGGCCATGGCGAACCTGCACGCCATGGCCGGGCTCGGGAACGCCGTGGGAAACCTGACCAACGCGGTGGTGCAGCGCACCCCGCTGGTGATCACCGCGGGACAGGCGGACCAGCGGCATCTCGTGCAGGATCCGTTGCTGTCCGGCGATCTCGCCGGGCTGGCCGCGCCGGTGGCGAAGTGGACGCACGAGGTCCGCCGGGTCGAGGACCTCGGGGTGGTGCTGCGCCGGGCGTTCCGCGACGCGGCGTCGGAGCCGACCGGCCCGGTGTTCGTGTCGCTGCCGGTCGACGTCCTGGAAGCGGAGGACCCTCGCGGCGCGCGGGCGGTGCCGCCGCGATCGCCGGTGGAGCGCGGCGGTTGCGCACCCCGCGCGGCCGAACTGGCGCGGCTGTTGTGCGACGTGCCGCCGGACCAGGTCGCGGTGGTGGCCGGGGACGAGGTGGCCGCGAGCGGTGCGGTCGACGCGCTGACCGGGTTCGCGGAAGCGGCCGGAGCACGGGTGTTCGGATCGTCGTTGCACGCCACCACCGTTTTCCCGACCACTCATCCGTTGTGGGCGGGCCAGCTCGGACTGTCCACGGCGGAGGTCCGGGACGCCTTGGCCGGGTTCAAGAGGGTGCTGCTGCTGGGCGGCAGGGTTTTCATGGCCTACGGATACAGCGGCGGCGACTTCGTGGCGCCGGGGACGGAGCTGCTGCAGGTGGCTCCCGATCCGCATCAGCTGGCCAGATCGGTGCCGGTGCGGCTCGGCGTCAGCGGCGATCTGCGGTGCACCCTCGAAGAGCTGACAGCGAAGGTCGCGCTGCTGGCCGACGGCGAGCGCGCAGCCAAGGAGCTCGCCCGGGCAGGCGAGGTGCGGGCCGAGGCCGAACGGGCTGCCGAGGACGGGGCCCGGGCGCGCTACGCCGAAGCGCCGATGGCGCCGGTGGCAGCGGTGCACGCGGTCCTCCGGGCGTTGCCGGACGACGTGGTCGTCGTGGACGAGTCGATGAGCAGCGACGTCTACGTGCGCCGGTTCCACCGGGCGGGCAAGCCAGGGCGGTACTTCGCCGCCCGCGGCGGGGGACTGGGCTGGGGCATGCCCGCCGCGGCGGGCGTCTGCATCGGACGCGGGCTCGACCCGGTGGTGTGCTTCGTCGGCGACGGATCGGCGATGTACAGCCCGCAGGCGCTGTGGACCGCCGCGCACGAACGGCTGCCGGTGCTTTTCGTGGTGGTCAACAACTGCCAGTACCTGATGTTGAAGGACAACCTCCGCGGACGGGTGCCCGCGCTGGCCGGACAGGGCCGGCTGGTCGGCATGGACCTCGTGGAGCCGCGGATCGACTTCGTCGCGCTCGCGGGCGCGATGGGGGTCAAGGGCGTCGTGGCCGAGAGCCCGGGCGAAGCCGCCGACGCCGCGGCGATGGCATGGCGCTCGGGCGAACCGTATGTGGTGGAGCTGCGCGTCGGGGTGTCGTGACCGCGGCCGGCCATGCGAGGAAAGGGGGCGGGATGAAGAATCCGACGAGGCAGAGCGATCGCGTCGATCCGGTCAACGAGGTCGGCCGGATCGAGACCAGGGGCATCGAGCCGGTGCCGGACCGGGAACGCCGGGGGCGGGCCCGCCAGTTGTTCCCGGTCTGGCTGTCGTCGAACCTCGCCTACCTCTACATCCTGCTCGGCGGCACGCTGACGGTGCTCGGGCTCAGCATCGGGCAGGCGGTGCTGGTGCTGGTGGCGGGCAACCTGTTCTGGGTGCTGGTCGGCCTGCTCGCCGCGAGCGGCGTGCCGTCCGGGGCACCGAGTTCGGTGGTCATGCGCGCGATGTTCGGCGTGCGCGGCAACCGGGTCGTCGGCAGCGGCCTCGGCTGGCTGACCGCCGTGGGGTTCGGCGCGATCAACCTGTCGATCACCGCGATGGCCGGCCTCGCGCTGCTCGGCGTCTTCGGCGCGGACACCGGATCGATCTGGCTGCAGCTCCTCGTGCTCGCGGTGGTCGGTGTGGCCACGTTCGCGGTGAGCGTGTACGGCCACGCGACGATCCTGCACCTGAGCAAGTACTTCGGAGTGCTGCTCGCGGTGTGCCTCGCGATCCTGGCGGCCATCGTGGTGAGCCGGGCGGACTTCTCCCATCTCCCGGCGCCGCCGGAACACGGCACGGCGGCGGCTCTGCTCGCCGGCTTCACCGTGATCGCGTCGGGACCGGTGTCCTGGCTGACCGGCGCCGACTACGCGCGCTACCTGCCGCGGTCCGAAAGCCCGGCGAAAGCCGCGTGGTGGACCGGCTTCGGCGGCGCGCTGCCCGCGCTGGTCTTGGGCAGCATCGGCGTACTGGCCGGAACCGTGGTCGACATGGCCGATCCGCAGACCTCGATGGCGGCCATCCTGCCGAGGTGGTTCTACCCGGTTTTCCTGGTGGCCGTGCTGCTCGGCACTCTCACCAACAACGTGTCGACCTTCTACTCGTCCGGCCTGATGCTCCAGGCGGTCGGGCTCCGCGCGCCCCGGGCCCGGACCGTGCTGCTGGACGCGGCGGTGGGCCTTCTGCTGACCGCGTACATGCTGATGGCGCCCAGCTTCCTCACCGCGCTGAACAACATCCTGACGCTCGCGGTGACCTATCTCGGCCCGGTCATGGCGATCTACGCCGTCGATCTCGTGCGCCGCCGCAACCGGTACGACGGCCCCGGCCTGGCCGACATCCGCAGCACCAGCCCGTTCTGGTTCCGCAACGGCGTGAACTGGCAAGGGTGCTGGGCTTTCGCGGCCGGCACCGGGGCAGCGCTGCTGTGCGCCAGCACGACACTGTGGCAGGGACCGGTTTCGGTCGCTCTCGGCGGCGTCGACCTCTCCGCGGTCGTCGGCCCGATCGTGGGCGGCGCGCTCTACGCGGTGCTGTACCGCGAACCTGGTCGCGACCGGTACTGACCGGCCTGCCTATCCGGGACCGCAGCCCGCAGGCTGGAGCGTCTGCCCGCCACCGGAAAGCCGGACAGTCCCCGACGCTCCGCCTCCGCCTGCCGCGACCACCGTGCACACGATCTGCGCGACCGCGTTCGGCGACAGTTCCCGGACGTTCACGCCGATCTCCGCGTCCGAGACCCCGATGGCGATCGGTTCAAACGACGGCGGAAGCTCCGTCGTGTAACCGCTGGCCCGTTCGTCCTCGTCCGGCCCTCGCTCCAGCGCGCGGACCCGGTCCGCGGCCACGTCGCCGATACCGGTGCGCACCACCGGCACGACCTTGCCGTTCAGCACGAAATACACCGTCGCCGTGTGCCCGTTGTTCCCGTTCGGCGGACCGCTGGGCGCGTTCTCGCCGGGGATCACCCCGCTGGGCCGCACCCCGCAGCCGCTCGCCAGCACCAAGACCGCGAGCAACGCCAGCCACCGCTTCATCGCCGTACCTCCCGAGGCAGCCGCAAGGTGAACACCGCGCCGCCTTCGGGCCGGTTGCCCGCGGTCAGTTCCCCTTGGTGCAGCCGCGCGTTCTCCCAGGCGATCGCGAGTCCGAGCCCGCTCCCTTCCGACCGGCTGCGAGCGGTATCCGCCTTGTAGAAACGGGAAAACACGTGCGGAAGCACCTCCTCGTCCAAGCCGGAGCCGGAATCCTCGACGGTGAGCGTGACCCCCGCCTGGTCGCCCCGCAATCGCACGGTCACCGGCTCCGCGCCGTGCCGCAAGGCGTTCCCGACGAGGTTGGCCACGATCACGTCGAGCCGACGCGGGTCGACCCGCGCCCGGATCCCTTCCGGCAGGTCGGTCTCGACGGCGAAGCCCCGCGCGCGCAGCGTTGCGCGAACCGCCTCGGCCACGTCGACGTCGTCCACCTCGAGCGAAGCGGTGCCGGAGTCGAACCGGGTGACCTCGATCAGGTCGTTCACCAGCCGCGTCAGGTTGTGGGTTTCTTGGCTGACCAGCCGCACGGCCTCGCCCGCAGCGTCCGGCAGCCGCTTCGCTTCGGCGTCGAGCATGTCGGTGACCGCGGTCATCGCGGCGAGTGGCGTGCGCAGTTCGTGGGACACGTCGGCGACGAACCGTCGTGCGTCGGCTTCCATCCGGCGCAGTTCGCCGACGTGGCGTTGCAGCGAGTCGGCGGTCGCGTTGAACGTCTCGGCGACGCTCGCCAGTTCATCACTGCCGCGGACAGCGATGCGGGCGTCGAGGTCGCCCGCGCCGAGCCTGCGCGCCGCGCGTTGCAGCTCGCCGACCGGCCGCAACACGCTGCCTGCGGCCAGCACGGCGAGGATCAACGCCACCACCAGCGCGGCCCCGCCGGCGAGCCACGCGTCCCTGGCCAGGCGGTTCACCGCGTCGATTTCCGCGTCGAGATTGCGCAGTTCGTAGATCTCGATGCCGGACGGGATCGTCGGATTCCGCCGGTCGCCGGTCGAGATCAGCAACGGCGAGCCCAGCAGCAGCTGTGTCACGCCGCCGACGTCCACGCGCTGCCACGCGACCCGCCCGGACCGCACGACCGCCCGCAGTTCCGGCGTGATCACCGAGGCGGGCATGTCGCCCGCGCTGTGGCCGCCGCTCGTCACCAGCGCGGCCGTTTTCCGGCCGTTCAGCCGGTCGGCGACCGATTGCAGCGCGCTCGTGTCCACCGGCTGCCGGGGGAGCGGGTACAGCTGCTTGAGCTGGTTCGTCATCTCGGTGGCGGCGTTGTCCTGGGTGCGCTGCAGGATCCCGTTCCTCGCCTGCACGTAGCCGATCCCGGCGACGGCCATCGCGGTGAACACGCTCAGCAGCGCGAACGCCACCAGCAGCCGGGTGCGCAGCCCGCGCAGCCGCCAGCCGGTCACAGCGGCCCGAAGCGATAGCCGAAACCGCGCAGGGTCTGGACGTACACCGGTTTCGCCGGGTCGTCCTCGATCTTCGCGCGCAGCCGCTGCACGCACGCGTCGACGAGCCGCGAATCGCCGAGATAGCCCTGGTCCCACACGGATTCGAGCAGCTGCTGACGGCTCAGCACGCGCCCGGGCGCCGACGACAGTTCCAGCAGCAGCCTCAGTTCGGTCGGCGCGAGCCCGATCACCGTGCCGTGCTTGCTGACCACGAGGCCTTCACGGTCGATCGTCAGGTCGCCGTGCCGTTCCGGACCCGGTTTCGCGTCCGCACTGCGCGGTTCGCCGCCGGTCCGGCGCAGCACCGCGCGGATGCGCGCCTCCAGCACCCGGGCCTGCGCGGGTTTGACGACGTAGTCGTCGGCTCCGGCTTCGAGCCCGGCCACCACGTCGATGTCGTCGTTGCGGGCGGTGAGCATGATGATCGGCAGGTCGCCGGCGGCGCGGATGCGGCGGCAGACCTCGAAGCCGTCCATCCCGGGCAGCATGAGGTCGAGGACCACGACGTCGGCCGGGTCCCCGGCGAGCCGGGCGAGGCCTTCCTCGCCGGTCTCCACCGCGTCGACCGTGTGGCCCTGGTAGGTCAGGGCCAGCCGCAGGCCGTCGCGCACGGCCTGGTCGTCTTCGATCAGCAGCACCCTCGGCATGTCTCCCACTATCGCAGTCCGCCCGTCCGGCCGCCCGGACAGTCCACAGCGGACGGCCGGAGCCCAGCCTGCCCGGCCCGGATCCCCGCGTGGTGCGTGCCGTGTCATCGTTCGGTAACAGCGCCGCCGCGGCGAACTGTTACAGAGCTGTCAAACTCCGAGCGCAGTGCGCGCACACTGGGGCCCGAAAGTGGACCTCATGATCGAGTCGCTTCGCCGGCCCCGGGTCTTCGCGGCCGTCACCCGCCTCCTGGCGCTGACGCTGCTCCCGGCCGCGTTCCTGCGTTCGCCCGGCCGCGGCCGCTACCTGGCCTGCCAGTGGGCGCTCGCGATGCGCTACCCGGCCGAGGACCTGGCAGGCTTGAGCGAACCGGCCCGCGCGGCGTTCACCGCGGCGCGCGCCGAGGCGTTCTGGCGGGACCACCAGCTCATCGGCCTCACCTCGGGCCACCGCGACGCCGCCCACCAGCACCGGCTGTTCGCCGAAGAGGTACACCGCACCGGCTCCGTCACCGCGGCCCGGCGTCGAGTGCTGCCACCGCACGAGTCGGCACACGTCCGCGGCACAGCGCTCGACGTACGCCCGACCGAAGGAGCGGCGTGGCTGGAGCGGCATGGGGCGGAGTACCGGCTGTATCGCCGCTACGACAACGAATGGTGGCACTTCGAGTACCACGCGGACACCGTGCCGATGCGGCTGCCGGACCCGGGCGCGCTGCGTCCGCCGTCGATGGCTCGGGCGGCCAGCTAGGGCGATTTCCCGGGCGCGGCACGGGATTCGAGGTACCTCCGCTCGGGAACGCTGAGCGTTTTCCGTGCCGCTGAACGGTAATATCCCCGAGCTTGCTCGGGTTCGCCCGCCAGGTCGAGCAGGTGCGCGCGCACGACGTCGACGCGGTGGTGTTCGTCCAGTCCGGCGATCTCGTCCAGCTGCCGCAACCCTTCGCGGGCGCCGTGGACCATCGCGACCGGGACGATCCGGTTCAGCGCCGCGACCGGACTCGGCGCGAGGGCGAGCAGCAGGTCGTAGAGGGCGAGGATCTGCGGCCAGTCGGTGTCCTCGGCGCGGGCCGCCTCGGCGTGTACGGCGGCGATCGCGGCCTCGAGCTGATACGGCCCGAGCTGGGCGGTGACCAGGGTTTTCCCGATCAGGTCGAGCCCTTCGGCGATCGCGGCGGCGTCCCAGCGGGTGCGGTCCTGCTCGGCCAGCGGCACGGCGGCGCCGTCCGGCCGGGTCCGCGCGGGGCGCCGGGCGTCGGTGAGCAGCATGAGCGCGAGCAGCCCGGCGACCTCGCCGTCGTCGGGCACCTGCGCGTGCAGCTGCCGGGTCAGCCGGATCGCCTCCGCGGTCAGCTCGACCCGGTTGACAGCGGTCCCGGAACTGGCGGTGTGCCCTTCGGTGAAGATCAGGTACAGCACCTGCAGCACCGCGGCCATCCGCTCGGCCCGTTCGCCCGGCGGCGGCATCCGGAACCGGGCCCCGCTGAGCCGTTTCTTCGCCCGGTTGATCCGCTGGCTCACGGTTTTCTCCGGAACCAGCAGCGCCCGGCCGATCTCCGCGGTGGTGAGGCCGCCGACCGCGCGCAGCGTCAACGCGAGCTGCGACGGCTTGGCGAGTTCGGGGTGACAGCACAGCATCAGCAGGGTCAGCGTGTCGTCGTCGGCCGGGGCCAGTTCCGGTTGCGGCACCGCCAGCGCGGCGACCGTCTGCTCGCGCTGCCGTCGGGCGGACTCGCTGCGCTCGATGTCGATGCGCCGGCGCGCGGCCGCGGTGATCAGCCAGCTCTTGGGGTTGTCCGGCAGGCCCTGCTCCGGCCATTTCACCGCGGCGGACAGCAGCGCCTCCTGCACCGCGTCCTCGCAAAGCGTGAAATCGCCGAACCGGCGGCAGACGGCGGTGAGCACCTGCGGCGCGAGGTCGCGCAGGAGCTGTTCGAAACCGGCCGGGGGAGTCAGAGATCCAGCTCTTTCACGTTGCGGATCGGCCGTACCTCGACCTTGCCGTACAGCGCGTCCGGCACCCGCGCGGCGTGCTCCAGCGCCCGCTCCATGCTCTCGCATTCGACCAGGTAGAAGCCGACCAGATGCTCCTTGACCTCGGCGAACGGCCCGTCGCTCGCCACCGCCTTGCCGTCCTGCACGGTGACGCACTTGGCTTCGGCGGGATCGGCCAGCCCGTCGCTGAGCACCAGCTCGCCGGACTCCTCGAGCGCCCGGTCGAGCGCGAGGTGGCTCCGGCCGAACGCGGCCTTCTGCTCGTCCGAGAACTCCTCCCAAAGCGCCCGGAACCGCGGGTTGCTGTGGATCATGATCAGGTACCGCACAACGGCCCCCTCCGAAAACTTTTCGCCGCCGGTTGTCGCCTCGCGGATTCCGGCTCCGACGTCCCCCGTGTCCAGGTCAGCTGAAGAAGGAGCATAGCCGTGCGGAAGATCGTGGCCGGACTGTCGGTGTCGCTGGACGGGGTGACCGAGTCGCCGCCGGAGTGGATGATGCTGAACCACGAGGCGGACGAGGTGATCCGCGCCGGCATCGCCGAATCGGACGCCGTGCTGCTCGGCCGGAACACCTACGCGGACTTCGCCCGGATGTGGCCCGCGCTGGGCGACTCGTCGCCGATGGCCGCGTTCCTGAACAACACCCCGAAGTACGTCGTATCGAGCACGCTCACGGAAGTGGCGTGGAGCGGTTCGACGTTGCTCGGCCCTGATGTGACAGCCGAGCTGACCGCGCTGAAGAGCAAGCCGGGCAAGAACATCCACATTCCCGGCAGCCCGCGGCTGGTGCGGTCGCTGCTGCTGACGGGCTTGCTCGACGAGCTGAATCTGCTGATCCACCCGATCGTGCTCGGTTCGGGCGAGCGGCTGTTCTCGACGGCTTCTTCCCGGGCTGACCTCGAACTCGTCGCTTCCCGGACGTTCGGCAATGGCGTCCTCTGCGTGACTTACCGCCCTCGGCACTGACAATTATCCAGGAGGAAAAATGTTCGACACCAGCAAGGCATTCAGCGGTTTCTCCGTCGACGACATCCCGGCCGCGCGGAAGTTCTACGCCGAGACGCTCGGCATCGAGGTCACCGAAAACTGGGGGATGCTGCGGCTGCGTCTCGCCGAAGGGCGCGAAGTCCTCGTCTACCCGAAGGGCGACAAGCACGTTCCGGCCGAGTACACGATTCTCAACTTCCCGGTGGACGACATCGACCAGGCGGTCGCGGACCTCGGTGCGGCCGGGGTTTCCTTCGAACCGTTCGACGGCGTCGACGAAAAAGGCATTTTCCGGCTCGGCGGGCCACTGATCGCGTGGTTCCGCGATCCGGCGCGGAATATTCTTTCGGTGCTTCAGGAAAACTGAGGACAGGACCGCAAAACTGAAGATGCCGGAACGCGCGCCCGGATGAGAAGTTGGAGGCATGACGACAGTTTCGGGGCCGGCTCGCACGAGCTGGCGGGGAGTGCTCGCGCTGGCGGCGGCGGTGGTCGTGGTCGCTTCGGCAACGGGCTTTTTCCGGGCTTTCACGATGCCCGGAATGGAGTCGATGGACTCGATGGGTTCACCGGGTTCGACAGCCGGCCGGCGGCTGCACGGCATGGCGCTGGCCGACATGCCGGAAATGTTCGTCGCCGGCGCGGCCTTGCTCCTCGCGCTGGGAGCCGCGCTCGTCCTCGGCCGGACGCGGCAGGGTGCGGTCCCAGCGGTCCCAGCGGTCCCAGCGGTCCCAGCGGTCCCGGCTGTCCTGCCTCCGCACACGGTCCGGGGAAGGCGGACGATCGCGGTGGTCGCCACCGCAGCGCTCACGATCGACATCAGCAAGACGTCGACGCTGGGGTTCGTCATCCCCGGCCTGCGCACGGAATACGGCATCGACGCCTCGACCGCGTCGCTGCTGGCGGTGAGCGGGCTGTCCGGCACCGCGCTGGGCGCGTTGCTGTGCAGCAGGCTGGCCGAGCGCATCGGCCGCCGGGCCTGTTATCTGCTCGCCACGCTCGGGTTCACCGCCACGAGCATGTGCGGCACCATGCCGGATTTCGGCGGCAACGTGGTGATGTGCTTCCTGATGGGCATCGCCGTCGGCGGACTGGCTCCGATGCTGATCACGGTGCTCAGCGACCTCTTCCCGGGGCCGGGCAGGGGAGCGGCGGTCACCGGCCTGTCGATCCTCGCGACCGCGATCGGCTACCTGGTCGCGTCCGGTTCCGCGTTGTGGCTGGAGCCCGTCTTCGGCTGGCGGGTGCTGTGGCTCATCGGCGCGCCGACCGGGCTGCTGCTGGCCGCCGCGGCAGCCGTCATCCCGGATCAGCGGAGCACCCGCGCGCCCGCCGCGGCGGAGGACAACTGGCTGGCGCGGAACACGCTCACGACCCGGCTGCAATGGGTGTTCGCCTTCTCGATCGGCTTGACCACATTCGGCCTGACCACCTGGGTGCCGACCCTGTCCCGCGTCGGCGGCCTCTCGCTGACCACGGCGAACGCCCTGCTGACCGGGTCCGCGGTGGCGATGGTGCTGTGCGCGGGACTGCTGCTCCTCGGCTACCGACGCTTCGGCCCCACCGGCGTCACGGTGCGGCTGGCCGTCTGCGTCGCGATATTGCTGTTGGCGCTCGCGGTGTCGGGATGGGCGGTAGCTGCGCCGTGGCTGTCGGCAGCGGTGCTGACCGTTGCCTTGCTAGGCGTCAACACGATGGCGGCGGTGTTCCTGCCAGTCGCCGCCGATGTGGCCGATGACGGCTTGCGCGGGCGGGTCGCAGGGTCGGTGTCGTTCTTCAACCGGCTCGGCGGGTTGGCTGGCCCGTTGGTGCTTTCGCTGCTGGTGAGGTCGGTGTCGGAGGTACTGGTTTCAGTCGCGCTCCTGGCGTTGCTGTGCGGTTCGGTCGCGGCCTATACGAGCCGTCGACAACGGGTGCTGCGGAAGGCCGCAGCGGTCAGAACCGCCGCGTGAACGGCAGCGGACGGCGCATCCGCACCAGCAGCAGCAACGGAACCAGCACGTAGGGGAGGTTGAACGCGAGGAACTTGGCCGGGTTGCCGGTGCGCGTCGCCGGGTCGCCGAAGAACTCGACGCCGAACACGACGATCCCGGTGAGTGTGACGATCATCGTCGCGTAGACCACCGCGAACAGCTGGATCCCGTTGCGGCCCGCGACGAGGCACCAGACGAGCACGACGTAGAACGGGAGGTAGACGAACGCCGACAGGCCGGTGACGATCCGCATCCAGTCCGGCGGGTGCATGAAGAGCGGGTCGGCGTCGTGGGCGTACCAGTAGTTGGAGTCGACGAAGAAGTTGCCGGTCGGCCGCGAGAAGTCGACGCCGACCGTCGGCAGCAGGTCGCTGATCAGCGACGTCACCGTGAACGCCGAGAAGATCACGGCGAAGAAAATGTCGATCTTGCGCTCGCGCAGGGGCAGGTTCGCCGTCGTGGTGCCCATCGGCGGATTGTAGGGCGTCGCAGCGGCGATTTCGGCAGTACAGTCGCGGTCATGAACGCGTTCCAGGTGTGCCTCTGGGTGTTCGCGGGAGTGTGCGCCGGCTGCTGGCTGCTGTCGGTGCTCACCAGGGAGTACTCCTGGGTGGACCGGATCTGGTCGGTCGTCCCGGTGGCCTACGTCGGCATCTTCGCCGGGCACGCGGGGTTCGCGGACGCGCGCCTGAACCTGCTGTTCGCGCTCGTGTTCCTCTGGGGCGCGCGGCTCACGTTCAACTACGGCCGCAAGGGCGGCTACGCGCCCGGCGGCGAGGACTACCGCTGGGCGGTGCTGCGCGGCCGGATGGCTCGGTGGCAGTTCCAGCTGTTCAACCTCTTCTTCATCACGCTCTACCAGAACGTGATCCTGCTGCTCATCACTCTTCCCGCGTGGATCGCGCTCGACCATCAGACTCCGCTGGGCGCCGCCGACATCGTGCTGGCCGTCGCGTTCCTCGCGTGCCTGGCCGGCGAGACGATCGCGGACCAGCAGCAATGGAACTTCCACCAGTGGAAGAAGCGCGAGACCGCCGCCGGGCGCACTCCCGAACCGCGGTTCGCGCAGACCGGGCTCTTCCGGTTTTCCCGCCACCCCAACTTCTTCTTCGAGCAAGCGCAGTGGTGGCTGGTGTTCCTGATCGGCGTCTCCGCGGCCGGCGCGGTCACCTGGACGATCGCCGGCGCGGTCCTGCTCACGGCGTTGTTCATCGGTTCGACGATCTTCACCGAGAGCATCACCCTCGGCCGCTACCCCGAGTACGCGGACTACCAGCGGCGAGTCTCGCCGATCGTGCCGTGGTTCCCGCGCCGGGCCGACCGCCGCGGAAGCGCCGTCGGGTCCACTTCGGACTGAGTCCGGCCCGCGGTGTGACCGCCCTCACGGGAATGCCGTGAACCTCCTCGGTGTCCGATGAGTCGGAAGGGATACCGTTCGCCCGGTAGGGTCACGGTTCACACGACTGGGGGTAGTTTCATGATCGGTTTCGAAACCGACCTCGACGACCTGCGCAAGGCGAGCGGGTTCGTCGCGAACGCCGGGGACGCGGCGGAGACCGCGCGCGGCGGAGTGCGCAGGCTGGACCTGCCCGACGCGGTCGGCCCGGCCGCCATCATTGGCTCGATCGACCTGTTCGGCGGCGGCCCGACCACCGCGTTCGGCGGATCGCTCGGCATGCCCAAGATCGCGGCGGCGTACGAGAACCACCGCGCGAAGGTCGAGGAAGCGCTCGCGAAGCTGGCCTACACGACGCATCAGGCGAGCGAAGCGCTCAAGCGCGTGGCGGAGCTGTACGAGGCGTCGGACGCCGAGGCGCAGTCCGCGGTGCGGCGCGCGGGCGGAGAGGTGCGCTGACGTGAGCGAGCAGGAAGACTACTTCGGGCTCAGCGGCGGCTCGGACGGGCGTCCGCGCGCGGAACTGCTCGAAGGCATCAGCGAGGATCTGCACAAGGGCGCCAACGACGCGCTCGACGGGCTGGAATTCCTGCGCTACGCGGAGTTCTTCAAGTTCTCCGCGATCAAAGAGCTGTACGAGTCGTACCAGGACAAGGTCACCGAGGTCTTCCGGGAGTTCTCCGAGGCCGACCTCAAGGACACCGGCGGCGGCCTGCAGTCGATGATCAACTCGTACGAGCCGGTGTGGAAGAACCTCAGCCGCGGGTCGATCACCGAACTGCGCCGGGCGAAGGAACTGCTGGGCTCGTGGCGCGGCAACGCGGCCGAGGACGTCAAGACGTACCTCGACCGGCTGTCGGAGGCCTACGAAGCGCTCGCCGCGGAGATCACGGTCGTGGAGAGCGACATCGTCGCCGCCCGCGACGGCGTGTGGGCCGCGCGAGACGACCTCAGTTCGCTCGCGCTGACGTTCCGGGAAACCGCCGAGAAGTACCAGAAGGAGAAGGCCAAGGAAGGCGAAATCTCCTGGTCCAAGGTGGCGGCGGTGGCGTTCACCGGTGCTCTGGTCGGGATGCTCGCCGTGGTCGCCACCCCGGGCGGAGCCGTGGCCGCGGCGGGCGGGCTGTCGATGAGCGCGGTCGGCGCACAGGCCGCGGTCGCGGGTGCGGGCGCCGGGCTCACCGAGGTGACGGCGCAGGCCTCGGCGAAGGTCGAGGGCGACAACGCGGACGACATCTTCCAGAGCTTCCTCAGCGGCGTGGACAAGATCCGTTCGCACATGCAGGAATCGGCGGGAAGGCTGGCCGACAAGATCCACGAGAAGTCGGTCAACCTGCCGCCGGTGCCGAACCCGCCCGACGTCAGCCCCGGCGATTCGTTCGACCCGGCCAACTTCGAGACCTCGAACACCCCGAAGGGCACCGAAAAGCGGGTCCGGGACCGGAACGTCGACATCGCGCCGGACGGTTCGGTGTCGCAGCCGCTGTCGCCGTCCACGATGGACTGACGTGCCCAGTCCGGAAGAACTGATCCAGGCTCTGTCCGCGTTGTCGGTCGAGGCGTCCTCGCCCGGCAACGCGGTCACCGCCACGGTCAACACCGACGGTGTCCTCACGGGACTGAAACTGTCCGGCACAGTACGGAATCTGCCGCCGGACGAGCTGGCCGCGCTGGTGCTGCGCACGTACGCCGAAGCGCAACGGGAATCGGCGAACCGCACGGCGGCGCTGCTGGCTCCGCTCGGCACTCGCGGATACGTGATGGACCGCCTGAAGTGGCGGGCCGGGTTCACGGCCGAAGCCGCGCCCGCGACTCCGGCTCCCCGGCGACCCGCTCCGCCAGCGGAGCCGAGGCCGTCTCCCGCGCCTGGCGAGCCGAAACCCGTTGCCGCGCCGGAGAAGCCCGCGGTCTCCCGGAACCCGGCGGCCGCTTCGGCTGTGCAGGGCGAGGGCGACTACCTCCGCAACCGCACCTCCGACCCCGAACGTTCCGCGGAACCGGAGCGCCCGGTGAGCGACGAGGATTGGTACGAAGCTGGCGTGCGGTTCGACGAGGCCTGGTAGTCGCGCAGTCCGGCGGAAAGTTCTTCGCCGGTCCGGAAAGCGACTGCCGTCGTCTCCGTCTCGGCGTCTGTGGCTGCTTGTGAGCGACCAGACGCGGTAGCCGTTCAGCCGAGCGTGCCCTCGTCACCGAGCAGCTTGCGCAACCCCGGCAGCACCGCGGAAAGGTCTTTGCCCGTCCGGAAAGCGACCACCGTCGTCTCCGTCTCACCAGTGTTGCCGAACAGCGCGACCGTGTCCGCCATCGCGGCGTCGAAGGCCGCTTCCGGATCCGCAGCCTGTCCGCGGAGCCATCGCCGGAGGACGTGGTTGTGCGCCGTCACCACCGCGGCCGCCATGAGTTCGGCGCGCAGCGCGGTTTCCTCGCCGCCGCCCATCCAGCGGTGGACGAATTCCTGGAACAGCCGTTGATACTGCCGCGTGCCCGCGATTTCCCGCGCGCGTAGTGCGGGCACGCTGCGGGTGAGCCGGTAGCGCGCCAGGGCGAGGTCGCCTTCCGCGACGTAATGCCGCAGCACCAGTCGCGCGGCTTCGGTGACCGCGACGATCGCCGTGCGCGGGTCGGATCCGGCCAGCCGGGCCTCGATCGCGCTCAGCAGCACCTCGTGGTCGGGGAAGATCACGTCCTCTTTGGACCGGAACGCACGGAAGAACGTGCTGCGCCCCACGCCCGCGCGGTCGGTGATGTCGTCCACCGTCGTCTGGTCGTAGCCGCGTTCCTCGAACAGCGCGAACGCGGCCTCGGTCAGCCGTTGCTTGGCCGGTTTCTCGGGCATCGGGCCACCTTTCGCACGCACGCTGCGGCCAGCCTAATCGGACGCGGCCGCGCGGGAGCAGGGTGAGGTGGGCCACCCCGCTCTCGCCTACTCGCCGGTACTGAGTACCGTTATCATGAAACCAAGTACCGGAGGGATGGGTGAGGCACGTGGAGCTCGTCGGCGTGGTCGGCTGCGGCCAGATGGGGGCGGGGATCGCCGAGGTGTGCGCCCGGGCCGGGCTGGACGTCGTGGCGGTCGAATCGAGCCGGGCGGCCGCCGACGCGGGCCGGGCGCGGCTGGAGGCGTCGCTGGGGCGGGCCGAGCGCAAGGGGAAGATCGCGTCCGCGGCCGAGGTGCTGGACCGGATCCGGATCACCGAGGACCTCGACGACCTGGCCGACCGCACGCTCGTCGTCGAGGCGATCGTCGAGAACGAGGCGGTCAAGGCGGAGCTGTTCGCGAAGCTGGACAAGATCGTCGCCGCGCCGGACGCGGTGCTGGCCTCCAACACGTCGTCGATCCCGATCATGAAGCTCGGCACCGCGACGGAGCGCCCGGCGCAGGTGCTCGGCATCCACTTCTTCAACCCGGTCCCGGTGCTGCCGCTGGTCGAACTGGTGCCGAGCCTGCTCACCGGCGACGAGACCACCGACCGCGCGCGGAAGTTCGCCGAGGAGACCCTCGGCAAGCACGCCATCCTGTGCCAGGACCGCGCCGGATTCGTGGTGAACGCGCTGCTGATCCCGTTCATCCTCGCCGCGGTGCGCATGCTGGAGTCCGGCTTCGCGACGAAGGAAGCCATCGACGAGGGCCTCGTGCGCGGCGCCGCGCACCCGCAGGGCCCGCTCGCGCTGGCCGACCTGATCGGACTGGACACCACGAAGGCGGTCGCGGAATCGCTGTACGAGGAGTTCAAGGAGCCGCTGTACGCGCCGCCGCCGCTGCTGGCCCGCATGGTCGACGCCGGCCTGCTTGGCCGCAAGACCGGCCGCGGCTTCTACACCTACTGAGTTCCGGCGAGGAGAACCCGATGAGCTTCGACCTGTTCAAAATCAACGAAGACCACGAAGCGATCCGCGAAGCCGTGCGCGCGGTCGCCGAAGAGCAGATCGCCCCGCACGCCGCGGAGGCCGACGAGCGCGAAGAATTCCCCAAGGCGTCCTACGACGCACTGGTCGCGTCGGACTTCCACGCCCCGCACGTGCCGGAGCAGTACGGCGGCGCCGGTGCCGACGCGCTGGCCACCTGCATCGTGATCGAGGAAGTGGCGCGCGTGTGCGCTTCGTCCTCGCTCATCCCCGCGGTGAACAAACTCGGCAGCCTTCCGCTGATTCTGGCCGCGAACGAGGACGTCAAGGCGAAGTACCTGCCCCCGCTGGCTTCGGGCGAAGCGGGATTCTCGTATGGACTGTCCGAACGCGACGCGGGCTCGGACACCGCCTCGATGCGTTGCCGCGCCACCCCTTCCGGCGACGACTGGATCCTCAATGGACAGAAGTCGTGGATCACCAACGCGGGCTTCTCCGAGTACTACACGGTCCTGGCGGTAACCGACCCCGACGGCCGCCGCGGCGCCAACGTGAGCGCCTTCGTGGTCGAGAAGTCGGACCCGGGGTTCTCCTTCGGCGCCAAGGAAAAGAAACTGGGCATCAAGGGCTCGCCGACGCGTGAACTGCTGTTCGACCAGGTCCGCATCCCGGGCGACCGCATGGTCGGCGAGCCGGGTCAGGGCTTGAAGATCGCCCTGAAGACGCTGGACCACACCCGCGTGACGATCGCCGCGCAGGCCGTCGGCATCGCGCAGGGCTCGCTGGACCACGCGCTGGGATATGTCAAGGAGCGCAAGCAGTTCGGCAAGCACATCGCGGATTTCCAGGGCATCCAGTTCATGCTGGCGGACATGGCGATGGCAGTCGAGACGGCGCGCCAGATGGTGTACACCGCGGCCGCGAAGTCCGAACGAGGCGACGACGACCTGTCGTTCTTCGGCGCGGCGGCCAAGTGCCACGCGTCGGATGTGGCGATGAGCGTGACGACGGACGCGGTCCAGCTGCTGGGCGGGTACGGCTACACGCGCGACTTCCCGCTGGAACGCATGATGCGGGACGCGAAGATCACGCAGATTTACGAGGGCACGAACCAGATCCAGCGCCTGGTGATGGCTCGGCAGTTGCTGAAGGGCTGATGTTCCCGCCCCGGTAGTTCGGGCGGCTCTGGCTGCTAATGATCAGGCCTTCTGCGGGCCGTCAGAGCAGCCAGGTCGTCTGAACGCCGCCTCGATCGGGCTCACGGAGTTCAGCGGGTCCGGTACTCGTCGAGGAGCCGGAAGAACACGTTCAGCGGCTCCTCGTCGTCGGCGTGCCCTTCGATGGCGACCGCCCATCCCGCGGCCATCGGCCAGCCGTAGCGAGCCTCGATCCATTGCGCGAACGGGCCGGCAGGCCCCAGCGCGAACTCCTCATCGCACCCGTGCACGTCCAGGGCGACGCTGTAACCGAAGAGGATGCTCTGCAAGTCCTGCAGAGAACGCTGCCGAAGCCACATTCCCGGGCGAAGCCGGATCTCGTCGAGGACCTCGTGCACGTCCTGGCACTGAGCGATGGGTTTCGGCCGTTTCCCCGATGCAGCTGTCACACCGCAGATCCTACTGAGCCAGCACTGCCCCAGCGAGCACGCAGTCAGGTCGAAGGCTTGTGCTGCCGATCATGCCTTCGCTGCGCCTTCACCACATCCACCGCCCGCACGCGGACCCACTCCAGCAAGCCCTCCAGCGGCGTCGCCAACTCCTGCCCAAGCTCCGTGAGCGAGTACGTCACCTTGGGCGGCGTAGCGGGCTCCACCTCGCGATGGATCAAACCGTCGCGGGTGAGGGTGCGCAGGTTCTGCGACAGCATCTTCTCGCTGATTCCGCCGATCGTGTCGCGCAGTTCGTAAAAGCGCGCCGGACGATCGCGCAAGGACAGCAGGATCAGCGTGCCCCAGCGGCTGCACACGTGGTCGAGCACCGTCCGGCCGGGGCAGTCGCTGTTGAACGCGTCACCCGGGTCCGGGGCGGTGCGGCGTCCTGCCTCGGTGCCTACTCCCATGTCTGGAGCTTACCCCACGGTGCGTCCTTACCAAAAGTTAGCCCAGAACCTACGGTGAGCTTCACTGCGACACAAGGAGGTACGACCCGTGACTGTTTTGGTGATCGGCGCTACCGGCAACGTCGGCCGTCAGGTGGCCGTCCAGTTGGCCGAGCGCGGTCTTTCGGTGCGTGCGCTGGCTCGGCGGCCGGAGAAGGCCGATCTGCCATCCAGCGTTGAAGTCGTTCCCGGCGATCTGTCTGATTTGGACAGTCTGCGGGCCGCGTTGCGAGGGGTGGACTCGGTCTTCTTGATGTGGCCGTTGATTTCCGGGGACCCGGCCGAGGCAATCGCGGACACCGTCGCGGGCAGTGCTCGTCGGCTGGTGCTGCTCTCGTCGGCCGCGGCGCGCGGGGACTCGGATGACGCGATCAGTCAGGTTCATCGTGCGGTGGAGAAGGCGATCGAGCGGACCAGTCTGGAGTGGACGTTCCTTCAACCGCACGGGTTCGCGACCAACACCCTGGGCTGGGCATCGCAAATTCGCGAGGACGGCGTCGTGCGCGGGGCTTACGGTTCGGTGTACTCCACGCTCATCCACGAAGCCGACATGGCGGCGGTCGCGGTGACTGCGCTGACTTCCGAAGGGCACGCCGGGGCCAAGTACGACCTCACTGGGCCCGCTGCGCTTACGCAGGTCGAGCAGGTCCGAGTGATCGGCGAGGTGATCGGCCGGGAGACCCGCTGGGAGGAGGTGCCGCGGGAGGTTGCGCGCGAACTTCTGCTCCAGCGGATTCCGGCGAAGTACGCGGACGCCATGCTCGACGCGTTCGCCCGCTTGGCTGGCAGCGAACCCGACCGGCCGACGACGACGGTCGAGGACCTCACCGGGGTTCCGGCGCGGACTTTCGCCCAGTGGGTGGCCGATCATGCGGCCGAGTTCGCTCCGGAGGGAAGCTGACGGGCCCCGCGGGTTCAGCAATTGCTAATATTTGCAATTGCTGAACCCGTCCGGTCAAGAGGGCGGACCCGGACCGAAGGCGGCACTCGTGAGCAGACCGCTCTACCAGCTGAAAGCCGAGTTTTTCAAGACGCTCGGCCATCCGGCGCGGATCCGGGTGCTGGAGCTGTTGTCGCAGCGCGAGCACGCGGTCGCGGAGATGCTGCCGGAGGTCGGGATCGAGCCGGCGAACCTGTCGCAGCAGCTCGCGGTGCTGCGGCGGATGGGGCTGGTCACCACGCGCAAGGAAGGGTCGAGCGTCTACTACTCGCTGATCAGCCCGCAGGTCGCGGAGTTGCTGGCGGTCGCGCGCGAGATCCTGACCGGCGTCCTGTCGGGCCAGGTCGAACTGCTCGACGACCTGCGCACCGCGCACGCGGACAGCTCGCGTTCCCCGCGCGGCTGAGACCAACGGAGGCGATGTGACGAGCGAATTCGTGCGGGAACTGAAGCGGGGGATCGCGGCCGCGCAGCAGGCGCTGGAGCACGCCGGCGAGGACGAGGCGGAGGGCCATCGCGAGAGGCTGGCCGAACTGCGGGAGATCGCGCAGCAGAACGACGTCGACCTCGGCGAGTCCGGTCGATGAGCTGGACGCGTCCCGGGCTGGCGATCGTCGCGGAGGACGGGCCGTCGCGGCTGCAGGCGGACGCACGGGCGATCCAGGAGCACACCGGCGTGCCGACGTCGGCGTTCACGGTGCGTTCGCGCGACGCGGCGGAGCTGGCGGCGGCCTTGCGCTCGTTGCCGGACGAGGTCTCGGTGGTGTATCTGACCGGGGTGGAACCGGCGAAAGCCCGTGTGGCACAACGAGAACTGGCTTCGACGCTTCCGGTCGTCACCGAGGAGGAAGCCGCCGCGATCGTACTGACCGCAGCGGTGCTGATCCGGTCGCGACGGCTGCAGGTCGCGCCGTTTGACGCGAAGGTGGTCGTGGCCGGTTCGGACGCGATGCCGTTGCTGGTGCCGCTGCTGGTGGCGTCCGGAGTCGGCGATGTGGTGGCTTGGCGACGCGACGACGCTGCCGGTTTTCCGCTGCGGGAAGTCGCGAGGAACGCGACTGTGGTGGTCGATGCGGTGGGGGAGTTCGAGGGCTCCGCGCTGGTGCCCCCGGAACGGAGTGCGCTCTTGCTGCCGCTGCCGGGGTTGTTCGCAGCATTGCGGAGGGGGCTGGCCGGGTCTGATCCGGTGGACGTGCATCGGGCCTGCGCGCACGCGTTGACGACGCTCGCGCCGGTGGATCAGCCGCTGCCGGAACTGTCAGACCCGGATTTGGCGACCCGGGTGCTGGACGCGATCGCGGAGGCGGTTCGGCCGCCTCGGAAGCGTTAGCTCAGCGGTCGTAATACGTAGTCGGCCCCTCCGGCCACTGCCGCGTAGGCGGAGGCGGCTGCTGCTCCGCCCGGCTGTTCCGCTTCCGCCGATGCAACGTCCGGGCACTCGCCGCCATGCTGCTCACCAGCGAGGCGATCACCAGCCCGATCACCAGGTTGATCGCCGCCGTCGCGATTTTCGCTTCCAGGCCCACCGTCAGGGTGAGCGGCAGGACCACCGCGATGGCTGTCACCAGCACCATGATCCAGCCGAAAAACTGGCCCGGCGCCGGGGTCGCCACGCTCAGCAGGTGCATCAGTCCAGTCGCCAGCAGGGCGACGGCAGCGGCGGAGATCGCGTACGTCGGCGTGCTCGCCTTGCCCCACAGGCCGTCACCCTTCGGGGCCAGGACCGGCACGTCGAAGATGCCTCGCGCGATCAGCAGGCCCACTACCGCCACGAGGGCCGCGACCACCGCGGTGGCCACGCCGCCTGCCCACAACCTCGCTGCGTCGATGCCTGGCCGGGTGTCCTCCCCGTAATTGCCGGGGTACTGCTGAACCATCGGGCGGTCCTTCCCTCGCGCATGCGGTCGCTTCGATTGTCGCCCTACCGAGGCTGTTCCGCCGGATCGGCGGATTTCGCCAGCGAGCGCAGCCGGAACGACAGGACCACCAGGGTTACCCCGTAAATCACCGCGTAAATCCCGATCAGCAGCGCGACGCCGAACGCGCCCGCGATCGGGTGGAACAGCACGAGCACCCCGGCGATGACCGAAAGCGCGCCCGCCGCGATCAGGAACGCCTCGCCGGAGATCTGCGTGCGCAAGCGGATCGCGGCGACGATTTCCATGATCCCGGTGGCCACCGCCCACGCCCCGACGAGCGTCGCCAGCACCAGCACGGTTCCCCCGGGCCACACGAGCGTCATGATGCCGACGACCAGGCCCACCACGCCGAGCACCGCATACGCGATCCGGTGCGCGCCGTCGCCCGGCCGGAACGCCTGCACGATCGCGCCGGCCGCGTCGATCAGCACGTAGATCCCGAACAGGAAAGCCAGCGCCAGCACGGTGATCCCCGGCCACACCAGCGCCAGCACGCCGAACAGGACGCCCAGGATCCCGCGCGTGAGCACGAGCGGCCACGCGCGCCGCGGGTCGAGCACCGCGAAGCCGAGGACGGGCGGAATGGGCGTGGACATCGAGGGCCTCCCGGGGGTGTGGTGCTGACCTGGCAAAACGGTAGCCGGACCAGGGCAGCACCGCCGGGACCTCACCCGATCGAGGGCGCTACCAGGCGACGGTCAATCCGGCGAGCCGCCACGTCCCCGGGTCGGGTACCCGCTTCGCCTCGAGGACACGCAACCCGGCGAACCGGTCCAGCAGCGCGGTCAGCGCCACCTCCGCCTGCACCCTCGCGAACGACGCGCCGAGGCAGAAATGCGGCCCGTGCGCGAAACCGAGGTGTGCGCCTGCCGAGCGGCGGACGTCGAAGCGGTCCGGGTCGGCGAAGACGCGCGGGTCCCGGTTCGCCGCCGCGATCGACGCGGTCACCGGCTCGCCCTGGCGGATCTGCACGCCGTGCAATTCCAGGTCTTCGGTCGTCCGCCGGGGAATCGTCAGCAGCTGCGAACCGCACCAGCGCATCAATTCTTCGACCGCGCCCGGCCACAGCTCCGGTTCCCGGCGCAGCACTTCGAGCTGATCCGGGTGCGACAGCAGGGTTTCCACCGCGTTGGCGATGAAATTCGCCGGGGTCTGCCCGGCCAGCACGAGCTGCCAGACCAGCGCGACGGCTTCCGTTTCGGTCAGGCCCGCACTCGTCAGATGCGCCAGCATCGCGCTGTCCGGACGCGAGACCAGCGTCCGCGAGCTGTCGATGATCCCGGGCACGGCGGCGGCGAATCCCTCGCCGGACACCTGCACGACCGCCGCGCCGTATTCGTGCCAGCGCGGCCGTTCGGCTTCCGGCACGCCGACCAGCGCGCAGATGACCTCCATCGGCAGCGGCCAGGCGAACTCGGCGAGCAGGTCGACGGGGCCGTCCGCGGGCAATGCGTCGAGGTAGCGGGCGACGATCTTCTCGATCTCCGGGCGGAAATCCAGCGCGCGGCGGGCGGCGAACGCGGGCGTGGCGAGACGGCGCAGCCGGGCGTGTTCGGCGCCTTCCATCTCCTGCATGGTCCGCAGGTAGGGGCGGCAGTGCTCGGGGACGTCCGGACGCTGATAGCTGGCCTCGCTCAAGGCGAACCGCTGGTCGGTGAGCATCGCGCGGGCTTCGGCGTGCCGCGTCAGGACCCACATCGGCGGGAAGCCGGGGCCGGTGAGCTTGGCCAGCGGGCCCTGCTCCCGGGCGGCTCCGTAGGCGGTGAACGGGTCGCTCGTGACGGCCGGATCGGTCAGGTCGAGCTCGGGAACGGGGAGCGCGGGGGACAAGGACGGCCTCCAGATGGTGAGTTCAGATGATCTCATCATATGAATGGTGACGGTATCTTGGCAAGGAAGCGGACCGGGAGGACTCACGATGGCGCGGCTGACCAGGGCGCAGACGCAGGAGCGCAACCGGGCGAAAGTGCTGGCCGCCGCCCGCGAGGAGTTCACCGAGCGCGGCTTCCGCGACGCCAAGATCGACGTGATCGCCGAGCGCGCCGAGCTGACCCGCGGCGCGGTCTACTCCAACTTTCCCGGCAAACGCGCGCTCTACTTCGCCGTGCTCGCCGCCGAAGCGGAACGGTTCGCCGCCCAGCCGCCTGAACCGGACCCGGGCCTGACCCCCGCCGAGGCGCTCGGCGCGTTCGCCCGCGCGTGGGTCGCGCGGCTGCCGTTGGCCACCGATCCGGACGCGCGTCTCGGCGTCGACCTGCTCCCGGAAATCCTCGCCGACGAACTCACCCACCGGCCGTACGCCCAGTTGCTGCGGTTCGACGCGATCGTGCTCGGCCTGGTGCTGGAGCGCCTTTCGCCGTCGTCCGGACGGCTGGTGCGGGTGGCGGAAGCGGCGCTGACGATGTTGCACGGGGCGAGTCAGCTCGCAGCCGCGGCACCCGGTTTCGGGGAGCCGTTCAACGTCGTGCGCGCGTGCGAAGCGTTGCCCGCGCTGGGACTTGCCGACACCTGGCCGGAGCCGCCGATCGTGCCGCAAGCGAAAGCAGTCGGGGAAACCTGGGCTCCGCCGGAGGTTTTCGACGCCCTGCGCGAGCGTTCGGTCCGCATCGACGGCGACGGAGTGGTCGCGGTGATCGGGCTGCACCGGCTGTCCGCGGTGGAAGAAGCCTTGCGTGCGGCCAAGAATGTCACGCTGGTCGTGGTGACGGGTCAGCCGGGAGAGCTGGTGCCGCTGACCAATCTGGTGCTGGCGGATCTGCGCGGTCTGCTGAAGCGGTCGTGTCCGGGATCGGCGTGGCCGGACGTGCGCGTGCTCGTCGACGAGACCGGCGCGGTGGCCGCCGCGGCCGGGGTCTCGGCGGTCAGCGACGCGACCGAGACCGCGATCCGGGTCCACAATGGACAGATTGTGCTGCGCGCGGAGGGCTTCGGCGCCTGCCACGCCGCCGCGACGAGCATCGTCCCCGCGGAAACCCAGTAAGCCGCGCAAACCCTTCCGACGTCGGTGGACAGGGCAGGCATCGCGGCAGATAGTGGAGCGAAGATCGGCCGAAGGGGGCGGCGATGGCCGAAATCGCTCCGGTGGACCGGCAGTTGCGCAGCCTGCTGCGGCACGGCACGTTCGCGCAGGTCCTCGACCACGCGCTGAACATCCGAGGGCTCAGTCTCGAACAGGTCCGGCAGCGGCTCGCCGGACGGGGAGTGCGGGTCAGCCGGGCGGCGCTGAGCTATTGGCGCCACGGCCGCAGCCGTCCGGAACGGGCCGAATCGCTGCGCGCGGTGCAGGCGCTGGAGGCGGTGCTCGGGCTTCCGCCGGAATCGCTGGTCGCGCTGCTCGGCCCGCCCCGGCCGCGGGGCAGGGGAGCGGCGGCGGAACCGGGGGCCATCGACCGCAAACGGCTGTGGCCGGGCCACCGGCCGCTGCTGGCGGAGCTGGACCTGCCGCCGGACAGCCTGGTGCGCCGCCTCGACGTGCACGAGCACCTGCGGGTGGACGAGCACCGGCGGCTGACCCGGGTGCACACCCGGCTGGTCGTGGAGGCGATGGCCGACCGGGTCGACCGGTGCGTGGTGTTCCTGTGGGCCGAGCAGTCCGCCCCGGCGCTGCCCGCCGAGGTCCGGTACTGCCGACCCGGCCGGGTCCGGGTCGACGCCGAAGCCGGGGCGACGGTCTGCGAACTGCTGCTGGACCAGCGGCTCGCGACGGGCGAGCGCAGCGTGCTCGAGTACACCGCGGTCTATCCGCCCGGCCCGGAACTGACCTTCTACCACCACCGGTTCACCCGCCCGGTGCGGCAGTACCTGCTGCAGGCGGAGTTCGCCGGCGCCCCGCCCGCCACCTGCGTGCCGTTCCGCCAGAACAGCGTGCAGGCGCCGCGGCGGCCCGGTCCGCCGCTGTGGATCGGGGCCTCCCGGACCGCGCACCTGGTGCTGACCGACGTCCGGCCGGGCATCGCGGGCCTGTCCTGGGAATGGGCTTGACCGGCGGTTTTCCGGGAACCGCCGGTCAAGCCCCTGCTCACCTGGTCAGTAGACGAACCAGGGGACCTGCACCTTCCCCGCCGTGCCTGACGTGTCGGTGGCGGTGATCGTCGAGTTCAGCAGACCCGAGGTGGTCTGCGGGTTTCCGGAGATCACGCCGGTGGCGCGGTCGATGGTCAGCCCCGAGGGCAGTCCGGCGGCGCTCCAGGAGTAGCTGCCGGTGCCGCCGGAGGCGCGCATCGCCAGGTGCACCGGCGAACCGTGCGGCACCGCCTGGAAGCCCGGGTCGGCCACGGTGACCGGACCGGACGAACCGCCCTGCACAGTGAGCGTGAACGTGGTGTCGTGGCTCGCCGTGGTGTTCTTGCCGGTGATCGTCACCTTGTACGTCCCCTGCGGGGTGGAGGCGCTGGTGGCGATCGTCAGCTTCGCCGAACCGCCCGCGTTGACTGACGCCGGATCGAACGTCGCGCTCGCCCCGGAGGGCAATCCGCTGGCCGACAACGCGATGTCGCCGCCGGACGGAGGCGTGGTGCCGATCTGCTGGTTGGCCCAGTCGCCCATCGAGCCCCACAGCTTTCCGTGCGCGTTGTAGGACGCACAGTCGGTGCGCAGCCAGGAGAAGACGCCGTAGATCTTGCCGTTGTAGTAGTACGGCCCGCCCGAATCGCCTTGGCACAGGCCCTTGCTGCCGTCGCCGTAGCCGTCGCAGAACATGTACTCCGGCTTGAACACTGACGAATCGATGGTGCTGCAGTTCGAACCGTCCACTGTGGGCAGTACGACCTCGCGCAGCTTGGTGTTCTTGGTGGCGTCGTTGGCGTCGGTCTTGCCGTAGCCGATGGCCGTGCCTTGGGTGCCGAGCGGCAGATTGTCGGCGGAGGACGCGATCTTCGGGTAGGTCATGCCCGCCGGAACGGGGATGTCGGTCTTGGTGAAGATGATCGCGACGTCGTTGCCGTTGCGCCAGCCCTGGTCGCTTTGCGGGCTGTAGTCCGGGTGGATCCGGAATTCCGCGATCTCGATCCGGGTGCCCTTGCTCGTGTCGTTCAGGTCGTCCCGTCCGTAGATGAGGTACTTCGGGTCGCCGTCGGCGAACTTGCAGTGAGCCGCGATCAGCACCGCCCGTTTGGCGACCACGCTGCCGGTGCAGGACTGCTCCTGCGGGCGCACCCCGCCGGTGCGGTGTTCGGAAATGATGAACGGGTACTTGGCGACGGTGGTCGTCTGCCCGTTGATCACGCTCGGGCTCGCCGACGGCGCGGCACCGTTCACCGCGGTCGTCGAGACGGTGGCGGTGGCGGATTGCCCGGCGTTGACCGACGCCGAAGCCGGGTCGACGCTGAGTGAGAAATCGCCTTGGCCGGAGCCGTTGACGGTGAGCGTGACCGGGGTCGTGTGCGTGGCGTCCGTGGCTTTTCCGGTCACTGTCACGGTTGTCTGCCCTGGCGAGGCCGACGCCGACGCCGCGAGCGTGAGGGTGGAGGCGCCGCCTGCGGTTACCGAAGACGGGTCGAATGTTGCTGTGACACCGGCTGGGAGCCCGCTCGCCGACAACGCGATGCTTTGTGCGCTCCCCTTGACGACCTTGGTGGTGATCTTCGTGGTCGCCGACTTGCCCGGGTCGACGCTGAGCGAGGCCGGGTCCGCGGCGAGGGAGAAGTCGTTGGCCGCGGGCGGTGTCGCGCCGTTGATCAGCGGGTCCGCCAGGGTGTCGCCCTGCATGGAACCCCAGCCGGTGCACAGGTCGTAGCCGGTGCCCGCGTCGTAGGTGCCGTTGTTGCCGGAGACGACGTCGTGGAAGGCCGAGGAGTACTGCGAGGACTGCGCGATCGAGTACACCGTCGGGTTGATGGCACCGAGGTTGCTCTTGCCCGCGCTTTTCGCTTTCTGGTTGACCATCGCGAGATATCCGGCCCACAACGGGGAGGACAGGCTCGTCCCGCCGACGTCCTGCCAGCCGCCGTTCATGTACACCGAAAGCGCGCCGGCTCCGTAGTCGGCGTCGAGCGCGACGTCGGGCACCGAACGGTATTTGCTGCTGCCCGGCTGCCAATCCGGCTTGCTGTAGACCGCCGAATACCCGCCGCCGGAGCGGGTGTTGCCGGTGCCGCCCTGGTTCCAGCACGATTCCGACTGGTAAGTGCCCGCGCTGTCGCTCGTCCGCAGCTGCGTGCCGCCGACGCCGGTGAACAGCGGGTCGCTGGCCGGGTAGTCGGCCTGCACGGTGGAGTTGTCGCCGTTGTAGCCGCAGCCGGTGGCTCCCCAGTCCCCGGAGGCCGACAGCAGCGTGACGCCCTGGGCGACCATTTGGGAGTAGGAATCGTGCGAGGCGGCGATCGGGTCGGACTCGCACTTCTCGCCGAGCAGCCACGAGCCCGACAGGATCGTGATCGCGTTGTCGCTCGCGATTTTCGCCATCTCGTCGACCCAGGCTTTGTCGCTGTTGGGCGCTTCGTACACGATCTGGCTCGCGCCGGGCGCGGTGGCCGCGACCGCCTGGATGTCCAGCGTCACCTCGAGCTGTCCGCTGCCCGGCTGGGAAACCCCGCCGTCCACCGGAACCACCTGGGGCTTGACCGAGGGCTGCTTGAAGTAATTCGTCCAGGCGTCGATGTCGGATTGCTTGAACGAGTCGAACTCGATCAGCCCGACCGTCTGCCCGGATCCGTCGTAGGAGCCGGAGAGCTGCTTCATGCTGTAGGCGGTGCGGAACTGGGCGGGGGTGTAGCCGCCGCCCGGGCCGCCGGGACCGGCTGGAGCGGAGGCGCGGTGCGCGATCGGCCGGTTGGTCAGACCGGTCACCGTGCGCACGATCTTCGCGACCGAGGACGGCACGCTCGGCGCGGATTCCCTGGCGTAGAAATGCTTTCCGGCGGAGTCGGCGTAGTCGCCGAGCCGGGTGCCGAACGCTGCCTCGACCTGTCCGACGGTCCCGACCGCGTCGACCACCTGGCGGTTGGCCGAGACGTCAGTGACCCGCAGGCTCTGTTTCTCCAGGTACGCCTTGGCAGCGTCCACATCGGACTCTCGCGGCGCGTAGCGGGCCGAATAGTCCGCGCTGGAAAGGAAATGCCGGTAGTCCGGCGAACGCGGATCGCTGACCGAGGCGACGAACTGGGCGAGCCCGGCTTCGTCGTGCGGCCGCAGCGACAGCGCGATCGGGATCTCCCGGCCGGGATCGGTGGCGCCGAGCCGTTGTGCGCCGGCCGGTGCGGAGCCGGTGGGCGCCAGCGGCGTCCGGGGCTCTTGGGCGGCGGCCGAACCCGGTATCGCCAGGGCGGCCGTCAGGACGAGACCGGCTGCCGCGGCGGCCGGTCTCGCCCACAGGGAACGAGGGAGCACGATTCCTCCAAAGCGAAGCGGAGAAGAAACAGCCGGCCAAGGCTAGCCGCGGTGGCGGTCTGCGAATCGTGCTCGCTGAACGTTCGACGACGTTCAACGATCATTCTGAACGACGACGTTTTCCCTGGTCAGAAGGGGTGAGGTGAAACAGTTTTCCACAGAATGGCGAGCTGGTTCACCGTGTCGGGAGAACGAAACGGGAAAGGAAAACCGGCACGACCATCAATGCGATGGCGGTCCAGGGCAGCGCGCCTGTGCCGAGCAGAACTCCGCCGGTCAGCGCGCCACCGGCGACCGCGCCGTTCCAGCTGGCGATGGTCAGCGACTGCGCGATGTCGGCCCGACAGCTGGCGAGTACCGCGGTGACCGCTTGGAACGACGTTGGCGCGCCGCCGAAAGCCAAGCCCCACAACGCACACGCGACGAGCAGCAGTCCCGGTTCGCGGCCGCCGAAGACCAGTATGCCGAAACAACAGGCGGTGACGGCGGCGCAGCACGTGAGCACCGCGCGGGGATGCCGGTCGAGGGCGAGTCCGACCAGCCACAGCCCGGCCACCGTCGCGGTGCCGAACAGCAACAGCCCGGCGCTCAACAACGGGAGATGCCCGCGAGCGGCGTAGAATGGTCCGAGATAGGTGTAGAACATGTTGTGCGCCAACGAAAACGCAATCACCAGCAGCAACAGCGGGCGCAGTCCTGGCGTGCGCAGCACGGCGCGGAGACTTGCCCGGGCCCCCGGTTCCTCGCCGGACAGCGGCGGAACCACCGCCACGATCCACCACAGCAGCGGCACCGCGACGAGGGCCATCCCGGCGAACACCCAGCGCCAGCCGACGAGTTCGCCGAGCGCGGCCCCGGCCGGGACCCCGAACGCGAAAGCGACCGGGGTGCCCGCCATCGCGACGGCGAGCGCGCGACCGGCCCGTTCCGCGGGGACGAGCCGCATGGCGTAGTTCGCCACGAGGGACCACAGGATTCCGGTGAGCGCTCCTGAAGCCACGCGCGCCACGAGCACCAGCGCGAACCACGGGGACAGCGCGATCGCCAGGTTGGTCGCGACGAACCCGGCGACGAGCAGGAGCAGGAGTTTCCGGCGGGGCATCCGGGCCGACGCCGCGGTCAACGGCAGCGCGGTGAGGGCGGTGGTGATCGCGTACACGGTGACCAGCTGCCCCGCGGCGGCCGGGGACACGCCGAGATCGGCCGCGGCCGGGAGCAGGATCCCGGCCGGGACGATCTCGGTCAGGCAGCCGAGGAACACCGACGCGGCCAAGGCCAGCAGAGCGGGCAGGGGAAGCGCGGTGCGGGCGGGCGGCGCGGTGACGTCCATGGCGGGTCCTTGGGGTCGTGGCGGTCGGCCGCGTCGGTTGTGCGGGGCGGGAGCTTGATGGCTCGGCTGGTTATGCGGTGCGGGGTTGCGTGGTGCGGGGTTGAGGCCGGGGAGTGTGGCGGCCGGGTCGGTTATGCGCTGCGGGGTGCTCGGGTTTGCGAGGTGCGGGGCTGGGACTGGGGATTGCGGCGGCTGAGCCGGTTACGCACTGTGGGGCGCTTCCGGGGCTGGGGCCGGGGACTGTGGCGGCCGAGTCGGCTATGCGCTGTGGGCGCGGCCTTCGGGGGAGCGGCCGGGCGGTGCCGCGACGTCCATGGTGGGGGGCGTGGCGTCGCGGCGACGCGCCCGGCCGCGCGCGGTTACGTCGTGTGCAGCAGCAGGTTGTGCGATCCCTCGCCCGGATCGACGACCTTGTCCTTCGTCGCCGCGTCGGTCATGCCCTTGAGCACCTGGTCCGGCGTCGCGTCCGGATGCGCGGACAGGAACATCGCCGCCACCCCCGCCGCTTCCGCGGAGGCGATCGACGTGCCGGAAACCACGCTCGACGCGCAATCGCCGGTGTTGCCCGCCGTCGGAATGTCCTTGCCGGGCGCGTAAAGGTCCACGCAGCTGCCGAAGTTCGAGGACGGCACCCGGTGGTCGGCCTGATCGGTGGCGCCCACGGTGATCCCGGTGGTCTGCCGGGCAGGCGTGATGTCGCAGGCGTTCACTCCGGCGCCGCCGGTGCCGTTGCCCGCGGCGACGGTGTAGGCGAGGCCGTTCTGGGTCATCTTGTAAAGCTGGATGTCGAGGACCGTGCCGCTGGGGCCGGCGAAGCTGAGGTTCAGCACGGCCGGGCGCTGTGCGTTGAGGTTCACCCAGTCCAAAGCGGACAGAATCTCCTCGGACGTGCCCGTGCCGTCGCAGCCGAGGGTGCGCACCGATTCGACCGAAGCCTCTTTCGCGACACCGTAACGGCGGCCCGCGATGGCGGCCGCGACCTGGGTGCCGTGGCCGTTGCAGTCCGTTCCGCTCTGGTCCGCGTCGGGGTCGACCGCGTCGTACGCGGCGTGGGCGCGTCCGCCGAAGTCGTGGTGGGTCGTGCGCACCCCGGTGTCGAGCACGTACACGTGCACGTTGGCCGCGGTGTTCGGGTAGGTGTAGCTGCCGTCGAGCGGGAGGTCCGCCTGGTCGATCCGGTCCTGTCCCCACGAAGGCGGGTCGTCCTGGGTCCCGGCCGCGGTGTAGACCTGGTTGTCCCCGACCGTGGTGACCGCGGCGTCGGTGAGGTACTTGTCGTGCTGTTCCCGGGTCGCGGAAAGCGAAAACGCCTGCGACACCGAGTAGTAGACCCGGCGCAGCGTGCCGCCGTACTTGGCGATCAGCGCGTTCGCGGCGGCGGTGACCTTGTCCTTGTCTTTGTCCATCGGCTTGAGCCGCACGATGTACACCGCGGTGTCGTCCGGCGCGGCGGAGGCCGCCGCCGGCAGCACGCCGGCCGCGACCGAGAGCAGGGCCGCCAGCACGACGGCTTTCGGGGTGCGTTTCATGGTCGTCCCTTCGGGGAGCCTCCGCCGGGATCCCGGGGAATCCCGGCGGAGGCGGGCGCGGTCAGAGGTTGTTCAGCCAGGTGCGCAGGTCGTCCGGGCCGCTGCCCTCGTCGAAGCCGACCACCCGGCTGCCCTTCTCCTGTCCGGCGGAGATGTCGATCAGCGTGGGGATGTACTCGATGCCGTACTTGTCGGCGATGTCCTTGTTCTGGCCCTGCTCGCTCAGGTCCACCTTCGCCCAGATCCACTTGCCGCCGTCGGCCGTGTGGTATTTCTCCAGGTACGGGGCCATCTTCTGGCAGGGACCGCACCAGCTGGCGTAGAAGTCCAGCACGACCGGCTTGGTCTTGGACATCTCCATCACCTGGTCGTAGTTGGCCGAGGTGACGTCGACGACGGTCTCGTCCTGCGGGGCCAGCGAAACGTAGGACGCCGGGGCGGCGCTCGCCGGCGTCGCCGCGGCGCCGCCGAGGACTCCCGCCGTCATCGCCGCGACGGCCGCGAACATCCGGATTCTCGTTCCCATGTTCTCTCCTCTATTCGGGGTGGGTGACGGGCACCGGCGCCGGACGCGCCGGGGCTTCGGGGGCGGGGCCGGTTTCGGTGGGATGACCGGCGCCGACCCAGTCTTCGATTCCTTCGCGGTACTTGCGGACGTCCGCGTATCCGAGCTCGAGCAGCCGGGCGCCGACGAATTCGCTGTTGCGGCAAGGGGTGTTGGCGCAGTAGACGACGATCGCCGCGTCCTTGTCCGGGACCACCCGCGGCGCGTGCTCGTCGGTGAACGCCGCGGCCTGCTCGTAGGGGAAGCCCGGGATGTTGCGGGCGCCGGGAAGGTGTTCGCGGGCGTAGTAGTCGGGCGGCATGGTGTCGACGACGATCACCGTGCCCTCGTCCATCGCGGTTTTCAGCTCTTCGCGGCCGATCAGCGGCAGCATGCCGGTTCCTCCCGGGTTCCGGCGGCGGGCAAGCAGGCCCGCCGCGAGGTGACTGACGAACGCCACGACCACCGAGTTGATCGTGGGAATCCCGAAATCGAAGACGAGCGCGAAAGCCGTCCCGAGCGCCCAGCTGACCAGCGCCGCGAGCTCCCAGTCGCGCCCGGCGACCGCTTGTCCCCGGCGCAGGGCGGCGAAAACCCGACGGCATCGGCGAAGCACGAAGTACTCCGCGATGAGCACCCCGGCGACCGGCGGGGCGAGCACGCCGACCGCGGTCAGGAACCCGGCGAAGTGGTCGGCGATCCCGAGCGCGGACGCCGCCGTGCCGAACACCCCGAGCACCAGGACCACGCGCACCCGGCCGACCTTCCGGTCGAACAGCACGTCGACGACGTTGACCAGGCCGAGCGAGGAGGAGTACAGGTTCCAGTCGTTGATCTTGAGGATCGCGGTGGCCAGCACCAGGGTGCCGAGCAGCCCCGAGGAGGAGGTGACGATGCCGACGACGTCCGAGGTCGCGGCGGCGTGCGCGAGCAGCACGCCGATCAGCCCGATCAGGTACTCGCCGAGCGTCACGCTGAGCACGGTCTGCTTGACGACGTCGGCGCGGGTGCGGTTGAACCGCGTCATGTCCGGGGTCATCAGCGCGCCGAGGATGAACGCCCCGGACACCAGCGTGGTCGCCGCGCCGAGCGACAGCGGCGGTCCCGGCGGGGGAGCGGAAACCAAGTCCGCCAGCGAGTGCGTGTGCAGTGCGTCGAGCACCGAATACCCGGCCAGCAGCAGGAAAGCGGGCACGGTCAGGTAGGCGGTCCAGGCCATCAGGCGGAAGCCGTAGACGGTGATCACGGTGATCGCCGCTCCGCCGACCAGCGCCCAGCCCCATTCCGGCACCGCGCCGCCGAGCGCGTGCATCCCGTGCGCGAACACCCCGTTCTGCACGCCGAACCAGCCCGCGAGGCTGACCGCCACCAGCAGGCCGACCAGCGCGGACCCCTTCCGGCCGAACCCGGCCCAGCGGGCCAGCACCGAGGTGGACAGTCCTTCCCGCACCCCGGCGATGCCGAGCAGCACGGTGATGACCTCCAGCAGCACCGAACCGATCGTGATGGCCAGCACCGCGTTCCAGAACGTCATGCCGTAGCCCAGCAGCGCGCCGACGATGAACTGCTGGAACGAGGACACCTGCCCGAACCGCTGCACCGCGACCGAGGGCCAGGACCGGCGGGCGGCGTCCGGGACGCGGGTCAGCGAATAGTCGTCGTGGCGGTCGCTCATCGGCCGGTCGCTTCCAGCGCGGCTTCGGCGACGACCAGGAAACCCTGGCCCGGCTCGGGCCGGAACGCGAATTCCCGGTCGAAGAACTTCCGCAGAAACGGCACCCGCTGGTGGTAGACGAACATCGACCGCGGATTTCCGGTGATCAGCCCGGAACCGGCGAACAACGGGAGTTCGGCGAGGAAGTAGCGCACCGCGAGCCGCAGCGCGCCCTCGTCCGGCACGTTTCCGGTCCGGCCCTGCAGCACCCAGGTGGAAGCGCCGTAGCAGGCGGACCGGAATGCGCTGTCGGTTTCGAAGTGGTTTTCCGCCGCCGCCAGCAGCCGCCGATAGGCGGGCAGTTCGCGCAGCCGGGCCATGCCGAGGATCCGGCTCTCCGGGTCGGGCACGTCCAGCGCGCGCAGTGCGGCGGCGATCTTGTTGTGCACGTGGCAGGACTGCCGGTGCGCTTTCTGTTTCGCCCTGGCCGGCGGGTATCCGAGCGCTTCGAGCGTGTAGGCGGTGACCTCGTCCGGGACGAAAAAGCAGAACTCGGCGAAGTGCTCCGCGGTCCACGCGGCGAGCCGGGTCAGCCGGTCCGCGGTGAAATAGCCGTTGAACGGGCTCACTCCGACACAGGCGTGCCGGACGTCCGGATACAGGCGGGCGCAGCCGGAAGACAGCGGAGTCGCGTCGAACATGGAAATCCTCCACCTTTTCTCGTCTCGATTCCGCGTTTCTCCCGGCGGGGCGGGACTGGTGCGGATCACTGTGCCGGGATCCGGGCGGCGCGGGTAATGCCTGCCGGTTATGCCGTCGCGGGACGGCGAGGCCGGCGGTTCGGAAAGAGGATTTCCTACTTTGGTCGGGCGATTGCCACACTTTCGCCGGTGCACTCGCGCCGGCGGGCGTCATATCGTGAACTTTCGTGGAGTTGGAACTCAAGCATTTGCGCCACCTCCAGGCGATCGCGAAAGCGGGCAGCCTCAACCGCGCGGCCACCGAACTGGTGCTGCCGCAACCCGCCCTCAGCCGCGAACTGCGCAGGATCGAGGAACTGCTCGGCCGGGCGCTGTTCGAACGCGCCCGCGCCGGGGTGCGGCCCACGCCGTTCGGGCAGCTGATCCTCGACTACGCGGACGGGATCCTGGCGCGCACCGCCCGGATCGGCCCGGCCCTCGCGCAGCACTGCGCCCAGCGCGAAAGCGCGTTGCGGGTCGGCTGGTCGGAAACCGTCCTGTCCGGCCCGCTGCTCCGCGCGCTGGAGACGACCGGGCTCGGCGACCGGGCGGAGATCCGGACCGCCGAGTCGACCGCGGAGATGCTCGGCTGGTTCGGCCGCGGCGAACTCGACCTCGCCGTCCTGTCCGAACAGTGCGCGGTGCCGCTGCCCCCGAACACCGGCCGGATCGACCTCGCCGAGGACCCGCTGCTGATGATGCTCCCGGACTGGCATCCGCTCGCCGCCCGGCACGAGGTGGACCTGGCCGAGCTGGAACACGAGCGGTGGATCTCCTCGACCGGGCCGGACCGCTGCCGCGAGTTCCTCGCCCGGGTGTGCGGCCCGTACGGCTTCGCCCCGGTGATCGCCCACTACGTGCCGGTCTCCGGCCCGCGCGACGAGATCGTCCGCTACCAGGGCGACGTCACGCTTGTCCAGGCCTCCCGCCCGCTCGCCCCGGGAGTGGTGCACCGGCCGGTTCCCGGACTGCGGGCGCGGACCAGCCATTTCCTGCTGTACCGGGAGGACAGTCCGGTCGCCGCGCGGGTCAGCCTGCTCGCCGGGTTGATCCTCGACGCCTATCACGACCACAAGGGCGGCTTCGACGGCCCGCGCGCGATTCCGGGGGAACTGCCGTGGCTGACCGCCCGGACCAGCTGATCCGTTCCGGTGCCGACCTCGAGCTGCGGCAGCTGAAGCTGCTGGTCGCGGTCGCCGAGGCGGGCAGCGTGGCGGCCGCCGCGGCCGTGCTCGGAACCACCCCGGCCAAGCTCACCCTGCGGATCCGGCGGCTGGAACGGATGATCGGCAGCGCGCTGCTGGCCGCGGAACCGGCCGGGAAGCTGTTCACCGAGACCGGCGAACTCCTCCTCGAACACGCCTCGGCGGTGGTGCCGCAGTTCGACCGGATGCTGACCGCCGCCCGCGCCGGGCTGGAGCGCCCCGTCGCGCAGATCCGGATCGGCTCGGTGCCGACACCCGTGCTGCCGCGGCTGATCCGCGAGGTGGGGGTGCGCAATCCCGATGCCGGGCTGGTGATCCGGACCGCCGAATCGGCTGCGGAGCTGGCGGAAGCGCTGCTGCGCGAGGAACTGGACCTCGGCCTGCTGCGCCAGGACGCCGTGCGGGAACGCCCTCTCGGATGGGTTTCGGTGGCCACGGAACCGCTGGTGGTCGGCATTCCGCTCGGACATCCGCTCGGCGTCCCGGACTCGCTCACCCCGGCCGCGCTGTCCCGCCAGCGCTGCGTTCTCCTTGACCAGACCGTGCAACCGCGTACGCAGGCACTGCTCGCGGCCTTCGCCGACGCCGGTGCTGATCCGCGGCTTTGCTACGCGGACAGCGAATGGGCAGTGCTGTGTCTCGGTTACGGGGCCGGAATCCTGACCGTGACAGCGCCGCCGACGAGACCGATGCCGGACACCTCATACCGGCCGCTGCATTGCGCGGCCACGAATTCGACCCTGGTGCTCGCCTGGACGGACCACGGACTGCTCGCCGGGTGCCTCCCTCGCGTCCGGGCGGCGATGACGCGCGCGCACGCCGAACACCTTCGCGCACTGCTCCATAGCCGTCCGTGAAGGACTCCTTGAGGGAATCAGATTCCCTCAAGGAGTCCTTCACGGACTTCAGAACGGTCGTCAGCCGATGCGGTAGCTGTACGGCAGAGTCGCCAGCACCTCACCGGTTCCGACCTGCGGCAGACCGGTCACGCCGGTCGGCAGCGACGGCACGGTCACGATGTTCAAGTGCCCGGCCACCTTCTGCCCGCGGTTGCCCGACGGCGTGATCGTCACCAGGATCGTCGCGGTCTCGCCCGGCTTCACCAGCTGCGGCGTGCCGCCGGTGCCGTTCGGGTCCACCGACTGGCCGTACGGGTCGCCGGTCGACGACGTCACCGAACCGTCGAAGCCCGCCGTCTGGATCGACGCCGTGTAGCTCGAATGCCCGGCAGGCGCGCCTTCCGGACCGAACGGGCCGATCTCCTGCACGTCGGCGAACCAGACGCCCTTGGTGACGTAGCCGGTCTTCTCGCCGATCGTCGCGACCGACACCGTGCTGCCGTTCTGCGCGGACTTCAGGTCGCCGAGCACGTCGATGCCCGCCGCCGAACCCTGGATCTCTGCCTGCGCGGGCACGGTCGAGGACGTCGCGACGGTGAACTTGCTCGTCTCCGGCGGGATCGAGTACACCGGCGCGTTCGCGTTCAGCTCCGGCAGGTCGACCTCGGTCGAACCCTGGATCGGCTGCGGCTGCAGCGTTTGCTTCGCGTTCGTGCGCGCGTCGACGCCGATGGCGATCGGCTCGATCCCGGTGTTGCGCACCGTCACCGGCACGGTCACCGCCTTGCCCGCGGCGAGCGACGCGGACTGCGGCAGCGCGGGCGCGCTGGCCGAGACCTGGTCGAAGCCGACGGTTCCGGTGAACGGCTGGTCGATCTGCTTGCCCGTCACCGGGTTCTGCACGACGAGCACCAGGTGCCAGCGGCCCGGCAGCGGGTTCGCGTCGACGAGCTGCAACGCGGTGCCCTGCTTCAGCGTGGTGGCCGAATCGAGGTAGGCGTTGCTGTTCACGTCGGCGAGTTCGCCGTTCGGGTCGACCAGGACGCCGTCGAGCAGCGTGCCCGGGTCCTGCAGCTTCACCGCGACGTCGAGGTCCCGCTTGCCGCGCGGAACGTCGAATTCGTAGGAGAAGGTCTGCGCCGGCGACACCGCGCGGGCGTTGCCGCCGGTGATCGTGCCGCCGAACGCGCCGGGCCCGTTCTTCGTCGGGATCAGCGCGCGCAGCACGGCCGACACCGTGGTCTGGTGTCCGTCGGAGCTGCCGAAGGTGATCGAGTAGTCCGCGTCGCCGCCGCTGGCCGGGGTCTGCAGCGCGACGTGCACCGGCTTCGTCTGACCGGGGTTGAGCTGCAGGATCTGCGGCGAAACCTGGCCGTACGGGACAGCCCGCTGCGCGGTGGTCGCCAGCTGGATGTCACCGGTGTAGCCGGCCTGCCCGGACGCCGAGTACAGCACCGCGGTCCACGTGCCCGCGGCCGGGCGCGTGACGTCCACGTTGGCGTAGTTCGCCGTCGCGGCCCCGCCCTGCGGACGGCTGTTGGCGACGAAGGTGCCGTCCGGAGCGAGCAGCGTCAGCCGCACCACCGGGGTGACGGACTGGCCGTTGACCGTCTTCGGGCTGCCCTGCCACGCCATCCGCGCCAGCAGCCGCTGCGCGCCGTTCGGCACGGAGAAGGTGACCTTCTTGTACGCCCAGTTCGTGCCGTTGAAGTACGGGAACGTCGGCAGCTTGGTCGAGTCGAACCCAGTGGTCTGCGTCTGCGTCCCCATCGGCGCGAACGTCCGCGTGCCGGTGCTGACCGTCAGCAGCTTGGTGCCCGAGTTGGTGACGTTGACCGACGCGTGCTGCGTGCTGCCCGGCGCGCCTTCCAGCGTCAACTGGTCGGCCGACAGCGTGATGTTCGACGAGACGCCCGCCGGTGCCCCGGTCGAACCCGGAGCGGTGAGCGCCGCTTCGACCGCCGCGCGAGCGTCGAGAAGGCCCGCGCCCTGCTCGTCGGCTGGGAGGTTGAGGTCGCGTGCGGTGCTGGTGATGATCTGCTTCACCTGTGCGGGCGTCGGCGACGCACCGTGGTGGGAATTGCGGTAACTCTGGATCACCAGCGCGGCGACGCCCGCGGTCAGCGGGGCGGATTCGCTGGTGCCGCCGAAGGATTCGAGGTCCGTGCCTTCCGGGACGGTCTTGAAGTTGCGGCATTCCGAGTACGCCGGGGAGCAGTCGGCCCAGTTGCCCTCGCCGGGTGCGACGAGGTCGATGGTGCGGCCGTTCTGCGTGATGCCGGACGAGGACAGCGCGGAGATGTTGTCGTTCACCCATTTCCCGTTGGAGAACGGGAAAGCCGCGTAGCCGGTCTGCGCGTACAGCCGGTTGTCGGTCGTCGCGCCGGTCGAGATCACCAGCGGGTCGGTGGCCGGGCTGCCGATCGTGGACGTGGTGCCCGCGTCGCCGCTGGAAGCGGTCACCGTGACGCCCGCGGCGACGGCCTGGTCGTTGAAGACCTGGAACAGGTTGCGGGAGCTGGAATCCGGGTACTGGTTGAGGCCGAGCGACTCGTTGATCACGTCGACGTGGTCGACGGTCACCGCGTAGTCGATCGCCTGCAGCACCGCGGAGTTCGTGGCGGTCTTGCCGAAGACGTTCAGCCCGACCAGGCTCGCACCCGGCGCGACGCCCTTGACGACGATGTTGCAGCCCGCCGGGAGCGGGTGCTTCTCGTTGACGAACTTCGACAGGTCGTGCACGACGACGCCTTGCGCGGCGATCGAGGAGGCGTCGCCGAAGGCCTCGGCCCCGGAGTCGGTCGTGTTCGGGCCGTCGCCGGAGAAGTCCTGGTAGTCCGAGAACACGTGGCTGCCGTCGGGACGGATGAAGTCCGCGTAGTTCGGGTCCATGTTGTCGGCGAGGAACGCGACCTTCACGCCCGCGCCGTTGGCCAGATCGGACGCGCTCTTGCCGCCGGTGGTGCTGTACGCGCGGATCGACGTCAGCGCTTCGGGCTCCAGCAACGGTTTAGCCGGGTCGGCCGGGCAGGTCGCGTTCGGCGTGGACTCCGCGGCCGGTCCGCCTGCTTTCGGCGCGGCGGCCGGTGCGCCCGGTTTGGCGTCCGGCAGCGTCACCTTGCTGTCCGGCAGCACCTGCGCGACCGCCGGGTCGTGCGCGAGCTGTGCGGCCTGCGCGGGCGTGACCGTGGCGGAAAACGCGTTGCCCAGCGCGAAGTGCTTGACCTTGGCCGGTGCCGCGCCGGAGAGCTTGGCGAGCACCGAGTCCTGTTCTTGGGTGGCTTTGGCGCGGCGAGTGCCCGAGGCCGCCTTGGTGGGCGGCGCGCTGGGCAGCTGGTCCGCGAGGACGACGATCACCGATTGCGGCGCGGTGTCCGCCGCGGCGGCCGGTGCGGCAGCCTGCGCCGGCTGGGTCGCCCCGGCCAGCACCAGGCTGCCGGTCGCAGCCATGACCAGGGCGCGAACGGATCGCGAGGAACGCCCCATGTGCAGTTCCCACTTCCTGCTAGAAGGGTTCGTGAGTTACCGGCCCCGACGAAATCGGGCGCACTCGTGCCGCGCTCGATTTCCCGATAGCAGAACTCTTTCCGACTCCCGCACGATCCACAAGCGACAATAGTGGGAAACAAATCCGGCAAACGGGACCGAATTTCCGCGCGGTCGCGCATTCGGTCCCGTTTGCCGGAATCGGGGTCAGTCCTGGGGAAGGTGCCGGCGCGAGTGCCGGGTCACCACAAGGGTTCCCGCGATGGCGACCAGCGCGACGCAGGCGAGCAGAACCGGGTAGCCCGCTACTCCGTTCAGGGCGGCCAAAATTGACGGCAGCAGGAATCCGATGTAAGCCAGCGCGTAGTACACGCCGGTGAGTTCCGCGATTTCGCCCGGCCGGGCGAGGCGTTGCAATTCCAGCAGTCCGGACACCACCACGATGCCGTAAGCGGCGCCCAGCACAATCGCCGCGCCGAGGGCGATCCACGGCGATTCCTGCGCGGCGGCGAAGACACTCAGGACGAGTCCGGCGCAGAGCACCGCCATCCCGGTGAGCACCGCCCGGGCGCTGGTGGCGCGGTCGACCCGCTTGGCGATCGGCTGGATCCCCACGCCCGCGCCGATCGCGCAGACGGTGAGCAAGGTGGAGTAGGCCAGCGCCCACGACCCGGTCTGATGCTCGACGAGCTGCGGCAGGATCGCGTACGCCACGCCGCACGAGCCGAAGATCCACGGCGCGGCGGGCAGGATCACCCGGCGGAACCGCGGATGCCGCGCGGTGGCGGGCAAGGCGGCGCGGATCGATTCGGTCCGGACAGTGAGCGTTTCCGGACTGCGCGTGACCGCGAGCAGCGAGACCAGCGCGAGTCCGATGTGGACCAGGTAGGGGAGGACCATCGGCCACGGACCCCATTGCGCGAGCACTCCGGCGACGCCCGGGCCGATGCCCAGTCCGAGCGTCAGGCACAGCGCGGCGCGCCGGGTGCCGGTGTCGGCCGCGCTGTGCGGGTCGGCGTCGGCGAGTTCCTTGATCCAGGTGGAGCCCACGGCCATTGCGACCGCGACCGCGATGCCAGACAGGAACCGGCCGGCGGCGATCCATCCGACGCCGACCGGGCCGAGCGCCAGCAGCACGCTCGCCAGCAGCGACACCACGGTGCCGGCGAACATCACCGGGCGGCGACCGTACCGATTGGACAGTCCGCCGGACAGCAGCAGCCCCGGCACGAGACCGACGACGTACGCGCCGAGCAGCGCGTCGACGGTGAACGCGGAGTAGCCAGCGGCGTGGTACATGACGAGCAGCGGGGTGAACTGGTTGCCGCCCCAGCCGCACGCGAACACCGCGGCGGCGGCCGGAAACCAGGCCGGACGGGCGGTTGTCTCGGGTGTTCCGGGCAGGGGAGCGCGGTCAGCAGTAGTGGTCATCGACGGTGCACCGAATCCAGGTGTGCTCGCAGGGCCGGGGCGAAGGTGTCAGCCTTCGTCTCCGCCTCCGCGATGATGTTCAGGAGGTCTTCGTGCTCGCCGACGACTTGGGGCAGCCGAGCCGGGATCGGCGCGAGCGCGTGGACGTTCATCCGGCGCTGCCGGTCGGCGAGCGTGGTGTAGAAGCTGAGCAGCAGCGCGTTGCCGCCCGCCTCGACGATCGTGCGGTGAAACAGCGCGTCGGCTTCCGCGAACGCCGGCACGTCGCCCGCTTCCGCGTGCTGCCGCTGGACAGCCAGCACCGCGCGCAGCTGCTCGAGCGCCGCCGGGATCAACTCCGGACGCCTGCCCAGCCGTTGTACCGCCGCGCTTTCGACGGCCTCGCGGGCTTCGAGCACGTCCTCGGCCTCGCCCGGGGTGATCGGGACGACGATCGCGCCGCGCTTCGGGATCAGGTTGAGCAGCCCCTCGACCTGCAGCCGCAGGAACGCCTCGCGCACCGGCGTCCGGCTCACCCCGAGCCGCTCGGCGATCTCGCCCTCGCTGAACAGGTGTCCGCCGGGCAGTTCGCCGGTGAGCACGAGCTCCTTGGTGAGCTCGTACGCGCGGTCGGCGGCGGGTTTCAACGCGTTCACAGGTGGGACGCTAGCATGCATCCTAGCTTGTATCTAAGGCGTTGTGACCTGCGGCTCAATCGGTTCTGTCGGTGCCGTGTGCGATGCTCGTCGGCGTGCTGTTCCTCGATGCCCCGCCGACCGTCCGCCAAGCCGTCGACGCCATCCGTTCCGCATTGACGGGCGGCCTGGACCCGGACCAAGACCCGCCGCGGTCTGTCGTACCGGTGCCCACCGGGCAGTTTCTGCTGATGCCCGCGTTCTGGGACCGCTACGCCGGGGTCAAGGTCGCCTCCGTCGCCCCGGACAACCCGGCTCGCGGCTTGCCGCGGATCCAAGGCCACTACCTGCTGATGGACGGCCCGACGCTCACCCCCAAGGCGCTCCTGGACGGCATCGCCCTCACGTCGGTCCGCACGGCGGCGGTTTCCGCCGTGGCGGTCGACCTCCTGGCCGAGCCGGACGCGGAACGCCTGGTCGTGTTCGGGACAGGCCCGCAGGCGCAGAGCCACATCGAAGCCTTCCGCACCGTGCGGCCGGTGCGGGAGGTGGTGGTCGTCGGCCGGAATGCGGAGCGCACGCAAGCTCTCGCCGCGCAGTACCCGTTCGCCCGGGTAGGCACGCCGGACGACGTGTCCTCGGCTGATCTGATCGCCTGCTGCACCTCGTCGCGAACCCCCGTGTTCGACGGCGCGAAAGTCCCCGAGCACGCCACCGTCGTAGCCGTCGGCTCACACGAACCCGACGCCCGGGAAGTCGACGATGTCCTCATTGGACGGTCCACAGTGGTCGTAGAAGGCATCGGTGCGGCTACTCGCGAGGCCGGAGATGTAGTGCTGGCAATGAAATCCGGCGTCCTCGCGGCGGACGACTTGGTGCCGCTCGCGGAACTGGCACAGGGGAGGACGGTGGCGTCGGGTCCCCGGCTGTTCAAGAGCGTCGGAATGGCTTGGGAGGATCTGGTGGTCGCGGCGGCGGCCTATGAAGCTGTCATGTGACATCCCGGCGCAGCGGGAACGCGACTGCTAGCCCGGCCGCGACCAGTGCGTATCCGAGGAGAACGAGCGCGCCGCCCGCGGTGGGCAGCAGGTGTCCGCCTGCGTGGCCGGTCTGCTGGGCGAGCGCGTCGGTGAGGTAGCCGAATTCGGTGAGCGCGGCGGTGGCTCCGCCGGGAAGGTAGGGATAGATCGTGTTCACGCCGGGGATGGCGAGCAGCGCGATTTCGACCAGGTACAGGTACCCGATCACGACCGCTAGCGCGGCGACCTGATTCCGCAGCAGCGCACCGATTCCCACGCCCAGCACGGTGTAGATCGTCATCGCGGCGGCGATCCGGAGCAGCAGCTCGACGACTGTCGCCGGGGCGAGGCCGACGGTCACCCCATGGAGGGCGGCGCTGCCGTAGAGCGCGAGCCCGGCGGCGACGGCGGTGACGACGCCGTAGCAGAGGCCGCCGACGGCGAACGCCGCGAGTTTCGCGATGAGGATCCGCCAGCGGCGCGGTGCGAAGAGGAACGTGACGGAAATCGTGCGGTGCCGGTACTCCGACGTCATCGCGACGGTGCCGAAGACGGCGGGGAACAGGACCGTCACGGTCGCCATGCCGAGCACGTTCCGCACCCCGGCGGCGGTGTCGAGGCCGGGCATCGGCGGCTGGACGTGCTCCGGGCCGATCACGCCGATCAGCCCGACCAGGCCGCCGCCGCACACCGCGGCGGCGATGAGCGCCCACAGCCACAGCCGGGTGGAGCGCAGCCGGCGGAGTTCCGCGGCGATCATCGGCGTTCTCCTGCGGTGAGGGCGAGGAAAACCTGTTCCAGGCCGGGCTTTTCCGGGGTGAGCTCGTGGATTCGCAGTCCGGCCGCGGCCGCCCGGTCCGCGATCGCGGCGGTGCTGAGGCCGGAGACGCGAAGAAGATCCGGCGCGATCCGTTCGGCGGCCCCGCTCAACGTTCGAGCGAGGTCGTCGGCGTCGGGCGAGCGGACGAGCGCGGCGGGTGCGGTCGAGACGGACAGCTCCGCCAGGGTGCCGGTGGCGACGAGGCGGCCGTCGCGGATGACCACCACCTGCCCGGCGATCTGCTCCAGTTCGCTGAGCACGTGGCTGGAGACCAGCACGGTCCGGCCGGTCGCGGCGAACCCGGTGAGCAGGTCGCGCAGCCACGCCATGCCCTGCGGGTCCAGTCCGTTGCCCGGTTCGTCGAGCACCAGCACTCGCGGGTCGCCGAGCAGCGCGGTCGCGAGGCTGAGCCGTCGCCGCATGCCGGTGGAATAACCGCGCGAGGGCCGCCCCGCGAAGGCGGTCATTTCCAGTTGCTCCAGCACCTCGTCGACGCGCCGGCGCGGCAGCCGGGCCATCGTGGCGTAGATGCGCAGATGCTCGCGCGCGGAACAGGACGGATGCGGGTCGGCCCCGTCGAGCACCGCGCCGACGGTGCGGACCGGATGCGGCAGCTCGGCGTACCGGACGCCGTCGATCGTCGCGATCCCGGCGTCCGGCCGGACCAGGCCGAGGAGCATCCGCATCGTGGTGGTCTTCCCGGAACCGTTCGGCCCGAGGAAACCGGTGATTTCCCCGGGACCGGCGGAAAACGTCAGATCGGCGACCGCGGGCGTCGCGGCGAACCGCTTGGTCAGGTTCTCGACGGCGATGCTCATGCGCGGGCCTTGAGCGCTTCGGCCAGCTCGGCCGCGTCGGGCAGGCTGAGCAGCAGTTCGCCGAACTCCCCGCCGTCGAGGACGATCCGCAGCGCCGGACCGGACCGGCGCGCCGACACCAGCTGGCGCGTCCCGGTGCCCAGCCCCCAGATCCCGACCTTGACCACCCCGCTGACCAGCATGCCGATCCGGCCGCCGCGCGTGCGGGCCAGCGGATTCCCGATCTCCTCGACCGTCCGGATGCGAGCCAGCGGGACCGTGATCTCTTCTCGCCACACGGCGATCCGCTCCCAGCGGGAGAACCGCACCCGGAGCCCGTCGCCGACGATTTCGGCTGTCGCCATTGCCTTCACCCCCTGCGTTATCTGTTCTATTAGATGTATAGCAGATATCCTGGACGGGTGCTGCTGACTTTGGATCTCGACAGCGAGACGCCGATCTACCTGCAGATCCGCGACCGGATCGTGGAGGCGATCGCCCAGGGCGACCTCGGCGAGGGCGACGCGCTGCCGTCCACCCGGCAGTTCGGCGCCGACCTCGGCATCAACTTCCACACCGTGAACAAGGCCTACGACCTGCTCCGCGCGCAGGGCCTGATCCGCATCAACCGCAAGAGCGGCGCGGTGATCCGCCGCGACGCCCGATCCGGCCCCGCCGAATCCGGGTACGCCGACGAATGGCAGGAACGGCTTCACACGCTCCTGGCCGAGGCCGTCGCGCTCGGGCTGGACGCCGACGAGGTGATGGCCCGCTGTGGCTCGGTGCTGGAGTCCTTCCGTGCCAAGGCGGCGTCGTGACGTCGTCGGTCTACGTGGATCTTGCGCTGGTGGCGCTGCTGGCCGCGGCGTTCTGGGCGGCGCCCGCGCTGGCCCGGCCGACGCTTCCGTTCGGCGTGCGGGTGCCGGCGGCGCGCGTCGCCGAACCGGAGATCGTCCGTGCGCACCGTCGTTACGCGCGGGGAGTGCTGGTGGTCGGCGCTCTCGCGTTCGTCCTGGTCGCCGACGAGGTGCCGGCCCGGTGCGGCTCGGTGCTGGAATCCTTCCGCGTCAAGGCGGCGTCGTGACGTCGTCGGTCTACGTGGATCTCGCGCTGGTGGCGCTGCTGGCCGCCGTGTTCTGGGCGGCACCCGCGCTGGCCCGGCCGACGCTTCCGTTCGGCGTGCGGGTGCCGGCGGCGCGCGTCGCCGAACCGGAGATCGTCCGTGCGCATCGTCGCTATGCGCGCGGGGTGCTGGTGGTCGGCACTCTCGCGTTCGTCCTGGTCGCTTTCGCCTCGGCCGGACTGCGCTGGGAGCCGGCGGCCGCGTTCGCCGCACCGGTTCTCGCGGCTGCTTGCTGCGGCCTCGGCTACCAGGCGCACCGCACGGTCGCCGCCGCGAAACGCTCCGGCGACTGGTACTCCGGCACCCGGCAGGCAGTCGCGACTGACACCTCGCTCCGCACCGACCCGGTCCGTCCACAGTGGATTTTCCTGGCTCCGGCGGCAGTGCTGTTCGCGATCACCGCGGCGATCGGGGCGTGGCGCTACGGCGACCTGCCCGCGACACTGCCGACGCCGAACGGAATGACCGTCGACTCCGCCCTGCGCGGCGCGACCACGGTAGGCCGTGCGTTCGCGACCGTCACCGCGCAGCTGTTGATCATCGTCCTCGTGGCTCTGCTGGGTATCGCGTTGCCGCGTGCCCGGCCGGAACTCGACGCGGCGCAGCCCGCCGCCTCCGCCGCCCGGTACCGCGACTACCTCGCCGGCGTGCTGCGGCTGCTGTTCGGCACCGCCGGATGCGTGGCCGCGAGCTTGCTGGTGGCGTCGCTGGAGGTGTGGGAAATCGTCCCGGCCACGACCGGCGCGACTGTCGTCAGCTACGTCCCGCTCGCTGGCGCGGTGGTCGCGTGGGTAGCGTTCGCGTTCCGGGTGGGTGATGCCGGGCACCGGCTGCCTGCGGACGAAGAGGATTCCGGCCGCGTACAGCGCGACGACGACCGGTACTGGCACCTCGCAGGCATGGTCTACGCGAACCGCGGCGACCCGGCCCTTCTCGTGCACCGGCGCTCGGGGGTCGCCTGGACGCTCAACCTCGGACACCCGATCAGCTGGGCGCTCCTCGCCGCACTCGCGGCGTTCGCCGCGCTGGCCGGATTCGGCGTCGTCGAACTGCCTTCCCGCAGCGGATAGCCTGGGCTCCTTCGACGGCGAGGGGAACTGGGATGTCCGAGGAACTGACCACCGCGGCGGAACTGTTCGACGCAATCGGCGCCGGGTACGAGGACGCGTTCGGCCGCCCGCCGGTGGTGGACGCGGCGGTGCGGGAGTTGCTCACGGTGCTGCCGCCGTCGGCGCGGGTGCTCGACGTCGGCAGCGGGACCGGCCGCCCCGTAGCGGCGGATCTGGTCGCCGCCGGGCACCGGGTGACCGGGATCGACGTGTCCGCGGAGATGGTGCGGATCGCCCGCGAGCAGGTGCCCGGGGCCGAGTTCGTGCAGGCCGACGTGCGGGAATGGGAGTCGGAACCGGGGACGTGGGACGCGGTGTGCGCGTTCTTCCCGTTCCTGCAGCTGCCGCGGGCCGAAACGGAGCGCGCGCTCGGCCGGATCGCCGGCTGGCTGGCCCCGGGAGGAATGTTCGCGCTGATCACGGTGCCCGCCGACGTCGAGGACGTCCCGGTCGACTTCCTCGGCCACACGATCCGGGTGACGAGCTTCCCGGCGGACGCGCTGGCCGACCGGGTCCGCGCGGCCGGACTGGAAGTGACCGGGACCAGGACGGAAACGTTCGCCCCGGACAAGCCCGGAGCGGAGCCGGAGGACCACCTGCTGATCGCGGCCCGCAAACCCGGCTGAGCGGCTCCGGGACACGGAATTGTGAAAGAAATTCAGCGATGCGGATGCGGCACGGGAAAGCGGGGCGGCATTTTCGCGCGGTCCGGGTGAACACGCCGGAAACTGCGCTGAAACACCGCCCCGCCCGCTCGTCGCTGCTGGTCTCAACAATCCCTGCTGAGACCGGATTATTGCGGGGCTACCATGGTTTGCTCACGGCGACCGATTCGCGAGGTTTGCAAGCTGAGTTTGTTGCACCCGCGGCCGCCGACGTTCACGGCTCGTTTTCGCTCGCGGCGGCTGGTCTCGTTTCGCCGCGGAGGCTGGCCGTTGCGACAGATTCCCGCAGCCGACCGCGGTTGCCGACGCGCACAGCTCTCTCGCCCCGGCTGGTTGCCGAGGCTCCTGACTTGCGCGGTTCGCTCGCCGCGGTCGATCTGCGGACTTCCGGTGGCAGTTGATTTCGCGCGAGGTTCGCCTGCGTGGCTGTCTCCCGACTCGCGCAGTTCCTTTGCCACCAACGATTTCCCGGTTCTCGGCGGGACAGACGTGCGCGGTCCGCCCTCGGCGCGGGAACTCAGGCCGGAACAGCCGTGGTTACTGCTGGTTGCCCCACTGCTGCTCGCCCTGCTGGCCTCCTTGGTCGAAGCCGCCCTGCTCGCCTTGACCGAAGCCGCCCTGTCCGCCTTGCTCGCCCTGGCCGAAGCCGCCTTGGCCGCCTTGCTCACCCTGGCCGAATCCGCCTTGGTCACCCTGGCCGAAGCCGCCCTGCTGACCCTGCGGACCGCCCTGCTGGCCGCCCTGGTCGAAGCCGCCCTGCTGCTGCCCGCCGCCTTGTTCCTGGCCGCCTTCCTGGCCGCCGCCGAAGTTCTCCTTCAGTTTGTCCGCGCCCTGGCGGATCTGGTCGCCGTGCTTGCCGCCCGTTTTCTCGTCGGCGAATTCGGCGGCCTTGTCGATGCCCTGGCTGACCTTGTCCGGGTTGTTGCCCGCGAATTCCTGGATCTTGTCCTTGGCCTGGTCGAAAAAGCTCATCGAAAATCCTCCTTGATCTATTCGTGACCCATGGATACCAGCCGGGTACCCGAAGGGCGCGGCCGCGAGACGCCAGTCCCCGGTTCGGGTGAGGCCCGGCGCCGGTTCTGCCCGGGTCGGGCCACGGGTGGGTTACCCCACACGCCCGGACGCGGACCGGACCGGCCGGTAGGGTCGCCGCGGCAGGCGCCGGAGCCGAGGAGGACACGTGGCGGGACCGTTGAGCGGGCTGAAGGTCGTCGAACTGGCCGGGATCGGGCCGGGGCCGCACGCGTGCATGGTGCTCGCCGACCTGGGCGCGGACGTCGTCCGGGTGGAACGGCCTTCCGGATCGCTCGACCTCAGCGGCGGCAAGCCGGACCCGCTGCTGCGCGGACGCCGCTCGGTCGCCGCGGACCTCAAGACCCCCGAGGGCCGCGAACTCGTCCTGCGGCTCGCGGCGAAAGCGGACGTGCTGATCGAAGGGTTGCGGCCGGGCGTCACCGAACGGCTCGGCGTCGGCCCGGACGACTGCTTCGCGCGCAATCCCCGCCTGGTGTACGGCCGGATGACCGGCTGGGGCCAGGACGGCCCGCTCGCCCAGCGCGCCGGGCACGACATCAACTACCTCGGCCTCACCGGCGTGCTGCACGCGATCGGCCGCGCGGGCGAGCGTCCGGTGCCGCCGCTCAACCTGGTCGGCGACTTCGGCGGCGGGTCGATGTTCCTGATCGCGGGCGTGCTCGCGGCGCTGTGGGAATGCGGCCGGACCGGGCGCGGGCAGGTCGTGGACGCGGCGATGGTCGACGGCGTGAACGTGCTGTCCCAGATGATGTGGGCATTGCGCGGCCTGGGTTCCTGGTCCGACGAACGCGGCACGAACCTCCTGGACGGCGGCGCGCCGTTCTACGACACGTACGTCTGCGCGGACGGCCGTTATGTCGCCGTCGGTTCCCTCGAGCCGCAGTTCTACGCGGCTCTCCTGAACGGCCTCGGCCTCGCCGCGGAAGACCTCCCGGCGCAACTGGACCGCGACGGCTGGCCCACCCTCCGCGCCACCTTCACCCGGGCCTTCCTCACCCGCACCCGCGACGAATGGGCCGAGGTCTTCGACGGCACCGACGCGTGCGTCACGCCGGTCCTCGCTCCCGACGAGGCTCCCCAGCACCCGCACATCGCCGCCCGGTCCGGCCTGGTCACGCTCGACGGCATCGTCCAGCCCGCTCCGGCGCCGCGGTTTTCGCGCAGCACGACGGATGTGCCGACGCCGCCGCCGGTGCCGGGCGCGGACACCGAGGACGTCCTCGCCGATTGGAAGGCCTAGCCCCGCAACCGCACCGGCAACGTCAGATGCCCGTTGGTGATGAACGACGGCACCGGCTCCAGCTTCTCTCCCGCCACTGCCAGCGCCAACTCCGGGAACCGCCCGAACAGCGCAGGCAGCGTCAGCTCGGCCCGGTCGAGCCTGGTCGCGCTCGACGGCATTGTCCAGCCCGCTCCGGCGCCGCGGTTTTCGCGCAGCTTGGAAGGCCTAGCCCCGCAACCGGACCGGCAGCGTCAGGTGCCCGTTGGTGATGAACGACGGCACCGGTTCCAGCTTCTCCCCGGCCACTGCCAGCACCAAATCGGGGAACCGCCCGAACAACGCAGGCAGCGCCAGCTCCGCCTCCATCCGGGCGAGCTGCGCGCCGAGGCAGTAATGCACGCCGTAGCCGAACGCGAGCGCTGATTTGTCCTTGCGGGCCAAGTCGAACTCGTCCGCGTCCGGACCGTGGTGGGCCTCGTCGCGTCCGGCGGGGCCGAAGGACGGGAGAATCGGGTCGCCCGCGCGGATGACCGTGCCCTCGACCTCGATGTCCTCTCTCGCGAACCGCAGCGGCAGGTGCGAAATCGGGGCCTGCCAGCGCAAAGTCTCGTCCACCACGTCCGACCAGGTGCGCGTTCCGTCGCGGACCTGGCGCAGCTGCGCGGGATGCGTGAGCAGCGCGGTCACGGCCTGGTCGAGCAGGTTGACCGTCGTCTCGTGCCCCGCGGTGATCACCAGCATCAGCGTGTCCACCAGCTCCTCTTCGCTCAGCCGGGAGCCGTCGGAGTCGCGGGCGGCGATGAGCGCGCTGGCGAGGTCGTCGCCGGGCTCGGCGCGCCGCTGGGAGACGAGGTCGGCGAAAATTCCGTACAGCAGCTCGACGTTCGCGGTCGCTTCTTCCGCGGTCGCCGACGTCGCGAAGACCCCGGCCACCGCGGTGCGCAGGCCCGGCCGCGCTTGTTCGGGGACGCCGGCCAGCCGGCAGATCACCTCGATCGGCAGCCGGTAGCAGTACTGTTCGCGCAGGTCGGTTTCGGACGGTCCGGCGGCGAGCTCGTCGAGCAGGCCGTCGACGATTTCGGCGACCACCGGGCGCAGCGCGGCGATCCGTCCGGGCGCGAAAGCCTTGGACACCAGCGACCGCAGCCGCCGGTGCTCGTCGCCGTAGGCGGTGAACATGTTCTGCACCGAAACCCAGATGTGCAGCGACCAGTCGGACGAGATCTCGCCGTCCCGGTAGGCGGGCCAGTGCCGCCGGGGATCCTTCGACACCCGCGGGTCGGCGAGCAGGGCGCGCAGCAGCGGCAGGCTGGTGACCGACCAGGCGAGCACGCCGCCCGGCAGTTCGACCACGGTCAGCGGTCCGCGGGCGCGCAGCCGGGCGCCCTCGCCGTGCACGTCCGGCGCCGCCGGGTCCAGCACGAAGGGGGTGACGGCGTGGTCCATGGGCGCTCCCTCGCGGCCCGGTGGTCCACAATGGACGGACGATGGGGGAGGTGTCCGTTGCGGCCGCCGGGTCCGCGACAAGCGTAGTGCGGCTAAGGATTCTCTTGTCCGGCTTGAGGGGTGGTCCGGGCGGGGCGGGAGAAGGGGTTGACGTCAGCCGTCGGCGCGCTTGCGGTGCAACGAGAACCGTTCGAACACCGACAGCTCGCCGGTCGGCTTGGTGACGTTGTAGTAGGTCACGTGCATGGTCGTCGTGCCGCCCGGTCGGCGTCCGGGGTCGACGGTGAACGCGGCGAAACCGTAGGGGTGGTCGAGGTCGCGCACCGCGCTCCACACCGCTTTTTCGCGCACGTAGGTCGGTTTCCGCTTGCCCGTGGCGGGATCCCGCTTGTCCGCGACGGCGGTCAGCACCTTTCCCGTGCCGTCCCTGAAGAAGCTGCCGTTGGTGGTGCCGGAGACGCCGCCTCCGCCGAGAACCATGTGCACGGTGCCGTGCGTCGCGTCGATGTCGTCGGTCGCGTCGGAGACCGGGTTCGGCGTGAGCGTCTCGCTTCCCGCGACGACGCCGTGCACGGCGAGGGAGCGTTCGTAGTCGTGCTCGTGTCCGCAAAGCACCGGGTCGACGCCGTAGCGGTCGAACAGGGGGCCGTACTTCTCGCGCAGGCCGAGGTCGGCGCCGTTCGCGTCGGACGTGCTGATCATGACCTGGTGCATCGCGACGACGATCCAGTCCACGTCGCGCGACGCCCGTGCCGCGGCGAGTTCCTTCTCCAGCCAGGCGAGCTGCCGCCCGCCGGAGTAGCCGCTGACGTAGACGTCCCCGCCGTCTTGCAGGCAGTTGTCGTCGTTCTGCAGCACGATCACCCGGACCGAGCCGACGGTGAAGCCGTACCAGAGCCCGGCCAGTTCGGGGTCGGTTTCGGTGGAGGGCAGCTGGAAGTACGCCTGGTAGGCGTCCATGCCGATCGCGCCGTTCTGCTTCTCGATCTCGTGGTTGCCCGCGGCGGGCATCCACGGCCGGTACCGCGCCGAGCGGGTGTTGTTGGTGAAGAAGTTGTTCCAGGTGCGCACGCGGTCGACGTCGAGGTTGGCGTAGCAGAGGTCGCCGTTGAGCAGGTGGAACAGCGGCGCGACGGTCTCGATGCCGGTGACGATGTCCTTCGTCGCCGGGGTGGAGAAGAAGTCGAGCGCGGGCGCGCCCTTGAGATCCCAGGTGACCTGCGGCGCGGACTGGTCGCCGAAGCTGGTGAAGGTGAACGCGGACCGGCCGCTGGGCGCGGTGCGGAACGTGCCCGCGTCGGGTGTGGCGCCGTCGTGCTGGGCGACGTAGAGGTACTCGGTGTTCGGGCAGAGGCGGTCGATCTCGGCGTGGTGCACCCAGACCGTGCGGTTGGACGCGCCGTCGAGGTAGGTGCGGGTGACTGCGGGCGCGGACGAGCCGAAGCCGTCGTCGATCGTGCCGTAGCGGACGCGAGGACGGCCGACCGGACCGTCGGTGAGCCACGAAACCACCATCTGCCGCGCGGGATCGCGGCCGAACGTGAGATGCAAACCCTGCACCGGGGTGGCGCCACCGCCCGGCGTCGGCATGAGCGGAGCGGCGGCTGCCGTACCAGTGCCGAGCAGTGGTACGGCAGCGCTCGCGCCCATGAGACCCAGTGCTCCTCGACGGCTGACGGTGCTGGACATGGCGGCCTCCTCCGGCTCCCCGGCGGAAGCGAAGCTATGCCGGCCGCGCGGCCCGCCGATGAACGCGAGCTGTCCGGGGCGTGAAGCGTCCTTTCCGCCGGTTCCGGTTCGTTCCCTTTGCCGGGAAACGGGTTCCGGACTGTCCGAAGTGGATTCTCCCGGCTCAGCCTGATCGATTCAGAATCCTTCTGCTAGCCTCCGGGGTGACGTGCGGCTCGCCGTGGTGCCGCGTTGCTGCCGGGGCGCTTCACGGAGCGTGCGCTGAGTGCTTCGGCTCGAACCTCCGAGGAGCGTTATGACAGGCATCGTCCGGGTCCGGGGCCGTGAGGTGCTCGACAGCCGGGGCAACCCGACGGTCGAGGTCGACGTGGTGCTGGCGGACGGGTCGGCGGGCCGGGCGGCGGTGCCGTCCGGGGCCTCCACCGGCACGCGCGAGGCCGTTGAGCTGCGGGACGGCGACGCGAAGCGGTTCCACGGCAAGGGCGTGCGCAAGGCGGTCGACGCGGTGAACGGCGAGATCGCCGACGCCGTGGTCGGCATGGAGGCCGAGGCGCAGGCCGACGTCGACCGCGCGCTGATCGCCCTCGACGGCACCGAGAACAAGGCCCGCCTGGGCGCGAACGCGACGCTCGGGGTTTCGCTGGCGGTGGCGAAGGCGGCCGCCGCGGCGAACACGCTGCCGCTGTACCGCTACGTCGGCGGGGTGTACGCGCATCTGCTGCCGATGCCGATGATGAACATCATCAACGGCGGCGCGCACGCGGACAACCCGATCGACTTCCAGGAGTTCATGATCGGCCCGGTCGGCGCGGAGACGTTTGCCGATGCCGTGCGGATGGGCTCGGAAGTGTTCCACACGCTGCGGAAATCGCTGCACGACGCGGGACACAACACGAATGTCGGCGACGAGGGCGGGTTCGCGCCGCAGCTGGGGTCGGCCGACGAGGCGCTCGAGTTCGTGGTCCGCGCGATCGAGCAGACCGGGTACGAGCCGGGCAAGGACATCGCGCTGCTGCTGGACCCGGCGGCGTCGGAGTTCTACCGCGACGGCGTCTACGACTACACCGGCGAGGGCCGCAAGCGCAGCATCGAGGAGCACGTCGCGTATCTGACCGAGCTGACCGAGCGCTTCCCGATCGTGTCGATCGAGGACGGTCTCGCCCAGGACGACTACGCCGGCTGGAAGCAGCTGACCGACGGCATCGGCGACCGCGTCCAGCTCGTCGGCGACGACCTGTTCTGCACGAACGTCGAAATCCTGCGCGACGGCATCAAGCGCGGCATCGCCAACTCGATCCTGATCAAGGTCAACCAGATCGGCACCCTGACCGAGACCCTGTCCGCGGTCGACACCGCGCACAAGGCTGGCTACTCGGCGGTCATGTCGCACCGTTCGGGCGAGACCGAGGACACCACGATCGCCGACCTCGCGGTAGCGACCGGCTGCGGCCAGATCAAGACGGGTTCGCTGTCGCGGTCGGACCGCACGGCGAAGTACAACCAGCTGATCCGAATCGAAGAGGAGCTGGGCACCGAGGCTCGCTACGCAGGCTGGGACACCCTGCGCTGAGCTGGTTTTTGAGGCGGCCCGGGCCCTCTCGCCCGGGCCGCCTTTCTCTACTTCTTGACCCTCAGCAACACCGCCGCCGCAGTGAAGGCCGCACTGACCCAGAACGCCGCACGCGCATGCGCCGCATCGAGGACGACGGCCCCCGCCACCGCAGGCCCGACCACCGCGCCGAGATTGAACGCAGTAGTCGCGATCGCCCCGGCTACTCGCGGCGCGTCATTGCTGGCAGACGTGACGATCGCAGCGATCAACGCGGACCCGACGCCGAACGCCATCGCCCCGGTCAGCAACGCGGCGGCGATGAGCCCCGGAAGACTCTGCGCCGCGAAGAACGCCGCCACCCATCCGGCGGTCAGCACCACCGTGCCCGCTTTGAGGATCCGCGGCCCCGCCTTGCCCGCGATCGTGACGCCGACGAACGACCCCACCCCGAACACCGCCAGCACGACCGGAACCCATTCGGATGGGGCGGTCATCGTGCCGAGGTAGGTGAAGGCCGCGAAGGTGCCGCCGTTGACGAGAACCCCCTTGCCGACGGTAGCCACGACGCGCGGCTGCGCCAGAACCCGCCACTCGCGATACACCGGACTTGTTGCTGGCGGGTTGTCGAACTTCGCTCCTGTTAGCGCGACGGCGGCCACGCCCGTGATCGCCGCGATCGCCCAGAACGCGGCCTGCCACCCGGCGTACTGCCCGAGCACCGTCCCGGCCGGAACGCCGACGATGCACGCGAGCGTGACACCGGACAGCAACACGGAAGTCGCTCGCCCGACAGCGTCCTCCGCGACGAGCGACGGCAGCGACGCAAGCGCTATTGCGAGAAACCCAGCATTGGCGAATGCCGCGAGGGCGCGGGTTACGAGGAGGAGCGGGAAGTCGGTGGTGAGAGCACCGACTACGTGGACTGCTGCGAAGAGCCCGAGGAAGGCGATGAGCGCGATCTTGCGCGCGAGTTTGCTGACAAGCATCGCGAGAACCGGCGCGCCGACGACCATTCCGGCCGCGAAGAGAGACGTGAGCAACCCGGCGGTGCCGAGCGAGACACCGGTGGCCGCGGCGATCTGGGGGAGGAGCCCGGAGAGGACGAACTCCGAGGTGCCTTGGGCGAAGACTGCGCTCGCTAGGAGGAAAATTATGGGAGGCAAGGGAATCGACTCCGAACGGCTGTTGGCGTCGAGGACGCCAGAGGATTGAGGACGGTTCGTTTGCGGAGTGGGGTGCCTTGGGCTCGCGGGCAGCAGCACGCGCGGTGGGCTGGGCGCTTGGCTGCAGTTGCGCGGGGCGAAACTTTGCCGCGGCGGGACGGATCGTGAGCAGGCTTCGCCCAAGTGCTGCGGTGCCAAGCGTGTTCGGCCAGCGGTCCTGCGGTGTCGAGCGCGTTCTGCCTGCGGTGCCGTGGTGCCGAGCTCACTCGGTGCTGTGGCACCGAGCGCGTTTCGCCCGCGGTACTGCGGCACCGAACTCGGTCGGCGGTGCAGCAGTGCCGAGCGTGCTTTGCCCGCGATGCCGAGCTCGCTCGGCGGTGCTGCGGCACCGAACTCGCTCGGCGGTGCTGTGATGCCGAGCGAGTTTGCCAGCGGTGCTGCGGTGCCGATCTCGTTCGGCGGTGCTGCGGTGCCGAGTGTGCTTTGCCCGCGGTGCCAGGCACGTTCTGCCAGCGGTGCTCCGCGTGCGAGAGTGCCTTGCCCGCGGTGCCGTGGCACTGAGCCCGCTTGGCGGTGCCGTGGGGCCGAGTGTGCTTTGCCAGCAGCTCTGCTGTGCCCAAGCGTTCGCCAGAACGCGTATCGAACGGCGAGGTTTGCCTGCGGCGTCAGACTTCACCACGGTATGGCCACCGCGCGCAGGCTTGGCGCTGGCTGGCAGACCTTGCCGTCGGTGCGCTTGGCAGTCGTGAGTGTTGATGCCGGTTAGAACCGGCGGCAACACTCACGAGAACCTGCTCAGGGCACAACCCAACAGCACGGCGTTTGTGGTGAAGCTTTAGCTGGTCAGCCCAATCCGCAGCAAGTCCGGCACCCGTCACTCCGCCGCCCAGCTTGCTGCTGGGCGGCTACCGTCTGCTGGCCTTCGGCGACGTCATGTCTTGGACTTTACCTTGCCGTGCTCAGGGAGTCGCGTGGGTTCTGCTGTTCCTTCCGTGTGGAGCGACCCGGTCCGGTCGTCGGTGTGCGTCACGGGGTTGTGGCGATCGCCGGGGCCGTGCGTTCGACGTGTGACAGACGGTGGACAACCTGCCTCAGAATGGACTTGCTGCGGTGTCGCATGAGCGGTTTCCGCGCACCGGCAATTTCGCCGTGGCGGACAGGAGCGTCGGTCCGGGCAACGGGGTGTCGGTTGGGCGCGCGGGTTCAGCTGAGTCCGGCGTGGGCGGCGATGTCGTCAGCGAAGGACGTCACCCTGGTGTACATCCCGGGTTTGCCGGGCTTTCCGCAGCCGTCGCCGTAGGAGACGATGCCTACTACCGTGTCGCCGACTACCAGTGGGCCTCCGGAATCTCCTTTGCAGGCGTCGATGCCGCCGTTCGGGTAGCCGGCGCACAGCATGCTCGTCGCGGAGTATTCCGGGTACGCGGTGTGGCAGAAGGAGTCGTCGGCCACGGGGACGGTGGCTTGACGCAGGTAGTCCGACCGGTCGCCGCCGTCGGCGGTTCGGCCCCAGCCCAGGACGGTGGCGTTGGTTCCGGCGGGGTAGCGGCTCGGATCGCGGGCCAAGTCGGCGGGGCGGTAGGGGAGCGAGCCGCGGACGGTCAGGACGGCGATGTCCGAACCTTGTTGCGGGGTACGGAAATCCGGGTGTTGCCAGGCGGCGGACACCGCGCGGACGACTCCGTCTTGGCTGCGTTTGTCTTCCCGTCCGGCGACTACGCGGAGCTCGCCGATCGGAACGGTGGCGGCGCAGTGCGCGGCGGTCGCGACCGCGGTGCGGCTGACGATGACGCCGCCGCAGAACTGGGTTCCGTGACTGTCCACTAAGTACACCGCGTACGGATGCTGTGCCAGGGAAGCTTTTTCTCCCCCGATGACGGTCGGTACGGCCCCGGCAGCGGATGTGCTCAGGCTGATGACGGACAGGACGACGGCGACGATGAATGCGAATCGGCGTGGCATGGCGGACCCCCTCGGCTGCGGCAGCGCACGAAGACCACTTTAACCGGCGGTTGAGGGGAAAACCGTCGCTGAACCGGGTGGAAACCGCGGGAGCCCGGATCCGGACTCCCGCGGCGGCTGAGGGGGATTGCTTCCCGAACACGGCTCGGGCCAAGGGATCGCGGACGGTGCGTGGAGAGAAGGCTTGCGGAGAGACGGGAACAGGGCGAAGAACGGCTCAGGGAAACGGAATTCGGAGACGCGACCCGCCGGGAGCGAGGGAAGCAGGCGGGGTTCTCGGAGCGAAATCTGGCGACGGCGGGGTCGTTGGCGAGGAACTGCCCAGGAGCGGAGTGCTCGATCGATGGCCTGCGGGAAGGCCTGGCCAGAGCCGTTTGGCGCGACCCGGTCTGAAGTCCACCGGCAACCCGCGATCAATTCGGCAGAACGGACACGCGAACGGGAGCCACCGGTGCGGAGTCAGCCCCAGACCCCGCACCGGCACCCCCAGGACCTCAGCAGAGCGGAGCCACCGGCTTGTCCGAGCCGGTCTTCACATACGTGTCCGAGATGTAGTGCCCAGGCCCGATCCGGTCCCAGATCTTGCTCGTCCCGAATTTCCCGGTCACCGAGTCCCCGTTGACGTAGCATTCGATGTTCACCTTGGCGTAGTTCGCCGCCAGGCCCTTCACCGACGAGGTCGTGTGCGCGCCCGACCGGACGTTCACCGGGTCGCCTGCCGTCTGCACCAGACCGGTCGCCGCGGCGGAGCCCGTCCACAGGTAGGTGACCTTCACGTTTCCGTTGTCGCCCAGGCCGACTCCCGAGTTGAAGGTGCCGTCGGCCAGGTCGATGCCCGCGGGGTTGCCCACTTTGTACCCGAGATCGTCGCGGCCGCCGTTGTAGCCGTTGTGGTAGGCGGCGTAGGCCTCGGGCTGGCCTTGCGGCAGGTCCTTGTACTCCGCGCGCACCGAGGACGGGTTCCAGTAGTCGTCCTTGGTGTTCCACGGGCCGACGTCCCAGACCGGCGCGTATTCGCAGCGGCTGTTGTCCGTCTTGCACACTCGCACGGTGTAGTTGCCGGTTCCCTTGGGCGACAAGGCTTTTCCGGACGGCAGCGCGACGAAGTGGTCGTTGCTCGCGATGACGTGGCCGTTCGCGGTGGTGTGGCCGGTGAGGCCTTCGCGGGTGGCATAGATGGTGTAGGTCAGCGGGGTGGACGCGACGATGGCGTTCGCTTGCGGGGACAGCGAACCGGTCAGGTCGACCTCGCGCACGGTGGGGCGGGCGGCGGTGGTGCTGGACAGCGTGATCCTGGTCTGTACGACGTTCACCGCCCGCGGGAGTGCGGTGCCGGCGGGGGTCCATTCGGTCCAGTCGTCGGCGCCGGAGCGGCCGCGGACGTCGACGTCGACCGTGGTGCCCTGCGGGGCGTCGGCGGAGATCTCTGCGGCTACTCGGTTCACCGGCGCGGGCAGGCGTCGTTCTGCGGAGAGCAGGTAGCCCTCGCTGCCCGCGGCCCGGTCGGCGGGTCTCCACGCGGCGTCTCGCAGCGTGAGTGCGCCGCTGGCCGCCGCGACGTTGACGTCGTCACTGTCCACTGAGGACAGATCGGCTCGCCAGGCGGTGGCTTCGGCGGCGCTCACCGGCGTCGCGACTGCGGTGACCGCCCCCGCGGCGAGCAGTGCGGCGACCGTGCGCCGGACCGTCACATTCCCGACCACGACGGATCTCCCTTCACTCGTCCGAATCGAACTGCCGGAGTGTCGGGGGGATCCGTACACGATCCATACAACGATCTCGCCCGGTCGTGTACCGGACGCGGGAGGTTGACAGCACTGAGTCACGGCTATAGCTTTGCAAACAAAGTTAATTTAACAGCAAAGGAAGTGTGGGATGACCATCCTGGTGACGGGGGCGCGCGGGAATGTCGGGAGCGAGGTCGTCCGGGTGCTCCGCGAGGGCGGGCACGAGGTGCGCGGGTCGGCGCGCGATGCGGCCACACTCGATCTGCCAGACGCGGTGTCAGTGGATCTCGCGGCGGAGGGCGGGTTCGAGGACGCGCTGCGCGGCGTGGACGCGATCTTCCTGTATCCGACGCGACCGAATGGTGCGGCGGATTTCCTTGCGGCAGCGAGAAAAGCCGGAGTTTCGTACGTCGTGCTGCTGTCGTCACCGGACGTCTACGAGGGGGCGGCGGACAATCCGATCCGGCGGGGGCATTTGCCCGCGGAGACGGCGGTCGCGGAGTCCGGATTGCCGTTCACGGTGCTGTACCCGGGCTGGCTGATGGGCAACACCCGGCGCGACTGGGGCGCGGCGATCCGGGACGGGGGACCGGTGCGGCTCGTCTCCCCGGAATCGCAGTTCACGCCGACGGCCGAGGCGGACGTGGCGGCAGTGGCCGCGAAACTGCTCACAGAGCGTAGCTATCCAGGGCGGATGCTCACGGTGACCGGGCCGGAGTCGATGACGCTGCGTGCGATCGTGGAGACCCTGGCGGAGGAGCTGGGTCGCTCGATCGAAGTGGCGACCGAAACGCGGAGTGAGGCGCTGGCGCGGCGTCCGGAGTGGATGCCCGCAGCGGTCCTGGAGCACCTGATGGACGTGGAGGAGGCGGCAGTGGGCCGTCTTGCGCCGGTGAACAACACGGCGGAACGGTTCACGGGGCGAGCGACGTCATTCCGGGAGTGGGCGCGGGCGCACCAGGTCGACTTCGCACGCCGCTAAGCAGTCCACTGTGGACAGAAGTTACGCGGGCTTCCAGGAAACGCAGGCAGGTCGCGTCTGGGATTCGCACAGTTCCCGCACGGCGCGCAGCACTTCCTCGGCGGAAACCTCGCTGCCGGACGGCTGCGGGAAGTGCGCTCCCTGCAGGCTGTAATAGTCGACCGGCTCCTCGCCGACGCCGTCCGCGGGCAGGAAAGTCTCGCCGTTTTCGTGCCACGCCAGGCTTCCTCGCGCACCGCGCACACCGGCGACCAGGTACGGCGTCCGCGGCTTCCGGCCCGCGTACAGCCACCAGACGACCCCGGCGTCCGGCACGGGCGGTTCGGCGGAGCGCAGGGCGGACAGCACGTCGTCGACAGTCGTCTCGGTGACGTCGTACCCGGTCCGGCGACGGGCGTCTTCGATGCTCGCCATGGTGCGCTCCGCTCGTGAAGTGTCCTGATACTACTCGGTGCCGATCGGCGAGCGACTTGTGGAATGGCCGGCGCGCAGACGGGCCGCGCGCAGCGTCAGATAGCGCTGTTCAGCGGTGTTTCCGGTACGGGCGGCGGCCGCGGTGTAGTGCCGGACGGCTTCCTCCCGTTCGCCGGCCAGCTCCAGCAGGTGGGCGCGGGCGGCGGCGAGGCGGTGGTGGTCAGGGAGCCGGTCGTCGAGTCCGGCGAGCATGGTCAGCCCGGCGTCCGGTCCCTGCACCATCGCAGTCGCGATCGCGCGGTTGAGCGTTACGACCGGATTGCCGGTCAGCGCCTCGAGCCGCGTGTACAGCGTGAGCACGCGCGGCCAGTCGGTGTCTTCGGCCCGCAACGCGATGTCGTGCGTTGCGGCGATCGCGGCCTGGAGACGGTATTCGCCGATGCCGTCGCGGGTCAGCGCGGCGGTGATCAGCGCGACGCCTTCCCGGATCAGCGAACGGTCCCACCGCGACCGGTCCTGGTCGGCGAGCGGGATGAGGTCGCCGTCCGGTCCGGTGCGGGCCGGCCGGCGGGCGTCGGTGAGCAGCATCAGGGCGAGCAAACCGGCCGCTTCGCCGTCGTCCGGCAGCGCGGCGTGCAGCAGCCGCGCCAGCCGGATCGCCTCGGCGGAGAGTTCGGTGCGGTGCAGACGGCGGCCGCCGCTGCTCGTGTAGCCCTCGTTGAACACGAGGTACAGCACGTGCAGCACGGACCGCAGCCGCGCCTGCCGCTCGTCTGCGGCGGGCATCCGGAACGGCAGCCCGGACTTCTTGATCTTCGCCTTCGCCCGGCTGATCCGTTGCGCCATCGTGGTTTCCGGCACGAGGAACGCGCTGGCGATCTCCGCGGTCGTCAGGCCGCCTACCGCTCGCAACGTCAGCGCGATCGCCGACGCCGACGTCAGCGACGGGTGCGCGCACAGGAACAACAGCGTCAGCGTGTCGTCCCGGTCCGGCACTTCGGCGCCTGGCGGCTCGGCGGCGACGGTGTCCTCGCGCCGCCGCCGGGCCTGGTCGCTGCGGAAAATGTCGATGATCCGGCGGCTGGCGGTCTGCAGCAGCCAGCCGCGCGGATTCTCCGGAATCCCCTCGACGGGCCAGTGCTGCACCGCGGCGAGGAGGGCTTCCTGCGTCGCGTCCTCGGCCGCGCCGAAATCGCCGGACCGGCGCGCGAGGACGGCGAGGACCTGGGGCGCGAGCGTGCGCACCAGGTCCTCGACCTCGGCCCGCGGCATCACACCTCCGGTGCGCTCATGACCTGGCGCACCTCGATCGGCACCCGCAGCGGCGCGCCTTCGGGGCCGGGTGCGGCCGAAACCCGGGTCGCGATCTCCAGCGCCCGCGCCTCCGACTCGACGTCCACCACCCGGTATCCGGCCAGCAGTTCCTTGCCCTCCGCGAACGGGCCGTCGGTGACGACCGCGCCGCCCTTGCCGTCCGCGACCACGGTCTTCGCCGCTTCCGGCCCGGCCAGACCCTCCGCCTCGACGAGTTCCCCGGCCTCGGTCAGCTCGGCGTTCAGCACGTGCTGGAACTGGATGTGCGCGCGGATGTCCTCCGGGGCCCATTCCGGCAGCGGCGCGTCGCAGTCTTCGCCCTGGGCGTAGGTCTGCAGCAGCATGTACTTCGGCATAACGTTTCCTCCAGGTTCCGGCTCGCCGCTTCCGGGCGGGCTCATCAAGGGAACGGAACCCGCGCGCCGTCCTCGACACGTTTCGCGTCATCTTGCCGGGAAATTCGGCGAGCGGGGACAGAACGGGTGGCGTGAGTCTCAGTGCCCGGGACGTCCGAACGGCCTAGCAGGTAGGTTGCGGGAAGCAACTCACCTGGAGGGACCCGTGAGCACGACGACCTTCGCCGCGGTGTCGGCGGTCAAGCAGCGTTCGGACACCGAGTTCAGCGTCGACCTCAGCCCGGCGTGGACCATCGGCGGCCGCCCGAACGGCGGATACCTGCTGGCGACCATCGCGCGCGCGGCGACCGTCGTTTCCGGGCATCCGGACGTGCTCGCCGCCAGCGCGCACTACCTGCGCTCGCCCGAACCGGGGCCGGCGGAGATCGAGGTCGAGGTGCTGCGCACCGGCCGGTCCGCGACCCAATTGCGCGGACGGCTGCTCAAGGACGGCGTGCCGCAGGTCGAGGCCCTGCTGACGCTGGGCGTTCTCGGCGCGGCCGAACCGTTCTGGCAGGACGGCGTGCCGCAGCCGGAGTTCGGGCCGTTCCCGGAGGAGCCGTGGGGCCCGGACGTGCTGTCGTCCGGCATCCCGATCGCCATCCGCGACGAGATCGACGTGTACTTCGACCGCCCGCTCGCCGACGGGCCCAGCGGCCGCGGCGAACTGCGCGCCCTGCTGGCGCTGCCCGGCGACGAGCCGTTCGACCCGCTCAGCCTGCTGTTCGCCGTCGACGCCCTGCCTCCGGCGACCCTCGACGTCGCGCCGTCCGGCTGGGTGCCGACGCTCGAACTGACCGCCTACGTGCGGGCCCATCCGGCACCCGGCCCGGTGCGCGTGCTGCACCGCGCTCACCTGATCGGCGACGGGCGGGTCGACGAGTCCTGCCACGTCTGGGACAGCGCCGGGACGCTGGTCGCGCAGGGCACGCAACTGGCCGGGATCCGGATCGGCTGAGTTCCTGGGCTACTGCCCCGGGTACGGCGGCTGCTGCTGCGGGTAGCCGGGGTACGGACCGGGGGCGGGCGGCAGCGAGCTGGAGAACGTCGGCGCGGCCGCTGGGGAGTTCATCGACATCAGCAGGTTTTCGACGGTCCTGCGGCGTGCGCCCGCGACGACCGCGACGGCCATGATCTCGAGCGCGAGGCCGAGCACGAACCAGAACAGGTGATAGCTGGTCAGCGCCTCGAGGTCGTTCTCGTAGCACCAGGTGGTCGCCTCCCCGTTGCGAGAAACCTCGCAGTACCAATGGGGTTTGGCGATCAGCACCATGATCAGCCCGACACCGATGCTCGCCAGCCCGGCGACCATGAAGAAGACCTGCAGAATCCGCGCGAAGATCGACATGCGCGGAGCGTAGCGACCCGGCGCCCGCCGGGTCAGCGGGTTCCGGCAAGTGCCCCCGTGGTGACCAACCGGTACCCGGTGCGCCCGGAGAACTCCGCGGTGAGCGCGAACCGGTCGCCGCGCACCAGCGTGTGCCGCCATTCGATCCGTTTGCCCGCGCTGGTGCCGAGGCGTCCGATGGAGAACGCGCCGACGGTTTCGCCGCAGCCGAGCAGGGTGCGTTCGGCCCGGGTCGGCACGACGGCGCGGATCTGCTCCTCGCCGTGGTCGAGCCGGACGCCGGTGCGGCGGTGGAGTTCGCCGTACAGGCTGGTGTGCTGGAAATCCGCTTCCAGCAGCGGCCGGGCGAGGTCGGCGGGCAGCCACACCCGGTCGACGGCCAGCGGGTCGTTTCCGGCCAGCCGCACGCGTTCCAGGTACAGCAGGGGAGTGGAGCCCTCCAGCGACAGCCGTTCGGCGACCACCGCGTCCGCGCGGATGTCGAGCCGGCGCACGACGCTGTGCTGGTCGAGCCCGGCCTCCTCGACCGCGGCGAAGAGGCTGTAGAGCGCGCCGAGCGGCTGCTGGATCTCCGCGGCCGCGGCGACGCGGGGCTGGCGTCCGCGTTCGGCGATGAGCGTGCCGTCCGCGCGCAGTTCCCGCAGCGCCTGCCGGACGGTCTGCCTGCTGACGCTGTATTCGTCGGCGAGCGCGAGCTCCCCGGGGAACGCGCTGTCGAACTCCCCGGCGCGGATGCGCACCAGCAGTCGCTGCTGCAACTGCCGCCACAGCGGCTGTCCGCCGGTGCGGACCAGCTCTGCCTCGCCCATGCCGGGAACACTACCGCTTGCCAAATGTACGGACAGCTCTTAGATTAAATGTACGTACATTACGGAGGAGGCCAGTAGTGCGCACAGGAGTGAACCGGTGACCGGCGCGACGCTCGGAGCGACGCGCGCGACGGTGCAGTGGCGGGCCAAGCTCGCCCGCCCGGTGCCGGGGCTCGCGGTCGCGCTGCTGGTCGCGGCGGTGGCGACGGCGGGCGGCAAGCTCGTTCCGGTGGTCGGCGGGCCGGTGCTCGCGATCCTGCTCGGCGCGGTCGCCGGCGCGGTCGTGCCGGGGCTGCGCGGCTGGCGGTTCAGCCCGGGCTACGCGATCGCGTCGCGGCCGGTGCTCCAGCTGTCGATCGTCGTGCTGGGCACGGGACTCTCGATCCAGCAGGTCGTGCACGTCGGCGGGCAGTCGCTGCCGGTGATGCTCGGCACCCTGGCGGTCGCGCTCGGCGGCGCGTGGGTGCTCGGCAGGCTGCTCGGCGTCCGCGGGGACACGCAGACGCTGATCGGCGTCGGCACCGGCATCTGCGGTGCGTCGGCGATCGCGGCGACCAGTGCGGTGCTGAAGCCGAAGGAAGCCAACATCGCTTACGCGCTCGGCACGATCTTCACCTTCAATGTCGCCGCGGTCCTGCTGTTCCCGCCGCTTGGGCACGCGCTTGGGATGTCGCCGCACGCGTTCGGCCTGTGGGCCGGAACCGCGGTGAACGACACGTCTTCCGTCGTCGCGGCTTCCTACGCGTATGGCGGCGACGCCGGTTCGTACGGCCTCGTCGTGAAGCTCACCCGCACGCTCACGCTGATCCCGATCGTGCTGTTCCTCGCCGTGCTCGCCGCGCGCAAGCAGTCCGGCGGCCGGGTTTCCTTGCGCGCCATGCCCTGGCACCGGCTGGTGCCGCCGTTCCTGATCGGCTTCCTGGCCGCCGCGACGGTGGAAAGCGCGGGCTGGATCCCGGAATCGTGGCACGCGCCGCTGTCGACGCTCGGCACCTTCCTGATCACCATGGCGCTCGCCGGGATCGGCCTCGCGCTCAAGCCGTCCGACCTGCGCAAGGCGGGACACAAGCCGCTGCTGATGGGAGCCATCCTGTGGATCGCGGTCGCCGCGTCGAGCCTCGGGCTGCAGGCGCTGACCGGCGGGATGTGACGCGCTAGCGCACGCGCGGATTCCGCTTCCGCCGCCTGCGCTCGGTCAACGCGTCGAGGAGCCGGGGCAGCCCTCGGCTCCGGCGCACGAACACCAAGGATTCGCCGCGCGGGACCGGTTCGGTCCCCGCGGCGTTTTCATCGCGCCGGAACTTGCGGAGCCCCGCGGCGAACTCGTCCGGGTCGCCGCCGACGTCCGGGTGGTGGGTGCGCACGAACTCGCGGTAGGCCGCCTTGTCGGCTTCGGACCACGCCCTCCGCTCGTCCACTGCCGTCCTTCCCCGGTTGAGGGTTCTGCTGGGCATTCCTGCCGGAAGTCGCGTCGAACTGCCAACCGGCGGTTCAACGATACAGTTCAAGCACATGATCGAACTCGACCTCTCCGAGCTTCGTGCCGTGACGGCCTACGCGGTGGCTTGTGCGGAACCCGCGCTGCCGATCTTCGAACAAGCCCGTCCAGGCGATCGGCGTCCGCACGAGGCGATCGATGCCGCCCGGGCGTTTGCTCAGGGAGCTCAGCGCGGCAAGGCGATTCGCGACGGTGCGTGGGCGGCGCAGCGGGCGTATCAGGAAGCCCGCGACGCCGGTCAGGCCGCGGCGAGCGAGGCTGCCCGGGCCGCGGTCGCCGCTGCCGGTGCGGCGTATCTGCATCCGCTCGCGAAGGCGACCCAGGTGTGGCACATCCTCGGCTCGGCCGGTCATGCGGCGTATGCCTGCGAATTGGCCGGGTTGACCCCGCAGCATCCGGCGGCTGATCCCGTGGTAGTGCGGGTTCTGTCGCGGTACCCGGCGGCTCCGGGCGGCCGGGGCCGGGCGGGGGAGCTGGTGCGCGAGCTGGATGCCTTGCTGCGCAAGGGTTAGCGACCCCGCTCCACCCGCCGCTCGTCCCAGACCGGTTCCGGAGTCTCGCGCACCACGCCGTCCGAGCCGAAGACCAGGTAGCGGTCGAACGAGCGCGCGAACCAGCGGTCGTGGGTGACCGCGAGCACCGTGCCCTCGTACGACTCCAGCCCGTCCTGCAGCGCCTCGGCCGATTCCAGGTCGAGGTTGTCGGTCGGCTCGTCCAGCAGCAGCGCGGTGGTTCCGGCCAGTTCCAGCAACAGGATCTGGAACCGCGCCTGCTGTCCGCCGGACAGCCGGTCGAACGCCTGCTCGCCCTGGCGGTGCAGTTCGTACCGGCGCAGCGCCGCCATCGCCGCGCCGCGGTCGGCCGCGTGTTCGGTCCACAGCACGTCGACGAGCGTGCGGCCGGTGAGCTCCGGACGCGCGTGCGTTTGCGCGAAATGGCCGGGCACGACGCGGGCTCCGGTCTTCCATCCGCCGGTGTGCGCGACGTCGCCGCCCGCGAGCAGCCGCAGGAAATGCGACTTCCCGGAGCCGTTCGAACCGAGCACCGCGACGCGCTCGCCGAAGAAGATCTCCAGCGAGAACGGCTTCATCAGCCCGGTGAGTTCGAGGTTCTCGCAGGTCACCGCGCGCACGCCGGTGCGGCCCCCGCGCAGCCGCATCCGGATGTCCTGCGGCCGCGGCGGTTCCGGCGGGGGCCCGGCCTCCTCGAACTTCCGCAGCCGGGTCTGCGCCGCCTTGTACCGCGACGCCATTTCGTCGCTGCGCGCGGCGTACTGCTGCATGTCCCGGACCAGCCGTTTGAGCTGGGCGTGCTTCTCGTCCCAGCGGCGGCGCAGTTCGTCGTAGCGGGCGAAGCGTTCCTGCCGCGCCTCGTGATACGTCGCGAAACCGCCGCCGTGCACCCAGGCGTCCGCGCCGTCGCCGCCAGGCTCGACGCTCACGATCTTGTCCGCCGCTCGCGCGAGCAGTTCGCGGTCGTGCGACACGAACAGGACGGTCTTGCGGGTTTCCTTCAGCCGGGCTTCGAGCCAGCGTTTGCCGGGCACGTCCAGATAGTTGTCCGGCTCGTCCAGCAGCAGCACCTCGTCCGGCCCGCGCAGCAGCGCCTCCAGCACGAGGCGTTTCTGCTCGCCGCCGCTGAGCGTGCGCACGAGCCGCCAGCGCGCGCGGTCGAACGGCACGCCGAGCGCCTCGGTGGTGCACATGTCCCACGTGGTCTCGAACTCGTATCCGCGGGCTTCGGCCCAGTCGCTGAGCGCCTGCGCGTACCGCATTTGCGCGGCCTCGTCGTCGACCTCCAGCAGCCGCTCCTCAGCCGCGTCGACCGCCAGTGCGGCGTCGCGAACCCGTTGCGGGGCAACCGAAACCAGCAGATCGCGCACCGTGCGTTCGTCGCGCACCGACCCGACGAACTGTGCCATCACGCCCAGCCCGCCAGACACCGTGACCGAGCCCTCGTCCGGCTTCAGCTCTCCCGACAGCATGCGCAGCAGCGTGGTCTTGCCCGCGCCGTTGGGGCCGACCAGCGCGACGACCGCGCCCTCGCCGACCCGGAACGAGACGTCGCCGAGCAGCGGACGCCCGTCGGGCAGCACGTGGCGCAGATGCGCGGCCTCCAAATGCCCCATGTCCGCGCACTCTACCCAGGCGGCCGCGAATCGCCGCACGGTTTTTCGGCTGTCCACAGAGGACACAAAAGCGGCGGCGCCGGCCGGAATCGGCACCGCCGCTTTCGGGATCGCCTTATGCCTTGCGCTGCATGCTCTCCCGGGCCGGGTTCGCCTGCTCGGCTGCCTTCGGGTCCTTCTCGTCCTGCTTCGCGCGCACGCCGGACTCGACGCGGTCGCCGAGGTCCTTGTCCACGTTGTGCCAGTACTCGAAGGCCCGCTTCAGCACCGGTTCGGTCACCCCGTTGAGCAGGTGCCCGACGATGTTGTCGACCAGCCGCTCGCGCTCGGCGTCGTTCAGCACCTCGCGCACGAGCGTGCCCGGCTGGGTCCAGTCGTCGTCCTCGGCGTGGTCAACGTAGGCCGAGCGGACCATCTCGCCGTCGGCGTGCCAGCCGGCGGGCGTGCCGTAGCGTTCGGTGTCCGCGCGCGGGCCGCCCTTGGAGTTCGGCGCGTACACCGGGTCGGAGACCTTCGTGTAGCGCATCGCGCCGTCCTTGCTGTAGCTGTGCACCGGCGCGTGCGGGGCGTTCACCGGAAGCTGCTTGTAGTTCGCGCCGATCCGGTACCGGTGTGCGTCGGCGTAGGCGAACAGCCTGCCCAGCAGCATCCGGTCCGGGCTCGGGCCGATGCCGGGCACCATGTTGTTCGGCTCGAACGCGGCCTGCTCGATCTCGGCGTGGTGGTCGGTCGGGTTGCGGTTCAGCGTCATCCTCCCGACCTCGATCAGCGGGTAGTCGCCGTGCGGCCACACCTTCGTCAGGTCGAACGGGTTGAACCGGTAGGTCTTCGCGTCCTCGAACGGCATGACCTGGACGTGCAGGGTCCAGCTCGGGTAGTCGCCGCGCGCGATGGCCTCGAACAGGTCGCGGGTGTGGTAGTCGGTGTCCGCGGCCGCCATCTGGTCGGCCTCGTGCTGGGTGAAGTGCTCGACGCCCTGGTCGGTCTTGAAGTGGTACTTGACCCAGAACTTCTCGCCCGCGGCGTTGACCCACATGTAGGTGTGCGAGCTGTAGCCGTTCATGTGCCGCCACGTGCGCGGGATCCCCCGGTCGCCCATCAGCCAGGTGACCTGGTGCGCCGATTCGGGGGACAGCGTCCAGAAGTCCCACTGCATGTCGTGGTCGCGCAGGTTGCTGTCCGCGCGGCGTTTCTGCGACCGGATGAAGTGCTGGAATTTCAGCGGGTCCTTGATGAAGAACACCGGGGTGTTGTTGCCGACGAGGTCGTAGTTGCCCTCGGAGGTGTAGAACTTCAGCGCGAACCCGCGCGGGTCGCGCCAGGTGTCCGGGCTGCCGCGTTCGCCGGCCACCGTGGAGAACCGGGCGGCCATCTCGGTTTTCGTGCCCGGCTGGAACACCGCCGCCTTGGTGAAGCGGCTGACGTCGTTCGTCACCTCGAAGTGCCCGAACGCGCCGCTGCCCTTCGCGTGCGGCTGCCGCTCCGGCACCCGTTCCCGGTTGAACTGCGCCATCTGCTCGATCAGGTAATGGTCCTGCAGCAGGATCGGGCCGCCCGGTCCGACGGTGAGCGAATGCTCGTCGCTCTCGGCCGGGATCCCGGAGTCCGTGGTGGTCGCCGGGGGTTTCGGTTCTTCGGTCATCTCGCGAGCTCCTCGTGGTGGTCGGAAACGCCGGAGCAGTCCGGGCACAGACCCCAGAAGACGATCTCGGCCTCGTCGACGGCGAACCCGCGCCGGTCGTGCGGCGTGAGGCAGGGGGCCTCGCCGCGGACGCAGTCGACGTCCTCGGCCCGGCCGCAGCGGCGGCACACCACGTGGTGGTGGTTGTCGCCGGTCCGCCGTTCGAACCGCGCCGGATGCCCGGACAGCTCGATCCGGCGGACGAGACCCGCGTCGCCGCACGCGGCGAGCACGTCGTAGACCGCCTGGATCGACACGCTGCCCAGGCTTTCGCGCACGCCCGCGGCGATCGCCTCGACCGTCGCGTGCGGATGCTCGCCGAGCCAGCCGAGCACGGCTTGCCGCGGTTTGGTGACGCGCAGGCCCGCCGCTCGCAGCGTCGCCGCCGAGTCCGGCATCGGAGTCCTCCCCGGGATCTGGAACCGCTCCAGTTCCGCCGGTTACCCGGTCTCCGCGCCGCTCACACCTGGGTGTCACCCACCGGTCGGACGAGTTCGGCGAGATGCGCGCGAAGGACGGCGACGCACTCCTCCGGCGAGGTGAGTCCCGGCTGCAGCACGGCCCGGAACGCGAGCCCGTCCAGCAGCGCGGCCAGCCGGGGCGCCTCGACTTCCGGGTCCTTCGGCTCGAAGCGGCCGCTCCGGACCTGGGCGTCGAGGATGCGGCGGGCCAGCGTCACGGTGCCCTGGACCGCTTCCCGGGCCAGGTCGTCCAGACCCGGGTCGGCGCGCGCGGCCATCAGGAATTCGACCAGCACGGTCACCTCGGTGCGCCGTCGTTCGTCCAGCGGCAGCAGTTCGGACAGGAACTCGGCGAGCTGGTCGACGGCCTCGTCCGGCGGCAGCTCCGACAGCGAACCGATCTTCTCGCGGCGTTCGACGAGCCGCGCGGTCGTCCGGTCGATCGTGGTGCGCATCGCGAACCGCATCAGCGCGTGCTGGCTGTCGAAGTAATGCCGCACCGAACCGATGTTCAGGCCCGATTCCGCCGCCACCGCGCGCAGCGAGACCGCGTGCAGCCCGTCCTTCGCGGCCAGCCGCAGCACCGCGTCGGCGATGTGCGCGCGCCGCTCTTCCCCGTCCACCACTCTAGGCACTGGACTTTTATATCACAGCCGTGATAGAAACGGTTTGTATCACAGGTGTGACAGAAAGGGGTGCGCTGTGGAGACGGTGCTGAACATCCTGCTGATCCGGTTCGGCATCATCGCCGGGATCGTCGTGGTCGTCGGGCTGGGCGCGTTCGCGCTGATCGTTTCGCTGAGGCGGCGCGGCAAGGGGGAGCGCGTGCGCGAAGGCGCGGCGGTGCTGGCGAAATCCGCGGCCAGGGCGATGGACCGGCGCGGGGCGCGGGGAGTGCGCGGGCGGGTCGGCGGCGAGGTCGTGCGCCACGCCGCGCGGTGGCTGGACGAGGACCCGGGCCGGAAGCGGTCCGGCCGGTGAACGCGGTGCTGCTCGCCGACGGGGACGAGATGCTGCAGCACCTCGTGCACGATCTGTTCGTGAAGGGGCTGATCGTGCTGGGGGCGGTGCTGGTGGCGGTCGTCGGGATCGTGGTGATCTGGAAGAAAGTGGGGCGCTGAGGCGGGGCACGCGCCAGTCGGCGGGAGGAACGCGTTCGGTACGCGACGCGTGGCGGTGCCCGCCGGGTCCGGGATTTCGGCACGATGGAGTCTTCCCCTGGAAGACGGAGGCCGTCGATGAGTTATCCGTTCGATCCCGAAATCGCCGCCGCGGTCCCGATGCTGCCCGAGGTCGACCTTCACGACATCGCTGCCGCGCGGGCGGGCATGGCCGAGCTGATCGCCACGATGCAGGGCGACTTCGACGAAACCGGAGTAAGCACGCGCGACGAGTCCGTGCCCGGTCCCGAAGGCGACATCCCGATCCGCGTGTACACGCCCGATCGCGTCGCGACGAAGGCGCTGGTGTTCGACATCCACGGCGGCGGTTTCGCGCTGGGCGACCTGGAGGTCGACCACGCGGCCAACCTCGAACTGGCCAGGGACCTCGGCGTCGTGATCGTGTCGGTCGAGTACCGGCTCGCGCCGGAGAATCCGTACCCGGCCGGGCTGGAGGACTGCTACGCGGCGCTCGAATGGTCGGTCAAGCACGCGGACGAACTGGGCATCGACCCGGAAAAGGTGGTGCTGTACGGCGTGAGCGCGGGCGGCGGACTGGCCGCGGCGCTCGCCCTGCTGGCCCGCGACCGCGGCGGCCCGGCGATCGCGTTCCAGTTCCTCGCCGTGCCCGAACTGGACGACCGCCTCGAGACCGGCAGCATGCGCCGGTTCGCGGACACGCCGATCTGGCACCGCGGAGCCGCCGAGACGAGCTGGGACTACTACCTCGGCGAAGCGGTCAAGCGCGGCGGTTCGGACGTCCCGATTTATGCGGCGCCCGCCCGGGCGACGGATCTTTCGGGGTTGCCGCCTGCTTATGTGTCGGTGATGGAGTTCGACCCGCTGCGCGACGAGGGAATCGCTTACGCACAAAGCCTTTTGGCGGCTGGGGTGCCTACGGAACTGCACTTGTTCCCGGGGACATTCCACGGTTCCGGGGTGATCCAGCACGCGACGGTGAGCCGCCGGGAGACCGCTGAGCGACGGGCGGTGCTGGCCCGGGTGCTGGGGGTCGAGGAGGGCTGAGGCCGGGGTTCTCGTGAGTGTCTGTTCCGGTGAGAACCGGCATCGACACTCACGAGATCTCGCTGTTCGCCAACCTCCGCGCCGCCAACGCCAGCCGCGCCCGGAATCGTCCCGCCGGGTCGTCCAGGGACCATCCCAGTGCGTCCTCCACGTGCGCCAGCCGCGCCGCCACCGAACTGTGGTGCCGGTGCAGCGCGATCGCCGCCTGGCGGAGGGAACCCGTGCGGCAGAAGGCTTCCAGCGTTTCCAGATCGCCGCTCTCGGCGAGCGCGTTCAACGCCAGCACGTCCGGCTGCGCGCGCAGGTGCTCGACCGGGATCTCCGCCAGCAGCGTCACCGCGCCGAGGTCCTCGTGCACGATCAACGGCCGTGCGGTCGCCGCGAATCGTTGTGCCAGACGGGCTTGCAGCCACGATCGCCGGGCTTCGAGGCCGTCCACCGCGTCGCCGACTCCCACCCGGGGCAGCGTGCGGTCCTTGGCCCGCAACGCCAACGTCTCGTTCAGCGTCGGGACAACCGAATCCGGACCCTCGCGCGGTTGCACCAGCACCGCGGCCACCCCGCCGACCACGGCCACCCGCGCGCCGAGCGGTTTGCCGCGGGCGACGAGCGCGACCGCGTCCGCGCCGGCATCGCGACCCTCGCCCGAAGCGACCGCCACCACTCGCAGCGGGCGCGCGGTGTCCAGGCCGAGCAGGGTCAGCGCCCGCGCCCGGTCCTCGTCCGCCGCCTGTTCTCCCAGCACCAGCTCGACCAGCGCCGGGTCGGCGAGATGCGGTGCGGCAGGCGGCGGTTCGACCGGGTTGAGCACCTTCGCCGCAATCGCGAGCCGTTCGAGCACGAGGTCGTCGAGCGGTCCCGGTTCTCCCGCGCGTTCCAGCCAGACCCGCCCGGCGCCGTCGAGGTCCGCGACGACCGCGCCGGGCGGAACCGGGCCGTCGCCGCCGGGTTCGCCGGTCGGCCGGTACCGGAGCACGGTTCCGTCCGCACGGCGAATCCCGGCTGCGCATTCCGCGAGAAAAGCCGTAGCGCGCAGCAAATCCGGCAGCGTCGCGCGCCGGGCGATCAGCTCGTCGAAATACGCGATGACGCGCACCGCCGTTTCCGCGCCGGAATCGACCGCGGACAGCCGCAGCAGCAAGCCCTTCACGGGGTACAGCCTAGCGTGAGTCTCATGTGGACAGTCCGGCCAGCGGATGCAGCTCCTCCCACCGCGGGACGCGCGGCGGGAAACGCAGCGTCAGCCCGGCTTCGGCGGGCGTGCGGTCGGCCTTGCGCGCGTTGCAGCTGCGCGCCGATCCGCCGCAGGCCGCGACGGTGTTGAGCCATCTCGTGCGCGGACCGCCGCGCGACACCGGCGTGATGTGGTCGACCGTGGTGGCCCGGCGCCCGCAGTAGGCGCACGTGTGCCGGTCTCGCCGCAGCACGCCGGTACGCGACCAGCGCGGCGGCCCGGAATAGCGCCATTTCATCACGACGTAGCGCAGCAGCCGCACCACCTTCGGCCGCGGGAAGACGCCGAGGTCCGGCCCGTCGCTTTCGTGGACGACCGCGACCTGGCGGACCAGCATCCGGATGGCATGGGGGAGTGAGACGGTGTGCAGGGGCTCGTAGCCGGCATTGAGAACCAGGACTCCCATGGCGACGGGCACCTCCTTTCGGGGCTGAACGGGCCGCGAACGCAAAAGCCGCCCGGCCGGCGTTCCGGCGGGCGGCTCCTCGCTCACGGCGTGGCAGGCCACGTCATGGCGCGGAGCCGGGAATGCCCGACAGGTGCATGCGTTCGGTGCGACGCGGCATTCCGTGGTTCCTTTCGTGGCTGGACGACTTCATCATTGCCGCCCCGCGCCGCCGCGTCAACGGAAAATGATCGCCCCGGGTTCAAGATCCACAGTGGACTATCGCGGGCGCGCGGAAGCGGTTTTCGGCGGCTTCCGGTACAGCTCGCCGAGCAACGCCACCGCGGCGTGCGTGGCCGGATGCGGATCGTGGGCGCGCCACGCGAGCTGGACCGGCACCGGCGGCGCGTCGCGGACCCGGCGGTACACGATGCCGTCGCGGCGGTACTGCGTCACCGTGGAATGCGGGGTGACGCCGACGCAGCGGCCGGTGGCGATGGCGGCCAGCCAGTCGTCGACGTCGTGCGTGTACTCGATCCGCGGGCGCGCTTCCGGCGGCCACAGCTCGGCGGAAGTGGTGCCGGTGCGCGGATCGATCACCAGCAGCCGCGACGCGAGATCGGCGAGCGTGACGGTGCGGCGTCCGGCGAGCGGATCGTCGACGGCCATGGCGCAGTAGCGGTCCTCGCGGCCGACCGCCGCGTGCGCGTACTTGCCCGACGGCACCTGGTGGCGCACCACGGCGAGATCGACGAGTCCTTCTGCCAGCCCGGCGGTCGCGGTGTTGGCGCGCACGAGCAGCAGTTCGACGTCCGGGTACCGGGCGGCCCAGCGACGCTGGAACTCCGCGGTGTGCCTGCCCATCGCCGACCACGCGTGGCCCATGCGCAGCCGCGTGTGCCCGGTGGTCGCTTCGCGGACGAGGTCGTCGGCCTCGGCGAGCAGATGCCGGGCGCGGGCGAGCACCTGGACGCCCGCGGTCGTCGGCTCGAGGCTCCGGCTGGTGCGATGCAGCAGCTGCACGCCGAGAACCCGTTCCAGCGACGCCAGATTCCGGGATACCGCCGCCTGCGAGACGCCGAGTTCCAGCGCGGCGTCGGTGAACGTGCCCGCGTCCACGATCGTCACGAGGCAGCGCAGCTGGCGCAGCTCCAGATCCATGCGTCCAGCGTATCGCTGATGCGGTCAATGCATTTTGCGCATGGATCGGCCGGTCGCATGCTCGACCGCATGGCGACTACGGAACTGGCTCCGCGCACGCGCGGCGGCGACGCCCGGGCGGCCGGCGCCGCGATGCTGCTCGGAAGCGCGCTGTCGAACCAGGTCGGCGCGGCGACCGCGGCGCTCGCGTTCCCGGTGCTCGGCCCGCCTGGCGTGGTGGCGGTCCGCCAATGGGTGGCGGCCGTGGTGCTGCTCGCGGTCGGACGGCCGCGGCTGCGGACCTTCACCGCGCGGCAGTGGTGGCCGGTGCTCGCCTTGGCCGCGGTGTTCGCGACGATGAACCTGTCTCTCTACACTGCGGTCGACCGGATCGGCCTCGGACTGGCCGTGACGCTGGAATTCCTCGGCCCGCTGGCGATCGCGCTGGCCGGCTCCCGGCGCCGGACGGACCTGGCGTGCGCGGTGGCCGCCGCGGTCGCGGTCGGCGCGCTGATGCGGCCGCAGCCGAGCACCGACTACCTCGGGATGGGGCTCGCGCTGGTCGCCGCGTCGTGCTGGGCCTGCTACATCCTGCTGAACCGGACCGTCGGCCGTCGCCTGCCCGGGGCGGCGGGTTCGGCTGCCGCGGCCGGGGTGTCCGGTCTCCTGTACGTGCCGATCGGGGTGTTCGCGATGCTGCACCACCCGCCGATGCCCGGCGCGCTCGCGGCGGCGCTCACCGCCGGGCTGCTGTCGTCGGCGCTGCCGTTTCTCGTCGATCTGATGGCATTGCGCCGGGTGCCGACGCAGTTCTTCGGGGCGTTCATGAGCGTCAACCCGGTGATGGCCGCGCTCGTCGGGCTGGTGCTGCTGGACCAGCGGCTCGACGCCGTCGCGTGGGCGGCGATCGGGGTGATCGTGGCGGCGAACACGGTGGCGGTGCTGCGGCGGGCCGGGTAATTGTCGGTGCGGGGGGATAACGTAGGCGTCGTCGGCAAGGGAGGTGCGGCATGGTGCGGATCGCGGATCAGGAGTGGCCGTCCACGGTCGTGCCCGCCGACGCGCGCGAACGCGCCCAGTCGACGGGCGTGCTGGTCCGCCGCATGGGCTGGGTGTCCGAGCGGCTGACGCGGGAGGAACGCGACGACGTCGAGCGGCAGCTGGAGTTCTGGTACTCCAACGGATACTGCCCGGACGCACTGCTGATCGCGATGAGCGCGCTGCCGGACGGGACCCGGCAGCGGCCGCGCCGCGCGAGCGAGAAGCCGGGCGACTTTCTCCGCTCGCGGATGAAGGCCTGGTTCGCCGACGAGTCGGCCGCCGACATGGCTGAGGTGCGCGAGCCGCCCCGGCGCGGGCAGACCTTCGAGGCCTGGCTCGCGAACCGGCGCAAGCAGGCCGCCGACGAGGGCACGTACCAACGGCGCTCGCGCCTGACCGACGTGGGGGAGCGGGCCCGGGCGGATGCGCGCTCGATCGCCGCGTCCCGGCGGAAGGATCCGCTCGCGCGCGTGCGCGAGAGTGAACGCCGGCGTGCTGCGGCGTTGGAGAGTCTGCGGGTGGTCGGCGAGGCGGTCGAGGTGCCACCGCCGCCTGCCGAGACGCGGGCGACGCCGCGGATGGTCGCGTCCTTCGCCGGACGGCAGTCGCTGGCCGCGCATTCGCCGCAGGTGCTCCGGATCGTCGAGCGGCTGCGGGCGGAGAAGCGGGGACCGTCGGCGGCGGAACTGGCGGTGCTGCGGAACGCGGTCCGGGACGCACACCACAATGCCGGGCTGGGGACGTTGGAAGCGGCGAGCGCGGAAGTCAACGACGTGGATTCGCTGACCCCGGATGGCCAGCGGATCAAGGATTTCCTCGCGCGCGCCGCGGACGATCGCCTGCCGCTCGACGCGACGGTGCGGTTGCTTCACTCGATGCGGTGAGCCGCGCGTGTCGGGTCACCCGCGGCGGGGAGGGTGCTTCCAGACTCGCCCGGTGACGAACACGGCGATGGACGATGCCGGGCGCTGTCTGCTTTCGGTGGCGTGGAATATCCGGACCGGCGGTCCTCGAGCGGACCCGCGCGCGGACGCGGTGCGGGAACGGTTGCGGACGGTGTGCCGGGAGCTGGGGCATGCGGCTTGTCGTTTTGCTGCCGGGGATTCCGGTGGGGATCCGGTGCCGTTGTTGCGGTTGGCGGATCGGGCGTACGAGGTGGATACGTTGTTGTTGCTGGTGGGGACTTCGCTGATTCCGGATTCGGGGCGGGATTCGCGGTGGTGGGGGGAGATTGAGCGGTTGGCGGGGGAGGTGGACGGGATGGTTGTGGAGGCTGCGGCTGTCCTGGGTGGGGTTTGTGTTTGAGCTTCCTGGGGCGGCTCGTTCGGCTCGTCGCCTGGCGGCGACATTGCGCTCTCGGTGGGGCCCACCACCCCTCAGCCTGATTGTGACTACGGCGCGGGGGTGCTTGTCAAGGCGGGAAAGATGCCTTGACAAGCACCCCCGCGCCGTGTTTTTGGCTGCGTATCGGGGTTGCGGGGGTGTGGGTGCCTTGGCTCGTTGGGTGCATCGGCTGCGGTGGGGCGGGCGGGACGCGGCTTGGGTGGGTTGTTGCGGCGGGTTCGCGGTGGCGGTTTTAGCGCCCCAATGTGGCATTGGGTGCATGTGACGCACCGAATGCCACATTGGGTGCGTGGGATGCACCGAATGCCGCGTTGGGTGCGGTGGGTGCGCCGAAATCCTGCATCAGGTGCGAGCGGGGGTGCGGGCGGGGCCGTGAAGGGCTCCTTGAGGGAATCTAGGTACGTGAAGGGCTCCTTCACGGCGCGCGGGAGGTGCGTGAGGGGAACCCTCACGGAATCAGAGTCAATGAGGGGTCCCCTCATTGACTTCAATCGAGGTGAGGTGGGGCGCGGAAGGAGCTCGCGGAAGAGGTGTCGTGAGAGGGAGTGGGCGGAGTCTCTGGCACCGTGCTCGCGGGAAGGCCGTGCGAGCGGGAAGGGTCAGGGGCGCTGGCGCACCCCGGCCAGTACTGCGCTCACGCTCGGCAGCCAGCGGTGCCTCGGGTCGGGGGCGGTCAGCCATTCCGGGCCCATTCCGGGGGCTTGCTGACCGGTCGGCAGGGGGAGGAGCGCGCCGCTGTCCAGGACGGTTACGTCTGGCGGCAGGGTGCCTCGCAGGAGCAGTTCGCCGTCGGTTTCGGCGAGGATGGCCAGGCGCGGGCCGTGCTGGGTGGGGAGGATCAGGGACGGGCCTTCGCAGCCCAGGGCGGACAGGTGGTTGCGCACCGGGCCCGAGGTGAGTTTCGGCAGGGTCACCGCGCACAGGCCGTTTTCCAAAGCCAGGAACAGGCGCGCGCCGCCCTGCCGTCGGACGGACCAGCCGAACACCCCGCCGTAATACGCGTCTGCCGGGTCTGGGCCGGTGTGGTGGTCGGGCCGCAGTTGCTGGTCGAGAGTCATCGTCGACGCCTTCCGCTCGCATGGGGTGCCTGCCCATGCTAACGGCACTCAGTGCCACTAGCAACCCGGGCTGCTACCGTTCGGGAATGACGGAGACGCCGCGCACCCGGGTCGGGGCCACGCCGGCCGGGCGGCGGCAGTTGCGTCGTGCGCTCGCTACGGCGGCCGTGGATCTCTTCGCCGCCAACGGGTACGAGGCGACGACCATCGACGACATCGCCGCGGCGGCGGGCGTCGGGCGGCGGACGTTTTTCCGGTACTTCGACAGCAAGGACGACGTCCTCTTCGCCAATCACGACGAGATCGTCGCCGAGATGGAGCAGGTCTTCGAGACCGCCGATCCGGCGCGTGACCCGATCGAAGTGGCGACCGCGGCAGTGTCGCTCGTGCTGGAGTCTTATGCCGCGGAGCTGGACGTCTCGCTCAAGCGATTCAGTCTCACTCGCACGGTGCCGTCGTTGCGGGACAAGGAAGTCGCGACGGTCGACCGCTATCAGCGCGTCCTCGCGCGCTACCTCCAGGACCGCTTCGCCGCGGCTGGCGACGAGACCGCGACGCTCCGAGCCGCCGTGGCCGCAGCGGCGATCGCGGCGGCCAACAACCATGTTCTGCGACGCTGGCTGCGCAGCGGCGGCCGCGACGACATCGAGGCCGCGGCGACGGAGGCGTTCACCCTGGTCGCGGACGCGTTCCGGACGTCCGGCGCGAAGTCATCCGGCGAGACGGAGCCGGGCACGGTGGTGGCGGTGCTCAGCACTGCGACGCCGTTGCACGAGGTGGTGACCCGGATCGGCGCTGCGCTGCGCGACGCCGAACCCAGGTGAGACGCTTGCCGGTCGGCAAGTGAAGTGCACTGAGTGCCATTGAGGGCGGTGCGGCGTGCGGGGGAGAGCCGGGTTGGTGACCGCCTCGGCTGCGATCCGATCCGCGACGGGGCACGCATCGCTTCGCCAGGGCGGGCTCCGGTCGCCTTGCCGGGACTGGCTGGTGTCGCGTGCTGCCGGACGGGGTCGTGTCGGCGGATGGGCTCGTATCGCGTTGGCGAGTGGAGCCCCTGTCGCGTTGTCAGGAACAAGCCAGTCTCGCGTTGGTGAGTGGAGCCGTGTCGCGTTGCCAGGAACACGGCAGTCTCGCGTTGGCGAGCCGAGCCCCTGTCGCGTTGCCAGGAGCAGACCAGCCTCGCGTTAGTGAGCCGAGCCGAGCCGTGTCGCGTTGGCGGGGGCGGGGGCGGAGGCGGGGTCGTAGCGCATCGGCGCGAGAAGGGGAGCCGCCGCGGGGCACGGGTGCTGCATCGCTTTCCGATGCCTGCCGAGGGTTGGCGGCGGGGCAGTCAAGCCGCGAAGAAAGTGCGCAAAGCCTCGGCGACCCGGTCCGGGGAACCGTCGTCGTCTGGGCCGGAATGGCCCAGTCCGGGGAACGTGATTCGTTGTGCGTGCGGGATCGTGGCGGAGAGTTCGTCCAGTGCGACACGGAGGAACGCCGGGCTTGTGCTCCCTCCGAGCAGCAGGACTCGCGCCCCCAAGTCCGCGTAATCCCTTGCGGTGTCAGCCAATTCCTCGACTAACTGTATGTCAAAGCGGTGGGTCGGGATGAGCGCTGGGATCGGCACGTCGGCGCTGGATCGGCGTTGCAGGCGCGAGCCGATCGCCATCAGGGGTACCAGTGCGAAGCGGGGGATCCGGTTGAGCGCCGGTTCGATCGCCAATCCCTTCAAAACCGTCGCCAATGCGGAGGACAGCCGCCCTCGGGCGAGTTCGCGTTCGTAGCGCGGCACCCACTCCAGCGGCACCGAACCGTTGACCGAGAGCGGTGGTTCGTACAGGGCGACCGCGCTGATCTCGGGAACGGAAAGGGCGCTTCGCAAAGCGATGAGTGCGCCTGAGCTGAGGCCGAAAACCCGTGCCGCGCCCGTTTCTTCAGCTAGGGCGCGCAGGTCTTCGGTCTCCCGCGCGACTCCGTACTCGGCACCGTGCGGTCCGCTGAGTCCGCGGCCGCGCCGGTCGGGTACGCAGACGGTGAATTCGTCCGCAAGCGCGGTCGCGAGCTTCATCAGGTGCTGCGCTGCCTGCATGCCGCCGTGCAGAAGGAGCACGGCCGGACCGCTGCCTAGTTGGCGGTATCCGATGACGGTTCCGTCGGCGGAGGTGACCGAGCCGGTGCGGTACTCGGTCACTGGTCTGCCTGATTACCCGGGCACAGTGTTCGCATAAAGGCGACTCTAGCGAACCGCGCACAGTGTTCGCAATAATGTCGGCCATGGTTGACGACGTGCGGCCGCCGATCTGGCTGCGGCCGGAGCGCGGGGCCCGGGGACCGCGTCCGGCGCACAGCCGGGCTGATCTCGCGGCTGCGGCTATCCGGGTCGCTGACGCGGAAGGTCTTGAGGCCGTGTCTTTGCGCCGGGTCGCGGCGGAGATGGGCACCGGAACGACGACGCTGTACCGCTACATCGCCACCAAAGACGAGCTGTTCGACTTGATGATCGACGCCGCTTTCGGGGAGCGTGAACCGCCGACGCCGACTGGGGACTGGCGGGCGGACCTGCGCGCGGTCGCCTGGGAGTACCGGGCTCTGGTGGTAAGGCATCCCTGGTTGGGCGCGATGCCCGCGACTCGTCCGGCGCTCGGGCCGAACAGTCTGGCGTGGTTGGACGCGGCGTACGCGACGGTGGACAAGTTGGGCCTGGCCGCGGACGAGGTCTTGGCCCAGGTGGGCACGGTGCTGACGTTCGTCCGCGGCCACGTCCTCGACGAACTGGCCGAACAGGAAACGGCCCGGCGGTCCGGAACGGACATGCCGACCTGGTTGGCGGCGCAGGCGCAGTACGGCGATTTGATCATCGGCAGCGGCGATTATCCGCATCTGAGCCGGATCATGGTCGAAGCGGAAACGCCGCATGCCGATGATCGTTACGAACGGACCTTTCGCCGCGGGCTGGAGCACATCCTGGCCGGGCTTGCCCACAGCGGGCGGTAGGACGGATCAGGCCTTTTTCACCGCGGGCTTGAGGGATTCTTCGCACCACTGCCGGAAAGTCGTCGGCGTTTCCACGGCATGCTGCGGAGTTCGGACCACGCCCTCGTCCAGATGGTTCAGCTTCGCGGTCGCCATGTCCATCATGGACTGTGCCATCGCCTCGGAGTGACCGTTCGCGAGGACCTGCGCGCCGAGTGCGGAGACCGGGATTTGCTGATACTTGACCGAAATCCCCAGCACTTCGCTGATGATGGCGGCTTCCTGGTCGGGCGAAAGGTCTTCCGGGCCGAGCACGGGGACCTCTTCCCGGCCGGTCCACAATGGATCGAGCAGCAGCCGGGAAGCGACCGCGGCGATGTCGCGCGTGCAGACGGTCGGGGCGGCGTAATCCGGCGGCAGGACGTCGTAGAAGGTGCCTTGTGCTTTGATCACCGACGCTTGGCGCAGCAGATTGTCCATAAAGGTCGGATTCGCCAGCGCGCGGAAGGCGACGCCGGTGTCGGCGATGAGGTCGTCCATCGCCAGGGTGGCGGTGACGTGTCCGGCTCGTTCGGCGGAGGCGGTGCCGCGGCCGAGTGCGCTGACCGATACCACCCGGCGGACGCCGTGGGTGCGGATCGCCTCGACGGCGGGGCGCGCGAAGCCGGAGTAGGCCTCGTCGACGCTCGCGGCTCGCCGGTCGGGCGGGACTAGCCAGAACACGGTGTCAGCGCCGTCGAAGGCGCGGGCGAGGACCTCGGGATCGCCGTGTGAACCGACCTGGACGTCGATGCGTTCGCGCAGGTCAGCGGGCAGTTTCGCGGGATCTCGGACGATCGCGCGGACGGGATTGGCTCCGTCGGCGACCGCGGCGAGGACGCGGCTGCCGATGTTCCCGGTGGGGGCGGTGACGACGATCATGCGGGCACTCCAGGAGACTGTCGAAGAGGTGGAGCAGGAAGTAAACTCCACCGTACCGTTTACTTTTGGCGGAGGCAAGGATGGCGCGTGAAGGCGGTTCGCAGCTGCGGGGTGCGGAGTTGCGCAAGCACATCCTGCTGGCGGCGAAGAACGTGTTCCTCGAAACCGGGTTCGAACGGGCGTCGATGGACGCGGTCGCGGCCAGCGCGGGGACGTCCAAGCGGTCGCTGTACGCGCACTTCGAGAGCAAGGACAAGCTGTTCCTCGCGGTGCTCGACCTGGTCCGCGAGCTGTACCTCGGCAAGCTGATGACCCCGGACGCGTATGCGGACGACCCGGTCGAGGCGGTCGCGTTGTTCTGCGGGCGGTTCCAGCAGTTGCTGACCTGGGAGTCGCAGGCGCGGACGTGCCGGCTTTGCATCGCGGCTGCCGAGCGGTTGCCGGACAGCGCGAAGGCGTACTACGACGCGATGTTCGCGGTGATGTACGCGCGGCTCGCCGAATATCTGGCTGCACAGTACACAATGGACAGCACGGAAGCGGGGGCGCTCGCGGAGGATCTCGTCGGGCGGACGGTGCTGCCGCGGGTGTTTCGGGTGTTGCTGAACGCCGAGCCGGCGATCGAGGAAATGCCGGGGGCCGAGGCGGCGGTGGACAACGTCGAACTGGAACCGATTCGGCGGGTCGTTTCGGCGGCCTTGGGGCAGCGCGCATGAAGATCACCAGTGTTGACGTGTGGGTCGTGAATCTGCCGTTGACGAATCCGTTCACCAGTTCGTTCGAGACCAAGATCGGCGAGACCCGCACGGTGGTGCGGCTGCGCACGGACACCGGGGCCGAGGGCTGGGGCGAGACGATGTGGGGTCGGCCGGTCGCGGAGCTGACCCGGAAACTGGGCGCGGACATGATTGGGACCAGTCCGTTCGCGCTCGAGGCGTTTCATCGCCGGCAGCACATGGTGCCGTTTTTCCACGGCTATCTGGGATATGCGGCGCTAGCCGGGCTGGACGTCGCGTGCTGGGATCTCATCGGACGGGTCACTGGACAGTCCGTCACTGACCTGCTGGGCGGGGCGGTGCGGACCGAGGTGCCGATCACGGCGTTGATCACCCGTGCCGACGCGCCTGGTGCGGAAGGGGAAGAACTCGCGCAAGGGTTGGCCGAGCATGCGGCGAGAGTGGTCGCCGAGGGCGGCTTCTCTGCGGTGAAATTGAAGGGTACGCGCGACGTTCGGGGAGATGTCCGGATTCTGCGGGAGCTGCGGAGGGCGTTGCCGGAGATCGAGTTGCGGGTCGATCCCAATGCCGCGTGGTCGGTGCCGGATTCGATCCGGGCTGGGATCGCGTTGGAGGAACTGGACCTGGAGTATCTCGAAGACCCGTGCGCGGGCATCGAGGGGATGAGCCAGGTTCGCGCGAAGGTGCGGATTCCCTTGTGCACCAACATGTGCGTGGTCCGGTTCGAGGAGTTCGCTCCGGCGGTACGGCTGGGTGCGGTCGACGTGATCCACGGTGACGTCTACAAGTGGGGCGGCATCGCGGCGACGAAAGCGCTTGCGGCGCATTGCGAGACGTTCGGGCTCGGAATGAATCTGCACAGCGGCGGCGAACTCGGGATCGCGACCGCGGCGCATCTGGCGGTGGTCGCCAGCACGCCGGTGCTGTCGCGGGCGATCGACAGCATGTATTACCTGCACGCGGACGACATTGTCGCACCGCTGCGGCTTTCCGGCGGACGGTTGCCGGTGCCGACCGGACCGGGGCTCGGCGTGGAAGTGGACGAGGAGAAGCTGGCTTTCTACGCGGCGAAGAACGAGCGGGAAGGCGATCTCACCGGATGACCGTGCCGCGGTCCGAAAAGGACCGCGGCACGTCTTTGGCTCAGCGCAAGGCGTTGACGGTGATGGTGAGCGTGTCCGGGTCGCCGGCCTGGACCGCGCCGCTGAAGTCGGGGCCGGGGGAGACGTCGTCGTACGGGAAGGCGTATCCGCGGTTGTCCGGCAGTTTGCTGTGCACGATTCGCGCGTAGTGGTTGGTTTCCGGGTTCTGGTAGAACTTCGCCGGATCCTCGCCGGTCGGCTGTTTCGGATTGTCGCGCAGGGTGGTGCGGTTCAATGCCGCCGCGAGCCGGGGGATGATCGCCTTGCGGGCGTCGCTGTCGCCTTGTTTGATGGCGAACGGTCCGCTGTCGCAACTCCATACGTCCGGCGTGGCGGGTTTGTCGAAGCGCTCGCCGTTGTTGAAGGCGAGCACGCCGTCCGCGCCGACCTGGCCGGTGAACGCGCCGAGGCCGGGCACCTGGGTGTCGACGGTGAGCGTCTCGCTGGCGTATTTCTTCCAGACCTCGTCGATGTAGCCGTCGAGGTATCCGCCGAATTGGTCGGCGCGGTAATGCGCGGACAGTGCGCGCAGCGGCTTTCCGTCGCCGCCGGTTTCGATGAGCGTGCCCCATTTGCCGCCCTGGGCGTTGAGGGCGTCGCAGATCGGGTCGAGCGAGCGCGCGGGCAGTCCGGGGACCGTCTGGTCGCCGGAGCCGGTCGTGGTGAGGTGCAGGCCGATCGGGATCGCGACGAAGTCGACGTAGCTGATGTTGGCGAACAGCACGTCGTTGTTGAAGGTGAATTCGCAGAACGACCAGTTCCGGTTGTAGTTCGGGTCGTCGGCGGCCAGGAAGCTCGGGTGCACGAGAGCCGGGCCCTTGTTGACGAAGAAGTCCAGTTTGCTGTCGAGCGCGACATAGATCCGGGCCGCGTACATTTTCGGGACGGTGACCTGGGAAAGCGACTTGAGCGGGATCGCGCAGTCCTCGCCGAGCGGCGTGTGGTCGCTGCCCGGGGACGGCGGATAGTACGGCGTGCCATCGGCTTTCAGGATGACGAGCCGGTTGTCCAGCGTCGTGCCGGTGATGTACGCGTAGGTCTGGCCCGCGCCGGACCGGTCGTCGAAAGCGACCTTCGCGGTGTCGGGGGTGCTCGCGGAGGCGAACGCGGAGTTCCAGAGTGGAAATGTCGCGGCTGCCGCGGATGCGCCGAGGAATACTCGCCGGGAAATCAAGGAAAACCGCCTCCTGGAGTCGTGCCCTTTTCCGGTGACCGGCACGCTAGTCACGGGCGGGAAAGCGGGTCAACGAATGCGGGAGAAATTGGCTGGTTTTGTCATTCCCGGCGAATTCCCCGGACGCACGCCGAGGCACGGGCCGCCGCCACGGCCCGTGCCTCAGTGTCCGGTGTGGACTTTCCGGGTCAGCTCACCTGCAGGTCGATGCAGGCGTAGAAGGCGTTCGCGGTGTCCGCGATGTTCCAGACGGCGAGCACCGTCTGCCTTCCGGTGTGCCCCTTGAGGTTCACGTTGTGGGTGACCGTCGCCGGGGGCTGCTGGCCGCCGCCGTCCACGGTGGCGATCTTGTCGTTGCCGATCCAGTATTCGTAGTTGGACGTGCGGTGCCGGGCGGTGAACTTCCAGGTGAAGGCCACCGAGGAGCCGACCGGCGACGCCTTCCAGCCCTTGTTGTTGTCGTTCAGCTCGGCGAACTGGGCGTTGCCGCCGCTGCAGCTGTGCAGCCCCTTCGGCCCTTCGACGCTCTGCGGTTCGTACTTGATCTGGCCGCAGGAAACGGTTCCTTGCGCGCATTGGGCCTGCCGGCTCGCCGGCGCGTTGACGTACCCGTGCGCGCTGGCGATGCCTGCCGGGCTGATCAGCACGAGCACCGGGGCGATCGCCGTGCCGACCGCGGCCGCGACGAGTTTCCGGTTCGCTTTCATGGGCAGCTCCTTCGGGGAATGCTCGTTTCCCCGTGCGGGTACGACAAAGCGACGCACCGGCTTTCCGGGAGCCGGCCCGCACGGGGGGTGAGCGAAGGGGGTGGGCTTCTTGGTCTAGACCATACGCCCGGCGCTCGGGAAAGGTCAACAGCTGGCAAAGAAAGGCGGGGCAGTGGTTATCCGTCAACGTTGTCACCCCGGACCACTCTCGCTTGTGGTTTTACCGGAAGGCTTTCCGTTGATTGCGCCGGACGGGTGGCCTGATGCGGATCATGGCCACCCTGCGTGATTTCGTCCGCTCTGGACTGTCCATAGTGGACATTGCGAACCTGCGCGAGCGCACGGAAAGCGGCCGGGCGGGGTGGTCCGGTGCAGCGATTCTGCCCGGTCGTCGAAATCCCCGACTTCCGGAGGGTTGAAGGTATTCGACCGGAAATGCTCAACTGAATGGTTGAGGTGTTCGCGGGGGCGAGGCAGCTTTCGCGCGGCTGGTAATGGCCCGGCGGTCCTCGGCAGCCGGGTCGCCGTGCGGATGGGGGCGCTGGCGAGCATGTCGCGTGGGATGCCGGGCCGCGCCAGGTTGCGTTCGGTGACCGCGCCGAGGGCGGGTCGCTCTCGCCGGGGGTGGCCGCGGCCAGGTCGGCGCGGGTGTGCTTGCTGGTCAGGACGCCGCCAGCCAGTGGGGAGCCGGGGATCATGCCCGTCTCGTGGGCCATCGGGAGCAGGTCGCGCTCGACGAGACGTGAGCATCGGTGGGGGCGGTCCCGGCGAGCGCAGTTGCCTTTACGGGCTCAGCGGCAGTCCCGTTCAGCGGACTAACCGGCTGCCGCCGAGCCGGAGCCCTCGGCCGAGTTTCCCCGCGCCCGGCCATGGTGCTTGAACCACCGCTGCGACATCCTCGCCTGGAACCGATGACGCGACTGCTGGTGGATTTGCCCGCGCTGTTCCCGGCTCAGCGCAACGCGAGGTGGCTGCGCGGCTGGGGCGAAGCATCGGGACGATGCGGCGATGGGGACCTCATCGCGGAATCTCCTGCCCAGGGCGAGGAATTCGGGCGTTGGCGGGCGGAACGGGAGCAGCCGGGGGACGGAACGTGCTTCGGCATCCGGAAGCCAGGTGTGCCGGACCGGCGAGTGCTGATCTGCCGGGAGGCGTTCGCTTCGCTGGCTGGGTCAGGATTGCCGGGAGGGCGTCAGCGGCGGATTTCCTCGCCGTCGTGCCCGGTAAGCCGCGGCCTTCATTTTGTTTCCGCAGGTGGCCATCGCGCACCATTCGCGCCGTGATCCGCGCGAATGGTCCAGGTAAACCTGCGTGCATTCCGGTCGTCCGCATTCCTTCAGCAGGTCCGCGTCCGGACCGCCCAGGATCGTGATCGCGGCCCGGGCCACGGTGGACAACGCCTGCGCCGCGGTCGCCCGGACCTGTCGTCCGGTCCGGGTCAGCTGCGGGACCGCGTCCGGCTGCGCGGCTGCCTCGTTGAGCAGCGTCAACGCCTCCGGGTCGTACTCGTGGCCGACGAGCCGGGCCGCGACCAGGGCGTAGATCGCTTCCCGGACCGCGATCGCCCCCGCCAGGTCGGCGGCCGTGCTCCCCGGATCGGCGCCGGTGACCCCCGACTCGCGGAACCAGGCGTCCAGGCTGCGCGGCGACCCCAGCATCTCGGCCGGCTCGTCGTTGCGGCGGGCCCGCAGCGTGCCGACGAAGTCCAATGCCGGGTTCCCGCAGGGGAAGGCGTGCTCCATGCGCACCAGTCTGACAGGTGATGAATCACCACGCAAGGAACTCTAACCAGTCTAGGGGGTTATGAGTAGCGGATCACAGAAATACGTAACCGTCTTGACCGGTGACGAATGTGCGTGCGAAGGTTCTCTCGTCGCCGAGACCGGCCCGGTCTCCTGCTGAAAGGTCACGTCCGATGGACTCGATCACCCTGGCGTTCCGCGAAGTTCTCGGTGCACTGGCGGCGCTGACCGGCACCGTCCTCAGCGGATTCTGAAAAGTTCTGGAAAGGGAAAGCCATGTCTGAAACCACTTACACCGCCGTCGTCACCACCACCGGCGAAGGCCGCAACGGGGGACGCGCGGTTTCGTCCGACGGTGCGCTCGACCTGAAGTTCGCCATCCCGAAGGAACTGGGCGGCAACGGCGGCGCGACGAACCCGGAGCAGCTGCTCGCGGCCGGCTGGTCGTCGTGTTTCATGGGCGCGGTGCGGATCGCCGCGGCGCAGCGGAAGGTGAAGCTGGCCGACCTCGCGGTGGTCGCGGACGTGACCCTGCATCACGACGAGGCGAACTTCTGGCTCAGCGCCGCGTTGCACCTGGAGCTGACGGGGATCGACCAGGAGACCGCCGACACGCTGGCCGCGGCTGCGCACCAGACCTGCCCGTACTCGAAGGCGCTGGGCGGGAGCATCGAGGTCACGGTGGACGCGACGGTCGCCTGACCCCGAACGGTGGGGGTGCCCTTGAGTCGGTGGTGCGGGGCGGGTTCGCGCGGGATTTCGGCGATGCCTGCTGTCGAGGGCGCGCTCGATCCGGCGGTGTCGGGCGGGGCGGCGGTTCGGTCGCGGATGCGGAAGATGCCTGCGAACCGACGGCACCGGGTTGCCGGGCGGTGCGGGTGCGGAAGGCGCGGTCAAGTTAGCCGCGGGCGGCGCGGGTGCGGAAGGTTCGTTCAAGGTCGGGCGGTTCGGTCGCGGATGCGGAAAGCCGTATCCGGCTGGGCGTGGGCGTGCTCGGTCAGTTCGCGGGCGAATTGCCGGGCAGTCCGAGGCCGTTCGGAACACCCGCCGGGTCAGGAACGAACGGCAGGAGCCTGCCGAGCCAGCTCCCGCGCCACTTCGGCGGCCGTCTCGATGGTCCGTGCCGCGAGGGGCGACTCGGCGTCCCGCCCGCGGGGCCAGTGGAGGTAGATCGAGCGCGCCGGGCTCGGGTCGAGGTCGTGGACCTGCAGATCCGGCCATCCCTCGGGGCCGTGGATCGCGCCGCAGTCGCGGCAGACGACCTGGTGGATCGCCAGCCAGGGCAGGACCGCGAGGCCCATTCCGGCGCGGACCATCGACAGGATCGTCTCGCTGCCCGCGGAGCGGAACACGATGCGCGGGCGGGCCCCGGCCTCCGCGAGGGAGTGCTCGAGCCTGGGCTGGTCGCAGGTCGACGGCCAGGCCACCATCGGCTTGCCGTCCAGTTCCCGCGCGGGCACCGGACCCGCCGGCAGCGTGTCCGGAGGTGCGACGGCCAGGTAGGGATCTTCCATCAGCAGGACGTGGTCCGTGTCTTCGCTGATGAGACCGTCGTGGAACAGCAGGTCCAGTTCGCCGAGCCGAGGCTCGTCGGGTTCCGATAGCCGGATCTCGCAGCGGGGGTGTTCCTCGCGCAGGAGACGCAGCACGGTCGGCAGGATCGCGTGCGAGACGCTCTGCAGGGTGCCGACGTCGATGCGGCCTTCACCGGCCTTGAAACGGTCGACCGCCTGGCCCAGCGCTTCGGCCTTCGCCAGTACCTCCCGGCCGTGTTCGAGCACCACGGCGCCGAGCGGCGTGATCCGCACGGGGCGCGGGCCGCCCGGGCGATCGAAGACCGCGCCGCCGAGGGTTCGTTCCAGGGCAGCGATGTGCTGGCTCACGCTCGATTGCGTGTAGCCCAGCCGGGTCGCCGCCCGGGAGAACGTTCCCTCTTCGGCGATCGCGAGCATCGTCGTCAGCTGGCGCAGGTCGAAGTCGGCCATGAGCCCAGTATATTACTGTTCACGATGGATTCGATCGTAAACAATCGCTTTTCTTAATCTCCTGGCACTCTTAGCGTCGTTGCCATGACAGTCGCAACGATCGCCGCCGGGAGAACTCGCAAGCTGCCGTCGCTCGCGTGGACGCTGGGGGCGTGCCACCTCGTCGCCCGGGGCGGCGCGTTCGTGCAGCCGATGCTGGTGCTGTACCTGACGCAGGAACAGCGGATGACCCCGACGGCGGCGGGCGCCGTGGTAGCGGCGGTGGGCATCGGCGACTTCGGGTCGCAGCTGCTCGGAGGCTGGCTGGGGGACCGGATCGGGCGGCGGAGGACGATGCTCCTCGGGTTTCTCGGGACGGCGATCGCGTTGGCCGCCTTGGGATCCGCCGCCGCGACGCCGGTCATCTGGGCAACGGCGGTGGGCTACGGTCTCGTTGCTGGGCTCTTCCGTCCGGCGGGATCGGCAGCTGTGGCGGACCTTCCGCCGGAGCAGCGGGTGCGTGCGTACAGTCTGCTTTACTGGGCGGCGAACCTCGGATATGCCATCGCGGCAACGGTTTCCGGGGTGTTGGCGGCTCGCGGCTACGGGCTGCTGTTCTGGTTGAACGCGGTCGCGATGCTGTTTGCCGCGGCGATCGTGGTGACTGCGGTTCCGGAGACTCATTCGGGACCGAGCCATGGGCGACGCGCGCTGCTGCCAGTGTTGCGAGCGGACCGTCTCATGAGGACCATGACGCTGATCCACGTCGGCTGTTTCACGTTGTTGATGCAGGCGTTCGCCACATTGCCGTTGTTGATGACCGCGCAGCAGTTCAGTTCCGCGACTTACGGTTCCGTGCTGGCGCTCAACGGGTTCGCCATCGTTGTCCTGCAACCGTTCGCTGCCGCGGTGTTGGCGAATCGCGACCGTGCGACAGTGCTTGCTACCTCGATGTTGCTGGCGGGCGTTGGCGGCGGTCTGGCCGCCGTGTCGCAAAGCATTGCTGGCTACGCCGTCGCGATTCTTGTTCTCAGCCTCGGACAGATCGGGTTGGCGGTCCAGTTTGGCGCGACGTTCGCTGCTCTCGCGCCGCCAGATCTGCGCAGCGGGTACATGGGCGTCGCGTCGAGTGCGTGGAGCCTTGGCGCGGTTCTCGGCCCGATGCTCGGTACGGCGTTGCTCGAGCAAGCTGGTCGAACTTTGCTGGGTGTAGTGGCTTTCGCCGCTGGAACTCTGCTTTTCCTTGCCCAGCAAGCTGTCGCTGGACGACTTCGCGAGCGGCAGTCAACCGAGAAAGGAACCCACTGATGACGACCACGACCGACAGCGAATGGCGCGCCTTCCTCTCCGAGGGTACGAGGCTTGCGCACCTGGCCCTCACTCGTGCTGACGGACGTCCGCACGTCACGCCGATCTGCTTCGTCCTCGACGGCGACGAACTTGCCTTTGCCCTGTCGCCGGGAAGTGTCAAGGGCAAAAGCCTTGCGCGGGACGGCCGGGTCGCGGTCTGCGTCAGCGACGAGCGGCAGCCGTACAGCTTCGTGACTGTCGAAGGGCAGGCTCGGGTTTCTGCCGAGCCGGACCAGATCAGGCGCGTCGCGGCGGGGATCGCCGAGCGTTACTACCCGGGTCAGTCCGCAGTGGACCTTGCCGATTCGTTCGTCCACAGTGGATTTACCGCGGTGCGGATCAGCATCGTGCACGTCATCGCCCAATCTGGTCTCGGCTGAGGCTCACCGCAACCGCGCCCCCGCCCGCTCCAGTGCAGCCAGCACTTCGGAGCGGGCGGCGGCGATTTCGCCCGCGGTCAGCGTCGCGGACCTCGGGCGGAGGGTGACCCGCAAGGTGAGCGAACGGTGGTCGGCCGGAATTCTCGAATCCCGGTACTCGCCGACGTACGCCACTCGCTGCACCAAGGCGTGGGCCTGCGTCGCGGTCTCGGCGACCAGCGACCACGGAACGGTGTCGGACGCGAGGACGGACAGGTCGAAGTCCGATTCGGGCAGGTCGCCTACCGGGGTGTAGCGGTTTTCGCGGGACGGGTGCGTCCGCAGTGCGTCGAGGTCCAGTTCGACGCAGGCGATCGCGCCCCGGTCGATGCCCGCCGCCCGGAGCACCGCAGGCCGGACCAGCGCCAGCGTCCCGGCCGGGCGGATCGCGAGCCGGGCCGACGGGTCCGTCCAGGCCGGGCCGGGGGTGCCGGCCAGGTCCAGGGCGGTGAGATGGCAGTACCGGCGGATCAGCTCGGCCAGCCCTTTGGCCCGGCGGAACAGGTCGGCCCCGTCCGGTCCGGCGAGCAGGATTCCGGCGGACGTCCGCTCGCCCGCGGCGAAGACGGTGCCGACTTCGAAGAGGCTGAACTCGTCGCAGTAGCGCAGGTTGGCGGCCGCGGCTTCGAGCAGGTTCGGGATCAGCGACGGGCGCAACCGGGCGCGATCCGGCGCCGGCGGGTGGTCGATCGTGAGGTCGGCGTCGAGTCCGCACGCGGCGAGCAGGTGATCGGCGGACCACGGGTAGGTCAGCACTTCGGTTGCCCCGCCGCGAGCGGCGAGCACTTCCCGGACCTGGCGGTTCAAGGGGAGCCGAGGGCGCGGGGCCAGCTGCACGACGGGCCGCGGCGCGGGCAGCGCGTCGAAGCCGTGGATCCGGGCCAGCTCCTCGACGATGTCCACGGGCAGCGAGAGATCGCCGGTGGAACGCCACGACGGAGCGACGATGCGCACCAGCTCGCCGGTGATTTCGGCGGTGCAGCCGAGGGCGCGGAGGATGCGCAGGATTTCGTCCGGGGGCAGCCGGATGCCGATCCGGCGTTCGATTTCCGCGATGCTGATCTCGATTTCGGCTCGTCGGGTGGCGGCAAGGACGATGTCTTCCACGCCGAGTGCTGTGGCCGACGGGTCGGCTTCGGTCAGGAGGTGGAGGAAGAGCTCGGCGGCTTGGTCGGCGCGTTGAGTATCGAGGCCTTTCTCTTGGCGTACCGAAGCTTCGGTCCGGGCACTGCGGCGGGCTCGGCTGGGGAGCAGGGTCGGGATTTCCAGCACGACTGAGGCACTGGAAGCACGGACGTCACTCGGTTGTCCGACGGCATACATCACGTACGCGCTCAGATCGGTGCACAGGTCCCGGCTTGGTTCGCCGATGCGCCGGAGCCGGTCGCGGACGAAAGCCGGAGCCGGGATGGAACTGTCCACTGTGCACTGCAGGGCGAGCATCCGCCGGTGCCAAGCGGGATCAGCCAGGGTGAGGCCGGTGGCGTTAGGCGGCCGGGTGACCCGGGGGAGCGGAGTCAGCGGTAGTCCATAGAGGACAGACAGCTCTCGGGCGATGCCATAGTGCCCCCACAGATCGGGGCGATGGGTGAGGGATTTGTTGTCGATCTCGAAGACGACGTCGTCGTCGATCACGTCGTAACCCTCGACTTCGACGGTCTTCAAGGTCAAGTCGTGTGCCAGCTGGTCCGGCGAACGGCCGGGCAGCGGCACGTAGTCGGTCAGCCAGTCCCGGGAAATCTTCACGACAGCGGGCCTTTCAAGCGAATTGGGAGAGGAAGCGCAGGTCGGCGCTGTGCATCAGCCGGACGTCGTCGATGCCGTAGCGCATCATCGCCAGCCGGTCCAGGCCGACGTTCAGATAGCAGCCGGACCACCGCGCGGGGTCGAGTCCGGCGGCGCGCAACACGTTCGGATGCGGGCTGCCGCCGGGCATCACCTCGAGCCAGCCGGTCCGCCCGCAGGTCCGGCAGCCGCGTCCGGCGCACACCCGGCAGAGCATGTCGATCTCGAAACCTGGTTCTACGAACGGGAAGTACCCGGCACGCATCCGGGTCCGCACCGGTTCGCCGAACACCGTGCCGAGAATGGTGTCGACGAGGAACCGGGCGGTGGCGAGCGGGACGGTTTCGTCCACCACCAGCACCTCGTACTGGAAGAACGCGCGTTCGTGCCGGGCGTCGGTGCTTTCGTTGCGGTAAACCCGGCCTGGATAGGCGATCCGGATCGGCGGTTCGTGCGTGCTCAGGTATCGGACGCTCATGCCGGTCAGGTGCGGTCGCAGGCAGCGGCCGTCGGCCAACCAGTAGGTGTCCATGCTTTCGCGCGCCGGATGGTCGGCGGGGAAGTTCAGCCGGTCGAATTCCATTTCCGCCGAGCTGATTTCCGGGCCTTCGACGATCGCGAAGTTGAGCGCGCGGAAGGCGTCGTCGAGGTCGTATCTCAGCTGGGTGACCGGGTGCAGCCCGGCGGTCGGCGGCGGGAGGCCGGGAATGGTGGGGTCGAACGGGCGGTCCAGCGCGCTTTCCGCGGCGTGCTTTTCCTCCAGCGCGGCGGTAATGCGCTGGTGCGCTTCGGAAAGCGCGAGGCCGAGCTGCTTTCGGGCGGCTGGGTCGCAGCGGCCGAGCTCGCGACGGACGGCGGCGAGCGGGCTGGACTTGCTGAGCACGGAACGGCGCACGTCAGCGACGGCGGTCGGCGTGCTGGCCTGGGCGAGATCGGCGAGCGCGGCCTCGGTCAGCGCGGTGATCCGGCGCAGCATCGAGACGGGGTCAAGGGGGTCCACGGGTTCCTGCCTTCGGGTCGTGAAGTGCTGGACTTCACCCCCGGGCAGTGTGGGGAGACGTGAACGTTAGTGGGCGGAACCCGGCGCGCACGCGCAGCCCCCGGGCACTCCCCGGGGGCGAAGAAATCGCTGTGCACGCATGCGCTCATCATGGCACGCCGGCTGTCCGTCCGGCAAATGAAAAGCCCCTCGAGGGAATCAGCTTCCCTCAAGGAGCCCTTCACAGACAGCGGGTCAGTGGCCGACGGCGGCCCGGACGGACTCCTTCAGCGAGCCGAGGGTGGCGATGACCGCGGTGGGTTCGTAGCCGCAGTGCGCCATGCAGTTCGAGCAGCGCGGGTCCTTGCCGCGGCCGAAGTTCTCCCATTCGGTGGTTTCGATGAGTTCCCGGTAGGTCTCCGCGTAGCCGTCGTCCAGCAGGTAGCACGGACGCTGCCAGCCGAGCAGCGAATACGACGGGATGCCCCACGGCGTGCATTCCAGGTCGCGTTTGCCCTCGAGGAAATCGAGGAACACCGGCGAATGGTTGAGCCGCCAGCGTTTCCGGTTGCCGCCGCCGAAAGCCTTCGCGAACAGTTCGCGGGTCTGCTGCACGCCGAGCCAGTGGTCCTGGTCCGGGGCCTTCTCGTACGCGTACCCCGGCGAGATCTGCATGTTGTCCACGCCGAGGTCGTTCAGGTAGTCGAGCACGTCGATGACGTCCTGCGGGGTGTCCCCGGTGAAGAACGTCGTGTTCGTCATCACGCGGAAGCCCTTTTCCTTGGCGAGCTTGATCGCGTCGACCGCCGCCTGGAAACCGCCCTCCTTGCGCACCGACGCGTCGTGCCGGTCTTCGAGGCCGTCGATGTGCACCATCCACGCGAAATTGCGGTGCGGCTTGAATTTGTGGATGTGCTTGGGCAGCAGCAGCGCGTTGGTGCACAGGAAAATGATCTTGTTGCGGGCCAGCAGCTGCCGGGTGATCTCGTCGATCTGCGGGTGCATCAGCGGTTCGCCGCCCGCGATCGACACCATCGGCGCGCCGCTCTCCTCGATCGCCCCGACCGCCTGCTCCACCGGCATCCGCTGTTTCAGCAGGGTGTGCGGCTGCGCGATCTTGCCGCAGCCGCCGCATTTGAGATTGCACGCGAAGAGCGGTTCCAGCTCGACCAGGAGCGGGAACTTCTCCTTGCGCATCAGCTTCTGCTTCATCAGGTAACCGCCCAGCCGAAGAGACTGGCGCAACGGCATGGCCATCGCTCAGAGCACCTCCCGAGGTAGGGTGAACGTCATTTCTTCTTCTGTCAGCGCGTTTTCCGCGACACTGACCGGACCCAATCCGCGAAGGGCCTCGACTGTTTCGGACACCAGACGCGGCGGCGCGGACGCTCCCGCGGTGAGCCCGATCCGCCCGGCACCGGCGAGCCGGCGCAGGTCGACGTCGCCGCAGCCGTCCACGAGCACCGCCGGGGTGCCCTGCCGTTCGGAGACCTCCACGAGCCGCCGCGAGTTGGACGAGTTCCCGGAACCCACCACCAGCACCAGATCGACGTCGCGGGCGATCGCGCGCAAGGCCTGCTGCCGGTTGGTGGTGGCGTAACAGATGTCGTCCTTGCGCGGCGAGGAAAGGCCGGGGAATCGTTCGCGCAGCACGGACGCGATCTCTTCGGCCTCGTCGAGCGCCAGCGTGGTCTGCATGGTGTAGGCGGTTCGCGACGGGTCGCGCACGGTGACCGTCCGGGCGGCTGCGACATCGCCGACGACCACCACATTGTCGGGCGCTTCCCCGACGGTTCCTTCGACCTCCTCGTGCTCGGCATGTCCAATGAGGAACACAGTCTCGCCGCGACCGGTGTAACGGCGGACCTCGTTGTGCACCTTGGTAACCAACGGACACGTCGCGTCCACTACGGACAGCCCGCGATCCGCTGCGGCACGCCGGACCGCCGGGGAGACTCCGTGGGCGGCGAACACCAGCGTCGCGCCTTCCGGAACTTCCTCCACCTCGTCCACGAACACCGCGCCGCGCCCTTGCAGTTGGTGCACGACGTGGGTGTTGTGCACGATCTGCCGACGCACGTACACCGGCGCGCCGTGCTTCTCCAGCGCACGCTCGACAATCTCGATCGCCCGCTCCACCCCGGCACAGAACGATCGCGGACTAGCCAGCAACACCGATCGCGGCCCCACGGCTTCAGCCCACGCAGTGATCGCGGGAGCGGCCCGGCGCAGACTCCGCAGCCCGGCGAGTCCATTCGAGACCGTCGAGGGACGCAGCAGCGGCGCACCGACAGTGTCCACAATGGCGCGTACCACAGCGAACGGTTCACCGTCCGCCGCAAGCCACGCGGATTCCATGTCGACCGCCAGCGCACCACTGGAAGCCAGCGAAGCGCGTTCCCGCTCCCGCACCACGTGCGAACTGCCGATCACGGGTCCGAGATGGACAGTGAGCCCGAGACGGCGCAACGCGCCCGCCAGCAACGGCGCGGACGGCACCGGCACCACTCCGGACGGACCGCGCACCTCGGTGGCGACCACCACGTCCCCCGGCCGTACCGACGGGGTGAGCCCGCCGCCGATCCCCGCGACGATCCGCGGTCCGGACGGGAGCCGGGCCGCAGCGGCGGCGGCCCGGCGAGGCCCGAGTCCGGTGTGGACCGTTCGCGGACCGGGACCGCGCAAGGCGGCCTGCTCGATCCGCAACGGGGTGCAGACGATCGGGGTCATGATCCGCCCCGTACGTACCGGCCGAGCGCGGACAGCGGGAACACCACGCGGTACAGGTGATACGACAGGTAGAAGTCGCCGGGGAATCCGGTTCCGGTGTGCTTGTCCTCGTCCCAGCCGCCGTCCGGCCGCTGCCGTTCGACCAGCCACTGGACGCCCCTCGTGGCCACAGTGGACTCCCGCTCCCCGGCAGCCAGCAGCGCCAGCAACGCCCACGCGGTCTGCGACGGCGTCGAGTCACCACGCCCGGCCCACGCCCGGTCGTCGTAGGACCGCAGATCCTCGCCCCACCCGCCGTCGTCGTTCTGGTGCTCGGCCAGCCACTTCACCGCACGCCGGATCCGCGGGTCAGCACCAGGGACCCCGGCGGCGACCAGCGCGGGCACCACCGCGCCCGTGCCGTACACGTAGTTCGCGCCCCACCGGCCGAACCACGAGCCGTCCTCTTCCTGGTTGTCCCACAGCCACCGGATCCCGCGACGGCATTCGCGGCTGCCGGATTTCCCTTCCGCGGCCAGCATTTCGACCACGTGCGCGGTCACGTCCGCCGAGGGTGGATCGATCACCGCGCCGAAATCGCAGAACGGCAGTCGGGTGGTGAGCACCTGCGTGTTGTCCGCGTCGAACGCGCCCCATCCGCCGTCGCTGGACTGCATCCCCTCCAGCCACGCGACGCTCCGGTCGACCGCCTCGCGGATCCGCAGGTGGTCCGGTTTGCCCATCCGCCGCAGCGCGAGCACCACCTCGGCGGTGTCGTCGGTGTCCGGATAGCCGTCGTTCGCGAACTCGAACGCGAACCCGCCCGGCTTCAGCGAGGGCCGCCGCACTGCCCAGTCGCCCGGCACCCGGATTTCCTCGCCCAGCATCCAATCCGCCGCGCGAACCAGGGTTTGGTCGCCGGGGGAGACGCCCGCGTCGAGCAGCGCGGTCATCGCCAACGCGGTGTCCCACACCGGAGATTGGCACGCTTCGAGGCGGCGCACCCAGCCCTGTTCGGTCTTCTCGCGGATGGTGAACCCGTCGAGCCCGGCGATCCCGGCCTTGAGCGCGGGATGGTCGAGCGAGTAGCCGAGCAGGTGCAGCGCGAGGATCGAGTACACCCACGGCGGCTGGATCCCGCCCCACGAACCGTCCGCTTCCTGCCGCGCGAGGATCCACTCCGCGGCCTGTTTGATCGCGAGCTTCCGCACCGGGTTGAGCGGCAGCTTCGCGTAGGCGTGGAGTGCGGTGTCGAGGTTCTGGAACACGCCGTCCCACGTCCACGGCGCGCGCATCTTCGGCGGACGCTTGCCGGTGCGCAATTCGGTGACATCGAACGGCAGCTTCCGCACCGGGCGCAGGGTGCCGACGATGGTGAGCGGCACGATGGTCTGCCGGGCCCAGCAGGCGAAGTCGTAGACGTTGAGCGGGAACCACGACGGCAGGAAGATCAGCTCGGGCGGCAGGCTCGGCAGGTCGTCCCACGACCACTGGCCGACCATCGCGAGCCAGATCCGGGTGAACACCCGCGTCGCCTCGATCCCGCCCTGCTCGCGGATCCACTCCGCTGCCGTGGCCAGCCACGGGGCGTCCGCCGGATCGCCGGCCAGCCGGAGCGCGACCCACGCCTCGACCGTGGTGGACAGGTCGGCCGGGCCGTCCGGGAAGTTCGCCCAGGTGCCGTCGGCGCGCTGCTGCGAGCGGATCCAGCGCGCGGACTCCTCGGCGATCTGCGGGGTGAGGATGCCGAGGAAGTGCCGCAGCAGCAGGTCCTCGGCGTCCATCGTGACGTTGGTGGCGAGTTCGCCCTTCCACCATCCGGCGCGGTCCTGCTCGCGGCGCAGGAACTCGACGGCCGCCGCGACAGTGTCCGAGGCGGTGCGGGCGGCGGGCGCGGACGTGCGGGGGACGGTCTGGGTCATCACGCTTCCCTTCCGGCGATGAAACGGGCGATCGAGACGAGGTCGTCGCGCGGGCCCGGCGGGACGGCGGCCAGCGCTTGCTCCGCGGCGGCGACGTGCCGCGCCGCTTCCGCGGCGGCCCACTCGCGGCCGCCCGCGTCGTCCACCAGCGCGGCGATCCGCGCGAGGTCGGTGTCGTCGTCTCCGGCGAGCCACTCCGCCAGCCGGCGGCCCGCCGCGCCGCCGTGCGTGGTCGCGTAGGTGATCGGCAGCGACTTCTTGCGCGCCCGCAGGTCGGAGTACACCGATTTCCCGGTGACCGCCGGATCGCCCCAGATGCCGAGCACGTCGTCGACGAGCTGGAACGCGAGGCCGATCTCCTCGCCGAACACCGCCAGCGCGTCGACCACCTCGGCGGGTGCACCGGCGAGCACCGCCCCGATCGCGGCGCTGGCGGACAGCAGCGCACCGGTTTTCCCGGCCGCCATCGTCACGCATTCGGCGAGCACGACGTCGTCGCGCTGCTCGAACGCGACGTCCAGGAACTGGCCGTGGATGAGCCGTCGCGTGGTCTCGGTGAGCAGCCGCCCGGCCGCGACCGCGTGCGGGGAACCGCTGTCCAGCACCACTTCCTGCGCGAGGGCGAGCATCGCGTCCCCGGTCAGGATCGCGCTCGCGGACCCCCACAGCGCCCACACCGTCGGCCGGTGCCTGCGCTCGGTGTCGCCGTCCATCAGATCGTCGTGGACGAGCGAGAAGTTGTGCACCAGTTCCACCGCGACCGCGCCGGGCACGCCCACTTCCACCGGGGCGCTCGCGGCCCGCGCGGACACCAAGGCGAGCGCCGAACGCACGGCCTTGCCGCCGTTGCCCTGGACCGGCACGCCGTTCGGGTCGGTCCAGCCGAGGTGGTAGGCGCTGATCGCGCGGCTGGTGTCGTCCAGCCGGTCGACGGCGGCGCGCAACGCTGGCTGCACGACGTCCCGCGCGCTGCCGAGCACCGGCGGCGCCGCTGAACGCGTTTTCTCGGCAGAAAACAGATTGGCGGTCATGCTCCGACTCCCTCCCTCTTACCGTTGTGCTGAAGAAGGGCGGCGGCCGCGGCTGCGCCACTGCGCGCGGCGCCCTCCATCGTGGCGGGCCATCCGGTCGCGGTCCACGCACCCGCCAGGTACAGCCCGGGCAGCGCGGTGCGCGCGGGCGGACGCAGCGAGGCGGTGCCGGGACCGGGCCGGAACGTCGCGTGCCGCTCGCGGGTGACGAAAAAGTCGAGCACTTGCGCGCCGCGTGCTTCGGGCAGCAGCGCCAGCAGCTCGGGCAGCAACTGTTCGCGGAGTTTCGCGGTGGGCAGGTCGATCTGCGCGTCCGCGGCGGACAGCGACATCGCGAGGTACTGCCCGGAGTCCAAACCGGACTGCCGCGTTCGGTCGAACACCCACTGCACCGGCGTGCGCACGCCCGCGACAAACGGTTCGTCGAGCACTTTCCGGTCGAGCACCACGTGCACGTTCACGATCGGCGAGCTGCCGAGCCCGCCGGACCAGCCCGGCGGCAGCCCGATCGCCCCGGCGGGCGCGAGCTGTTCGGTGACCGGCGGGGGAGTGGCGAGCACGACCTGGCTGAACTCCTCCTCGCCGCGATCGGTGACGACCCGCCAGCCTTCGCTGATCGCGCGCACCTTCGTGCCGAGCCGGACGTCCGCCCCCGCCTCGGTCAGCCGTTGGCGCGCCGGATCGCCGTGCAGTTCCCGCAACGGCACGAGCGACCAGCCGATGTCGGCGGCGGCCGGGTCGGTGAGCAGGCCCTCCTGGAACACTGTCGCGGCGAGACTGAGCGACGCGTCGTCGGCCGTCGCGTTCAGCGTTGCCACGCCGACCAGATCCCACAACGCTTCGATCGCCGCCGCGCTCTGTCCGTGCCGCCGCAGCCATTCCCCGAAGGACTGCCGGTCTGTGCGGTCCGCCTTCGGGTCCACCCGGCGCAACGCGAGCGCGGCGAGCGCGAACCGGGCCCGGTCGAGTGGACGCAGCGGGTCGTAGCGCAGCAGCGACGTGGCCAGGTGCAGCGGCGCGGGCAGGTCGTCGCGGCGCAGCCAGGTCGGCGCGGCCGCGCCCGGCAGGCGGATCGGGATTTCCAGCCGGGGCTGCAGCGTCACCCGGTCCGCGACGCCGAGCCGGTCCAGCAGCGCGCGATAAGCGGTGCAGCAGCGAAGGAACACGTGCTGTCCATTGTCGACCCGCAGCTCGCCGCGAGCGAAGGAATGCGTGAGCCCGCCCAGGTGCGGCCGCGCCTCGAACAGTGTCACCGGCCGGCCGGCGTCGGCGCAGGCGAGTGCGGCGGCGATGCCCGCGAGCCCGCCGCCGACCACCGCGACCGGGGCGGTCATCGGCCGATCCCGGTCAGCGCCCGGAACGCCACCACCGCCTTTTCCCGGCCGGACAACGAAAGCCTGCGGTCGAACACGCGCGCGGGCTGTTCGTCGATCCGGTCCAGCAGGGTGCGGTAGATGCCCGACATCGCGGTGCAGCACGCGGCGCTGCGACCGTCCAAAGAGGGCACCAGGCGGAGACCGCGGGAGTACCAGTCGCGGGCCCGCGCGGCGCTGTCGTGGATCAGCGCAGTGAGCCCGCCTTCCGGGTCGGCCAGCTTCCCGTCCGGTCCGACGGACAGTTCGACGCCGAACCGGTCGAGGTCCTCTTTGGGCAGATACACCCGGCCGTTGAGCAGGTCCTCGCGGATGTCGCGGAGGATGTTGGTCTGCTGCAAGGCAATCCCGAGCTCGTCGGCGTACACCGGCGCGTTCGGCTCCGGACGGCTGCCGAACACCCCGAGGCACAGCCGGCCGACCGAACCCGCCACGCACCGGCAGTACTCCACCAGTTCCTCGAACCGCACGTACTCGCGCCCGGTCACGTCCATCTCGACGCCGTCGAGCAGTTCCTCGAACGCGCCGAGCGGAATCGGGTACCGGCGCGCCGCGTCGGCGACCGCGACGTACACCGGATCCGCGGTCGCGGAAAGGTCGCCGAGCGATTTCCGGACCCCGGCGAGCCCCTGCAGCTTGGTCTCGGCGGACGCTTCGGTGTCGTCGCCGATGTCGTCGATGATCCGGGCCAGCGCGTACACCGCGCACAGTGCCGCGCGTTTGTCCGGCGGCAGCAACCGGATTCCGTAATAGAAATTGCGCGCCTGTTCCTTGGTGACCGCCGCGCAATGCGCGTAGGCCTCGTCCACAGTGCCCATTGCCGTCATCCGGACCGCCTCCTCGTGCCGACTTGCAGCCACCCCAGCCAACTCAGCAGCCCGGCCCGGCTCGGCCGGACCGGTGCGGACAGCACGTCGCCGCCGGTCGCGCGCAGCGCGTCGACCGCGGCGAGCCCGCCGGCGAGGAAGCCGCTCACCGCGAACCGCCCCCAGCCGGACAGGTGCCCCAGCAGATCCGCGCCGCCGCCCAGCAGGGCGGCGGCGCGGCCGGTTTCCCACCGCATCAGCGCTTTCATCCGGGGCGACGCGTGCGCGGCGCCCAATTCCTCCTCGGCGACGCCGAACTCGGCGAGATCCTCCTGCGGCAGGTACACCCGCCCGTTGCGGTAGTCCTCGCCGACGTCCTGCCAGTGCTCCACGAGCTGGAGCCCCGTGCAGATCCGGTCGGACAGCACCGCGGCGGCCGGGTCGGCCACCCCGAGCAGGTCGAGCACGATCCGCCCCACGGGGTCGGCGGAAAGCTGGCAGTACGCCAGCAAGTCCGCGAAGACCGGGTAACGGTGCACGCGCTGGTCTTGGATGTTCGCCTGGACGAGCCGCTGGAACGGTTCCTCGGTCAGCCGTCCGGCGCGGATCGCGGGGAGAAGTCCACGGACAGCGGGATCTTCCGGTTCCCCGTTGCCGAACGCGGCGGACAGGTCCGCCGAGAACGCCTCGAGCTGCGCGACCCGGTCGCCCTCGGCCTCGTCGCCCAGATCGTCCACAGTGCGCGCGACGGAATAGACCGCGACAAGGTCGGCGCGCAGCCGTTCCGGCAGCACCCGCAGGGCCACCGGAAAGTTTTCCGCGCGCCGTTTCTCTCGCAGTCCTGACGTATCCGGAGCGTGACGGACACCCGCTGTGGATCTCATCCTCGCCAGTGTCGCGCCCCCGGACGGGCGGCTTCTGCCGCCGGAAAGCGAATTTCGGTGGCTTCGACTTGGCACGAGAGGCCAAAGTGGGGCCAGGATGTCCCGAGGCGACCCGAGACCGCGGCCTGCGACGGAAGGACTCCCGGACACATGGGACCAGATCAGGTGACCCGGCTTGACGAACTGGAGACGGTGGTGACCCGCCGGCTGCCCGCCATGCTCAACGAGGTCCGCGACCAGCTCGCGGACGAGCACCCCGACTACGCGGAATTCCTGACCGAAGAACTCGCCGACCTCGTCGCCGCCAGCGCGGGATTCGTCCGGCGGCTGATCGACATGGCGGCCGACCCCGATGAGCGGCTGCCGGGGCTGGGGTCCGGCGTCGAGCAGACGGTGTTCGAGGAAATCGGGCGCGCGCAATACCAGCAGGGCAGGCGCGTCACGAGCCTGCTGTCGGCTTACCGGGTCGGCGCGCGCGTGGCGTGGCGGCACGTTTCGGAAGCCGCGCTCGATCTCGAGGTGCCCGCAGAACTGTTCGCCTCGCTCGCCACCACTGTGTTCGCTCTCGTGGACCAGCTTTCGGAATCGTCGCTGCGCGGTTACTTGCAGGAACAGTCGGACGCGGTGCGCGCTCGGGAACGGCTGCGCGACGAATTGACCGCGCTGCTGCTGTCCGACCGGGCGGACAAGGCCGCGGTGCGCGCGGCGGCGGCGCGTGCGGACTGGCGGTTGCCGAAGCACGCCGCGGTCGTGCTGGTGGAGGACGACAACGAGCTGGGCCGGGAATTGGTGTTCCGCCTCGAAGACAGCTGCCTGCGGCTGCGCAGGCCGGGTGTGGTCGTGGCGATCGTGCCGGACCCGGGCGGTCCCGGCAGGCGCGCGTGGCTGGCTCGCGCGCTGCGCGGCGGCGGCGCGGTGGTCGGCGCGACGGTGCCGCTCGACCGGCTCCCGGCCAGCCTGCGCATCGCCGAGGTGACCGCGCGGCTGCGCCGGGACCACCTGCTCAGCGACGATCCGGTGTTCGCCGACGAACACCTCGACGCGATCATCGTGCACCGCGACGACCGGCTGCTCGACGTGCTGCGAAGACAAGCCCTTGCCCCGCTTGACGAGCTGAACGAATCCGCGCGGGAACGGCTGTCCACCACGCTCACGTCGTGGCTGCTGCATCTGGGGGACCGCAAGGCGGTCGCGGAGGACCTGCACATCCATCCGCAGACGGTGTCGTACCGGCTCGGCCGGCTGCACGACCTGTTCGGGCCGTCGCTGGACGACCCGGCCGTGCGCGCGACGCTCGTGCTGGCGCTGGCCTGGGGACCGCCCGGCGAAGCGGACGAAACCGCCTGATCGGGGAATTTCCCTGATGCGGCAGTGCGGAGGACATGCTTGGGTCGCGTAAGCGGGGGTACCCCGGCGGGAACCGGGAGAGCCGCTCGCGAGGCGCCCGGGGAGGAGGTGTGCGTGGAGCCGTCAGCTTTCGGTGCCGAATCGCGCCGCGAGCGCGCGGTACAGGCCGGGTGCCGTGCCGCGCAGCGCGACGGGGATCCGCAGCCAGCGCGGCACGTAGTAATCGCCCGGATGCGCGGCGGCGCGCACCACGGCGGCGGCCACGCGTTCGGCACTCACCGGACGGGGCGTGCTGCGGGTGTAAGGACGGCCGCGACGTTCGAAGAATTCCGTGCGCACCACGCCGGGAACTACGATTCCGACGGTTACTTCGGTGCCGTGCAACTCGAATCGGAGGCTGTCGGCGAAAGCGTCCACACCGGACTTCGCCGCGGCGTACACGGCTTCCCCGGCGACGCCGGTGCGTCCGGCGATCGAGGACACGAAAACGATCTGCCCGCGGTCGCGTTCCAGCATCGCGGGGAGCAGTGCGCGCGTCAGGTCGAGCGGCGCGGTCAGGTTCACGGTGACGAGGTGTCGCAGCCGTTCCTCGGACAGTTCAGGCAGGGGACCGGCCCAGCCGAGACCGGCGTTGTTGACGAGCAGATCCACCGATCCGGTGACCGCCAGCGCGCGTTCGGCGAGCTCCGCCGCGGCGCCGGGCTCCGCGAGGTCGGCGGCGAGCGCGGTGCCGCCGGTTTCCTTCGCGAGGGCGGCCAGCCGGTCCTCGTTCCGGCCGTGCAGCAGCACGTGGACGCCGGAGCGGGCGAGCAGCCGCGCGGTGGCGGCGCCGATGCCCGACGACGCGCCGGTGACCAGCGCGGTGCGGGCCATCAGGCGGCGGGCAGCGCGGCCGGGCGGTGGCCCATGCGCAGCGTGATGCCCGCCGAGCGCAGCGAACGCCGGAACCACCACAGCGAACCGGCGATGGCCAGCCCGATGACCGAGTACGAGCCCGCGGTGCTGACCATGAGGAAGCTGCCGACCGTTTCCCGCGCGAGCATCAGCAGCGTCACGCCGCCGTTCACCGCGAAGACGAGTCCCCACAGCACCGAAACGCGCTGGAAGAACCGGCGCATTCCGGGGTGTCCGGAGAGCGAATCGGGGAATGCGCAGAAATCGCCCGCCAGCCGCGCGAGCAGCGGTTTGTTGAACGGCGCGGAGATCAGGAACAGGCTGGCGACGAGGAAATTCTGTAGAGTCGGCTGCAGGAAGTACAGGAATGCGCTGCCGGTGGCCAGGCCCAGCACAGTGCGCGCGACCAGCAGAGCCGTGGTCAGCAGCAGCACGGCGGGGATCTTCTTGCGCAGCGCGAGCCGGGTGCCGACCACGGCGACCGACCAGCACAGCGCGGCGATGACCCCGCTGTCGAAGCTCACCAGGGTCAGCAGGAGATAGAACAGGCCGGCCGGGACCAGCGTCGACTCGAGCAGGTGCCGGCCCCCGTCCACGACGAGATTGCGGAACGAGGGGAGGTCGATCGTATGGGGGTGTCGCATGCGGGTTCTGCTGCCTCCGGTGCCAACCGGGCGACTCGGCCTCGGACAAGGCTTGAGCATAAGCACGGCGGATGGGGACGGTGTGAGGTGAAGAGTCCGTGACAGTTACGGGGATGTCGCTGGTCGTGGCTGTCCCCGCCGCCGTCGCCGGCGCGGCGTGCATGGGACTCGCGAGCGCAGCGCAGGCCAGGGCGACCAAAGAGGTGGAAACCGGCAAACCGCTCGACCTGACGCTCTTCAAGCGGCTCGTCGGACGACCATTGTGGCTCATCGGGATCGCCGCGACCATCCTGGGGCTCGTCCTGCAGCTCGTGGCGCTCGCGTTCGGGCCGTTGCTGCTGGTCCAGCCGCTGCTCGTGACGTCGCTCATGTTCGCCGGCCTGGCGTCCGCGCGGCTGGAGCGCCGCCGCCCGGACCGCACGATGAGTGCCGGCGGCTTGCTGTGCGTGGCCGGGCTCGCCGCGTTCCTCGTCATCGCCCGGCCGAGCGGCAACAGCGAGACGCTCGTCAGCGGCGGCGACCTGCTGCCGCTCGGCATCGCGCTCGCGGTGGTCACGCTGGCGTCCCTTGTTGTTGCTGCGTCAACGAATTCCGGATCTTGGCGGGTGCTCGGGCTGGCTGTCGCGACCGGCGTGCTGTACGGCCTCACCGCCGGGCTGATGAAGGTGGTCGCGGGCCAGTTCCGGGCGGGGATCGACGAACCGTTCCGGCACTGGACGCTGTATCTGGTGTGCGTGGTGGGGCCATTGGGATTCCTGTTGAGCCAGAACACGTTTCAGCAGGGCCGGTACCTGACGCCCGCGCTCGCTGTCATTACTGCGCTGGATCCGCTGGTCGGCGTCGCGATCGGATTGTCGTGGATGGGCGAATCGGCCGACGGGAGGCCGCTCGCGCTGTTCGGCGAGGCGCTCGCCGGGCTGGTGATCGTGGTCGGGATCGCCCTGCTGTCGACCAGGGCGTCGCATTTGTCGGCGGAATCGGATATGCCGTCCGGCGAAGAGGAAACCGCATCGGAAGAACCCGGCGAACGGCCTGATTCGGACCCGGACGACGGGTACGGCCTCGCCGGGACCGCCTGTTAGCGAGAAGGGGGCAGCGTTGGAGCGCGTGCTGATCGTGTCCGCGAACATGGGGCAGGGGCACAACGCGACGGGGCGCGCGCTCGAGGACGCGATACGGCAGCGATGGCCGGACGCGACCGTGCGGTGGGTCAACGCGCTCGAACGGCTCGGTCCCGGTTTCGAGGGGCTTTTCCAGCGGATTTACGTCGCCAATGTGGAAAGCGTCCCGTGGCTGTACGAGTTCTTTTACGCCGCGATCTGGCGGATTCCGTGGTTCGCCGCCGCGTCCCGCTGGTTCACCGCCGCGTGGTGCGGCAGGCGGCTCGCGAAACCGATCGCCGAATTCGCGCCGGATCTGGTGCTGTCGACGTATCCGATGGGCACTGCGGGACTGGCTTGGCTGCGCCGCAAAGGGAAATTGCCGGCGCCGATCGGTGCGTGGGTTTCGGACTTCGCTCCGCATCCGTTCTGGGTTTACGGCGCGGCGGATCTCACCATGGTGATGCACGACGTCGCGGTCGCGCCCGCGCTGCGCTCGTCGCCGTCGGCGCACGTCGGGGTGTCCGCGCCGCCGGTGCGCGCGGTGTTCCGGCCAGGCGACCAGACCGCGGCGCGCCACGAACTGGGCTTGCCGCCGGACGCGTTCGTGCCGCTGGTTTCGTGCGGCTCACTGGGTTTCGGCGAGATCGAGACGACGGTGCGCGAACTGCTGGCGGCGGATCCGTCGGTGGCGCCGATCGCGATCTGCGGCCGCAACGACGCGGCGGCCGCCCGGCTGCGCGCCCTGGGCGAACCGCGGTTGCACGTAGTCGGGTGGACGGACCAGCCGGAGCGGTACACGCTGGCGGCGGACGTCGTGGTGACGAACGCGGGCGGGGCGACCTCGCTGGAGGCGCTGGCGTGCGGGCGCCCGGTGCTGATGCATCGCCCGATAGCCGCGCATGGCAAGGCGAACGCCCGGTTGATGGCCGCCGCCGGGCTCGCCCTGGTGTCCACAAAGGACGGTGAGCTGGCGGAGACCGTGCGCGGTCTGCTGGCGGAGCCGGAACGGCTCAAGGAGATGGCGGAAGCGGTCGCGCGGCATTGCGAAACGGCCACTCCGCTGGTGGAGGCGCTGGAATCGCTCGTTTCCGCGCCGCTGAACCCGCCAACGCAGCGGCTCCGGCCGGAGGACGCGCTGTTCGTGCACGTGGCCACGCCGGAGGTGCCGCAACAGGTCGGTGCGGTCTTGTTGTTCGATCCCAAGGCGGACGGCACACCGGTCACCCACGTGGACGCTGAGCATCTGCTCGCCGCGACCCCCGGCTTGCGAACGCGCTTGCTGCCCGGCAGCCGGTTATGGCGCGCACGGTGGCAGGAGGACCCGGGCCGGACGTCCGCGGACGTGCTGACTTCCGTGCGGATCGGCCCGGAAGCGCCGTTGGACGCGGCGTTGACGCGGGAGATGGACGCGTTCTTCTCGGAACCGGTGTCCCCGGAACATCCCGTGCGGGCCCGGCTGGTGACCGGGATCGAGGGGGAGCAGGGGGCGTTGCTGATCGCGCTGCACCACGCGGCGAGTGACGGGATCGCGGTGATCAGCGCGCTGGTGGGGCAGGCTCGGGGGAAAGAACCGTTGACGCCGGTGCCGGTGCCTCGGCGGCGGGGGTGGTGGCGTCGCCCCAATGTGGCATTGGGTGCATCTGACGCACCGAATGCCACATTGGGTGCGTCGGGCGCACGGGATGCCGCGTTGGGTGCGTCTGGCGTGCCGGATGCCGCGTCGGGTGCGTCTGGCGTGCCGAATGCCGCGTCGGGTGCGTCTGGCGTGCCGAATGCCACTTCGGGTGAGTCTCACGCATCGAACGCCGCGTTGGGTGCGTCTGACGCAGCGGACGCCACGTTGGGTGAGTCTCACGCGCCTAACGCCGCTTTGGGTGCGTCGGGCGCTGCGGATGCCGCGTTGGGTGAGTCTCATGCACCGAACGCCACTTTGGGTGCGTCCGGCGCACCGAATGCCGCGTTGGGTGCGTCGCATGCACCCAACGCCACATTGGGGCGCAATGGGTCCCACCCCGAGCGGAGTGCGGTGCGGGCGGCACTTGCCAGCCTGGCGGCACCGGTGCGCGCCGCGCTCGCTCGCGCGGCGAGCCCCGTGTGGCACCGGCTTGAGCGGCCAGCGGAACCGGCCAGTCGTTCCGGCACCGCCAAGTCCGCGCGCGCCAAGCCGAGCCAACGCAGCCAAGCCGCCGAGTTGGCGCGCGGCGTTTGGACTCTCGCCCGCGCTGGCGCCGCGCCCCGAGTCGGCTGGGACAAGCGGATCGACAGTCCTCGACGGCATTTCGCCCGGGCGCATCTCTCCGCCCCCGAAGTCCGCAAGGCCGCGCGCCGGGCGGGGGTGCCGACGACCAACCTCGTTCTCGCGCTCGTCGCCGAGGCCTTGCATCGCGAGCTGGGCGGGACCGCGCCGGAGCGGCTTCGGGTGCTGATTCCGATGTCGGTCCGCGACACCGGGACCTTCCGTCAGCTCGGCAACCACACCGGCGCGGCTTCGGTGGACCTGCCGACCGGCGCGATGTCGCTGTCGGAACGGGTGCGGGCGACCGACCGGATGCTGTCCGACCAGGTCGGCCACGGTGCGCCCCGCGCGGGCAACGCTGTCGTGCGCGTGCTCGGGATTCTGCCGCCGGCGCTGCATCGCCGGGCGGCCAAGCTCGTCTACCGCGGCACGTGGTTCAGCGTCATCGCCTCGGTGCTGCCCGGCGCTCGGTCGCCGGTGGTGCTCAACGGGGCGCTCGTCCGCACTGTCTACCCGGTCTTGTCGCTCGCTCCCGGAGTCCCGGTGGCGGTCGGCATCATGACGTGGGCGGACCGGTTCACCGTCTGCATCACGGTGCCCGCCGGACAAGAGGCGCGCGGGGACCGGCTGGCGGCTGCGGTCGTGGAGGCGTTCGGACGGGTGTAGTCACTGCGAGAAGTGCGTGCGCGGGCGGGGAAGAAGTTCGCCGTCGACTTCGATGTCCATCATCTCGTTGTAGAACGCCACGAGTCCGGCGATGGGCTGGACGGCCGCGGCCGGGTAGGCGTAGGTCCACGCGAGGTGCTCGTGCAGGACGTCGCCGACGCGGACGGACCAGTAGCCGGACGTCTCGCCCTTGTACGGGCAGGCGGTGACCATGCCGGGTTCGGCAACGAGATGCGTGAAATCGACTTCGGTGCGGTTGAAGTAATACCGGGTCGGGAGTCCGGTTTCGAACAGCAGCACCGGCGACGACGATTCCGCCAGCGTCACTCCGTTCAACCGCACGCGGACATGTCGCGTCGAGCGCAAAGCGTCCACTCGCGTGTACGGATTGCGCGGGTGGACGAAAACCTGTTCGTCCTCTTCGAACCAGGCGTCCAGCGCGTCCCAGTCGAACCGGACGTGTCCAGGTAGGACAGAGTCGTTTGCCCAAGCGGCAGCAGGCTTTTCGACCTCGCCGACGCGCAGCGAGAACCGCCCGTCGTCTCCGGAGACCAGTGCGCCGGGGAGAACGTCGTCGAGCGGGAAATAGAACTGCGGATAGTAGGGCCATTCCCAGACGTATTTGGCCCGCGTGCTGTCCGCAATGGTCTTCCCGGCGAGCACTCCGCGCACTCGCCGGGGGACCGGTTCGACGTGTCCGGCCTGGACTGCCGCCGCTGGGTAATCGGTCATCCGCGCTTCGGGAGTTTCCAGCCGGGGCGCGGGAAGTGGCAGGTGTAGCCGTGCGGATAACGCTGCAGGTAGTCCTGGTGCTCCGGCTCCGCCTCCCAGAAGTCGCCCGCCGCGGTGACCTCGGTGACGACCTTGCCGGGCCACAGTCCGGAGGCGTCGACGTCGGCGATGGTGTCTTCGGCGATCCGCTTTTGCTCGTCGGTGGTGTAGAAGATGGCGGAGCGGTAGCTGGTGCCGATGTCGTTGCCCTGGCGGTTCTTGGTGCTGGGGTCGTGGACCTGGAAGAAGAACTCCAGCAGGGCGCGGAAGTCGGTCTGCTCCGGGTCGTAGGTGACCTCGATGGTTTCGGCGTGGGTGCCGTGGTTGCGGTAGGTGGCGTGGGGGACGTCGCCGCCGCTGTAGCCGACGCGGGTCGCGGTCACGCCGGGCTGGTGGCGGAACAGCTCCTCCATGCCCCAGAAACATCCGCCGGCCAGGATCGCTTTTTCCGTCATTTCCTTCTCTCCCATCGGGGATTCCGTGTACAGGATGACGCCGCGGAGCCGGTCGCTATTCCGGTGGCCGGGGGCCCGGTCAGAACTCCGTAATATCTCCCTCCGCCGCGGCCGCGACGAACAGGTCCAGCAGCGTCCGCAGGGCCTGCGACGACGGGCGCTTCGCGGAGACGACGACGGTGAGCGGCCAGGTCAGCGACGTGTCGGCGAGCGGGATCGACACGACGCCCGGATGGTCCAGCCGGGCGGTGCCGGGCAGGACGGCGACGCCGAGCCCGGCGGCGACGTAGCGCGGCACCGTCCGCAGGTCGGCGACCTCGGCGGTCACCCGGCGCGTAAGCCCGAGCGCGGCGAACTCCCGGTCGACCGCCAGCCGGTTCCCGAAGCCGCGCGGGCAGTCGACGAACAGTTCGCCGTCCAGCTCCGGCAGCCGGACCTGCTCGCGTCCGGCGAGCGGATGGCTGTCCGGCAGCACGGCGTAGTACGGCACGCTGGCCAGCTGCGTCGCGTCGAGGCCGCCCAGTTCGGCCCGGGAGAGGCCGAGCAACGCGACGTCGAGCCTGCCGTGACGGACGTCGTCGGCGAGGCCGGACGAACCGGTGAGGGACACCGTCAGATGCAGGTCGACCAGCGGGTGCCTGCGGTGGAACGCGCCGAGCAGCACCGGCAGATCGAACGCGTTCATGCTGGTCAGCGTGCCGATCCGGAGGCTTCCGCGCAGACCGGCGGACGCCTGCTGCACCACCTCGCGCGCCCGCTCCACCGATTCCAGCGCGGCTTTCGCCTCGGGCAGGAAGAGCGCGCCCGCGGTTGACAGCGCGACCCGGCGGGTAGACCGGTCGAACAGCGTCGCGCCGAGGTCGGTCTCCAGCGCGCGGATCGTCGCCGAGACCGTGGACTGCGTGGCGAACAGCCGCTGGGCCGCCCGCGTGAAGCTCAGCTCCTCGGCGACCGCCACGAAGTACTCCAGCTGCCGCGTCTCCATGTCCCAATTATCGCGGATCACGATAACTATGACCAACACTTTTCGTTGGACTTGATGAGTGGGGCGGGGGATCGTTTCAGGGGTAGGTTCCCGCTTGGAAGGTCGACATGGTCACCACAGCTCCGCCCGCTCTCACCGCCCCGGCCGGATGGCGCGTCAGCCACGGCTGGGGGTTCCGGATCATCGCTTTCGCGTTCGCCGCGTGCCTCGCGTTTTCCACCGTGCCCACCCCGCTGTACGCGCTCTACCAGCAGCGGGACGGGTTCCCGACGTTCCTGGTCACCGTCATTTTCGCGGCGTACGCGGTCGGCGTGATGGCCAGCCTCTACCTCGCCGGGCACGTCAGCGACTGGCTCGGCCGCCGCCGCGTGATCCTCGCTTCGACGCTCGCCGAGGCCCTGTCGGCGGTGTTGTTCCTGCTCTGGCCGGAGGTCCCGGGCCTGCTGATCGCGCGGTTCGTCTGCGGCGTGGGCATCGGCGCGCTGACGGCCACCGCCACCGCGCACCTGTCCGAGCTGCGGGCGGTGACCCGGCCGGACCAGGACCTGGGCCGCTCCGGCTTGATCGCCACCGTGGTGAACATGGGCGGCCTCGGGCTCGGCCCGGTGGTCGGCGGCGTCTTCGCGCAGTACATCGACGGCCCGCTGACCAGCACGTTCGTCGTGTTCCTGGTGGTGTTGCTGGTGGCGGCGTTCGCGGTGTGCCTGGTGCCGGAGACCGTCGAACGGCGCGAGGAGCGCCCGGCTTACCGGCCGCAGCGCGTGTCGCTGCCCGCCGGGGCGCGGCCGGCGTTCGTCGGCGCGGCGATCGGGGTGTTCGCCGCGTTCGCGATCACCGGGCTGTTCATGTCGCTCGCGCCGACCCTGCTCGCCGAAGGCCTGCACGAGCACAGCCGGATGCTCGCCGGGGTCACCGCGGGCTCGATGCTGGGTGCGGCGGCGGTGGCGCAGGTGGTCTTCGCGTCGATGGCGTCGCGGGCGCAGCTGCGACTGGGTTTCGTGTTGATGCCGATCGGGCTGGCGGTGCTTTCGGCGGCGGCGCTGCTGCCCTCGCTGGCGCTGTTCCTGGCGGGCTCGGTGATCGCCGGGAGCGGGATGGGGCTCGGCTTCCGCGCCGCGGTCGGGACGGTGGCGGCGCTGGCTGATCCGCTGTCCCGGGGCGAGGTGCTGGCCGGGATCTTCCTGGCGGCTTACGCCGGGCTCGTGGTGCCGGTGCTGCTGGTCGGGATGACGCTGCTGTGGGTGCCGAGCCCGCTCGCGCTGGTCGGCTTTTCGGCGGCGGAGCTGGTGCTGCTGGGGTTCTCGGCTTGGCGGGTGCTGCGGACCGCTTGAGCCGCCGGAAGTCCGTGAAGGGCTCCTTGAGGGAATCTGGTTCCCGCAAGGAGCCCTTCACGGACAGTGGCCCGGGTCAGGCGACCTCGGTGGAGCGGGTCCGGGCGGCGCGGGCGCTCCACCGGCCGTCGTGGCGGTCCACGCGGATCGGGTGGCCGAACGCCCGGCTGATGCTGGCCGTCGTCACCGCCTGGTCGATCGGCCCGGACGAAACCACCGAACCGTCCGCGATCAGCAACGCGTGCGTCGTCGTTTCCGGCAGTTCTTCCAGGTGGTGGGTGACCACGATGGAGGCGAGCCGGGGATGGGTCCGGGTGAGCAGGTCGATCGTTTCGAGCAGCTGCTCGCGGGCCGCGACGTCCAGCCCGGTGGACGGCTCGTCGAGCAGCAGCAGCCGGGGGTCGCTGATCAGCGCGCGGGCGATCAGGGCGCGGCCGCGTTCGCCTTGCGACAGCGTCGGCCAGCGTTCGCCCGCCTTGCCGGCCAGGCCGAGCAGGTCGACGAGTTCGTCGGCCTGGGCGAGCTGCGCGGCGGTGGGCTGCCAGCGCGGCGGCGTGTCGATGCTCCCGGTGACGCCGGTCAGCACGACCTCCCGGATGGTGAGCGGCGAACGCAGCGGATGCCGCGGGTCGACGTGCCCGATGCTGCGGCGCAGCGCCTGCAGTTCAACGCGGCCGAGCCGTCCGCCGAGGACGTCGACGGTGCCTGTGGTCGGATGCGTGACCGCGCCGCAGAAACCGAGGATCGTGCTTTTGCCGGCGCCGTTCGGGCCGAGCAGCGCCCAGTGTTCGCCTGCTCGCACGGTCAGGTTCACGCCGTGCAGGATTTCCTTGCCCTGCCTGCGGAACACGACGTCGGTCAGCTGCAGCACGACCTCGCTCACGAAAGTGCCTCCTTCAAGGCGGTCAGGTGCGCCCGGCTCAGTTCCGCGGCGGCGGACGCATCCTTGTCCGCGATCGCCTCGACGAGCGCCAGGTGCGCGGCTTGGTCTTCTTCCGGGGCGGTGATCGGCCGGGCGCGCAGCATGTCCGTCATGGCGCGGTGGATTCGCGGGACGAAACTGTCGAACAATTCGATCAGCACGTCGTTGTGCGCGGCGACGAGCACGGTGCGGTGGAACGCGGTGTCGGTGTCCACCAGGCGTTCGACGTCCGGGTCGCCGATCGCGCGGGCGGCGAGCGCGCGGCGGATCGCGCGTAGGTCCGTCGGCGTCCGCCGGTGCGCGGCGAGGGCGGCGGCTTCCGCTTCGATGGCGATGCGCGCCTCGATCACCGCGCCGACGGTCGCGCGGCGCAGCACCGCGTCCCAATCCTCGGCGACGTCCAGCGCGGTCACGAAAACCCCGGAACCCTGGCGGGAATCCAGCACGCCTTTGCCCGCCAATTCGCGGATCGCCTCGCGCAGCGTCGACCGGCCGACGCCCAGTTGCGCGGCCAAAGTCGTTTCCCCGGGCAATTTGTGGCCGAGCGGCCATTCGCCGGCGCGAATGCGTCCGAGAAGGACTTCGGCGGCCTGCGCGGCGAGCGGGTGCCGGTGCACGAGAGGGGGCATCGGAGGGCTTTCTGGTCGGACGGGGCGGCAGGAGCGAGGCTACTGCGGGACATTCTTCCGGCGGGGTGTCGAGTGTGGAGCGTCACTAGTCTACTTGTCTGAGGAGTCGGGGATTTTCTGACCCGTTCGGGTGGGTTACGGTGTTTCGAGTGCCGTATTCTGCCCGGTCCGGGTGAGGATCGGCCGCATGCGTGCCAGGAAAATGGCCGTCGTCGGCGGAGCGATCGCCGCGGCGGTGTGTGCGGTGGCGTTCGTGGCCGGTCCGGGCGCGAGCGCCGCTCCGCTGCCAGGGGGATTGGGCCCGTGCGTCGGCGACGCCTGCCCGGAGAAGTACCCGCCGGTCAACAACGGGCCGTTCGCGGGACGGGACAACGGCATCAACGTCTTCGCCGGCGGCGATTTCCTCGTGCGCGAAGGCGCGGCCGAGGCCGAGGGCCGGGTCGTCGTGCTCGGCGGGTTCGACATGGCGAAGCGGGCCGGGGCGTCCGCGGTCTACAACGTCGGCATCGCGGGCGTCGGCTCGCGCGTGCCCCCGCCGGACGGCGCCGATTTCCTCACCACCGGCAAGAACGTCACCGTCGCGCCGAACCAGCGGCTCCTCGCAGACGGCGGCGTCGTGCGCTACGGCGGCACCGTCACCGGGACCGTGACCGGCACGCTGAAGCAGGACCCGAACGCGGCGGACCCGTACAAACAGCTCCGGCCGCAGCTGCAGGAAGCCAGCACCTGCTACAGCAAATCCGCGGCGACCGGGACGGCGAAGAACGAGGGCTACCGCACGCTGTTCACCGGAGACGGGAAGTCCGCGCTGCAGGTGTTCAACGTCGACTTCGACCTCACCAACCGCGGCGGAGGCATGCAGGGCCTGGAATTCGCCGGCATCCCGGCGGGCGCGACGGTCCTGGTGAACCTCGTCGGCGGCAACCGGGTGATCAACACCTACACCGGCGACCTCGCCGACCAGGACCCGATCAACCACCTGCGCGAGAAGCTGCTGTGGAACTTCCCGGACGCGTCGAAGGTGAAGATCGCCGGGCAGGCGCAGTTCCAGGGCAGCGTGCTGGTCGGCAACCCGGCCAGCGACACGACAGTCACCGCCTCGGGCACCAACGGCCGGTTCTTCACCGCGGGCAACCTGCTGCACACGTCGGAGGGCGCTGCAGGCGGGCAGGAGTTCCACGCTTATCCGTTCACTGGCGATCTGCCGGATTGCGACGCTCCGACTACTAGTTCGACGGCGCCGACGAGTGCGACTAGCTCCAGCACCACGACGTCGAGCACGGAGCCGACGAGCACGACTTCGTCCAGCACTACGACGTCGACTGAGCCGACGAGCTCGACTTCTTCCACGACGACTGAGCCGACGAGCAGCACGTCGTCCAGCACGACTTCGTCGAGTGCCACCTCGACCAGCTCCACCACGACCTCGACCAGCCCGTCGGAGACGTCTTCCTCGACCGCGCCGACGTCCTCGAGCTCACAGCCGACGTCCTCGTCCGGCACCACGAGCCCGACGACGTCCAGCTCGTCGTCGGAAGCCCCGGCCCCGATCACGACCACGAGCGACAACTCCGGCGGCGTGGCCCCGGGAACCGGCCCGTCCGACCAGGGCCCGCTCGCGTCGACCGGCGCGGACATCCGCGGCTACCTGATCGGAGGCGGCGCGCTGCTGCTCATCGGCGGTGCGCTGGTGGCGGCAGTGGCGGTGCGCCGCAAGCGCTCCTGACGAACGCCGTGAAGGGCTCCTTGAGGGAATCTGAGTCCCGCAAGGAGCCCTTCACGGACAGTCGGCCCGGGCGGCCGCGAGGTTCGTGGGGGACTCCGGCGGCAGCCGTGGAGCGGGAGAAATCCTCGCCGTAGGAAGGTCCGTGAGGGATCCCCTGAGGGAATCAGATTCCCTGAGGGGTCCCCTCACGGCGTTTGGCGCGAGGTGTTCCGAGGCGGGGCGTTCGGCGGCGGTGGGGAGTTGCGTGGCGAGTGTTCGGCGGTGGGGTGTTCCGTGACTGGCGGCCAGCGATAGGAAACTCCGTAACAGGGGAGCGGGGCTAGCGAGCAGCGGGCGTGCGTGAAGCGCGGTACTCAGCAGCCCGCGCCTCGTAAGCGCGGAGTTCTTCCTCCCGATCCGGAACGTCCTGCGCGCCACCCTCCGGCTGGTCGGCGAAGAAGCCGCGCAGTGCGGCGTTCGCGGAGGCGGCGAGGTGACCGGTCCGGGCGAACATCGCGGTCTCGTAGCGGGTCAACGCGGCTTCGACATCCGGCTCCTCGTGCAGTGCGTGCGCCAATTCCGCACCGTCGAGCAATGCCAGGTTCGCGCCGTGCCCGCCGAACGGGGCCATTGCGTGTGCGGCGTCGCCGATTGCGGTGATGCCGGGGACACGTTCCCAGGTCAGGGGAGCGGGCAGCGCGGTGAACGCGCGTGCCACGTAATCGCCGTCGTTGTCGGTCAGCAGCGGGAGCACCTTCGAACCCCAGCCGCGGAATTCGCGCAGCAGGTAATCGCGGACCGACGTGCGGTCAGTCAGGTCGACGCCTTCCCGTGCGGCCCAGTCCTCTTCGGCGCGGAAAGCCACGTAGCCGCGGATCACCCCGTTGCTGTTGCGCTGCACGATCACTGCGCGGCCGGCGCCGTCAGCGGTGAACAGTTGTCCGTTGCCCACCAAGGCCGCGATTTCCGGGTGCCGGGTTTCGACGTCGTCGAATCGGACGTCCAAAAAGGACACTCCGAGGTATTCCGGATGGGCGTCGGTGAGTCGGCGGCGCACCTTTGACCAGGTGCCGTCCGCGCCGATTACGACGTCGGCGTCCACTGTGGAGCCGTTGGCGAAGTGCAAGCGGTGGACGCCGTTTTCGGTGGTCAGGTCGGTGAGTTTGTGTCCCCAGTGGACGGTGCCGGGTGCGAGCCGCTCGTACAGCATCCTGCGCAGCTGGCCGCGGTCGATTTCCGGGGCGGCGGTGTCGTCGTCGGTGGGGGTGAACTGCTTCAGCAGGGTTCCGTGGTGGTCGCGTCTGGTCATGGCTTGGCCTTCGACGCGGGCCAGTTCGTGGAAGGCCGGCAGCAGCCCGGCGTCTTCCAGGGCGATCTGGCCGCTGTCGGCGTGCAGGTCGAGCGTGCCGCCGGGATCTCGCGAGTCCACGGCGGTGTCGGCGTCGTACACGGTCGCGGCGATGCTGTGGCCGTGCAGGACGTGCGCGGCGAGCAGCCCGCCCGGGCCGCCGCCGACGATGGCGGTGCGCGGTGTCTCGTTCATGGTCTTCCCCTCTCGTGCCGGTGTGGTCTGGCATCGAGCATAGGTGCAACCATGCAAAAAGTGCAACAGTACAACTTAGTGAGTCATTGCACCTTGAAGTGTCGCTGCTAAACCGGCTAGCAGGATGCCGAGTGAGTAGCCGAAGTCGTCCTCGACCGTGCTTCCGGCTGCCTGTCGTTCCCGTAATCCCGCGGCCATCAGCGGAAACGGGATGCTTTCGAGGGTTGCCTCGAGATCGTCCGGCCAGGTCTGGTCCTCGACGGCGCGGCCGAGGATGAAGTGCACGTACACCCCGGCGCAGCGGGTCGCGTCGGCGAGCAGGAACCCCGCTCGGTGCAGTACGTCGACGGCTTGCTCGGCGAATTCGCCCAGCGAGCGGGCGGTCCGGAGGTCTGCGCCGAGTGCGATGCGTGCGCCGTCTCGATGGTCGAGGAGGGCGGCGTGCAGGGCGGTGCCGGCTTGTTCCAGCCAGGGCAGCCACGGGGTGTCGAGCGGAGGGAGGTCGTCCAGGACTGGGGCGACGAGGGCGTCGGCGAGGTGGTCGAGCAAAGCCCGTTTGCTGCTGAAATGCCAGTACAACGCGGGTGCTTTGACGCCGAGTTCGGTGGCGAGGCGGCGCACGGTCAGCTTGTCGAGGCCGTCGGCGTCGACCAAGGCGAGTGCGGTCCGGACCGCGGCGGGGATCTCGATCGGCACGGCGGTTGCCTCCTTAACTAGTTCAGGGCAGTCTAGTCTTTAACAAGTTAAGGAGAGTCATGGATGCAGACGTAGTAATCGTCGGAGCGGGTCCGGTCGGGTTGTTCCTCGCCGCTGAACTCCGGCTCGGCGGGATCCGGCCGCTGGTGCTCGAGCGGCTTGCGCGGCCCGCGACGGAACGGAAGGCACGCGGCATCGGCGTGCTCGCGACGGAGGCGCTGGCCCGGCGCGGACTCGGACCGCAGCTGGCCGCGGCGCACGAGGAGGGAATGCGCGACTTCGCCCGTGATCACGGCAGTTCGCTCGGCCACTTCGCGAACATCCACAAGCTCCTGCCGGACGAGGACCGACCGCGTACGCACATCTGGCAGCCGGAGTTGGAGCGGCTGCTTGCTGGACACGCGGACGCGCTCGGCGTCCCGGTACGGCGGGCGCATCGGGTCACGGAAATCGAGTCTGATGTGGACGGTGTGACGGCGATTGTCGATACCCCGCAAGGAGAACAGCGGATCACCGCGGCTTACTTGGTGGGGTGCGACGGTGGCCGGGGGAAGGTCCGCAGTCTCGCCGGGTTCGGGTTCCCGGGCACGCCGCCATTGCTGCGGACAATCGCGGGCCAAGTCCGGTTCGACGGGCCGGTGTCGCCCGCCGGACGCTACCCGGGCGGGACTTTCCTGCACGGCGGCAGGATGGCTGGCGTCACCGAGTTCGCCCGCGACGGCGAGCCGGACGGTCCGGTCACTCCGGCGGAATTGGCGGCGGCCATCCGACGAGTGACCGGCGAGGAGGTCGTCGTGACGGAGGTACGCGATTCCCGCCGGTTCGCTGACCAAGCGCGCCAGGCCGACGACTACCGGCGCGGCCGGGTTCTGCTCGCGGGCGACGCCGCCCACGTGCACTCGCCGAGCGGCGGGCAAGGGCTCAACCTCGGGCTGCTGGACGCGGCGAACCTCGGCTGGAAATTGGCTGCGGTCGTGCGCGGGGAAATGCCGGAAACGTTGCTGGACAGTTACTTCCGCGAACGCGGCCCGGTCGGCGCGGCGGTATTGCGCAATACGCGGGCGCAGTCGGCGTTGCTCGCGCCGGGGCCGCACGTCGACGCGCTGCGCGAGATTGTCGCCGAGTTGATGGATCTGCCGCAGGCGAACCGGTACTTCTCGGATCTGCTGTCCGGCGTGGCGGAGCGATACGAACTCCCTTATCCCGCTGAAGAACCAGTCGGGCTGCACGGTCCGGATCGGTCCCTTGTGGACGATGACGGACGGATCACCCGGCTGTCGGAGCACACTCGCGCTGGACGCGGTGTCTTAGTGCTCGATCCGAAAAGCCGCGATCTCGCCGCGTTGGCAAGAGAACGGGTCGAGGTGGTGCCGGTGACGAATACCGAATCGTTTCTGCTGCGGCCGGACGGAGTTATCGCCTGGGCCGGAGGTGAAGCCGAGTTGAAAGTCGCGCTGGACACCTGGTTCGACTAGGCGTTCGCGCGGCTCCGCCACAGCAGCCAGCCGAAGTACGGCGCCCCGATCAGCGCGGTCACCAAGCCCGCCGCGATCTGGGTCGGGGCGAGGACGGTGCGCCCCAACGTATCCGCGACGCACACCAGCACCGCTCCCAGCGCGGCCGCCACCGGCAGCGAGCGCGAGTGGCGGGAGCCCACCAAAGCGCGCGCGGCGTGCGGGGCCACGAGCCCGACGAATCCCAGCGCGCCGACCGCACACGCAGCTGCGGCGGTGAGCACCGCGGCGAGCGCGGCGAAGGCGAGGCGGGACCGGTCCAGCGGGACGCCGAGCACCCGCGGCACGTCCTCGTCCAGCGAGACCAGATCGAGCGTCCGTGCGCTGGACAAGGCGATCGGCAGGGCGATGACCAGGCACAACAGTACCGGCAGGACCTGGCTGAACTCCCGACCGTAGGTCGATCCGGCGAGCCAGGTGAGCGCCAGATGCGCGTTCCACGGCGAGGTCAGCACCACGACGAGCGTCGTGATCGCCTGCGCGCCCGCGCTGACTCCGATGCCGACCAGCACCAGCCGGTCCGAGGACAGTCCGCGGCCGCTCGAACCGCGGCCGGTGGCGAGCCAGTGCACCAGCGCGAACGTCGCGAACGCGGCGACGGTCGCGGCACCCATCATCGGCCAGATTCCGATGCCAGGCACCAGAAGCACGACGCTGATCGCGCCGACGCTCGCACCCGGAGTCACGCCGAGCAGGCTCGGCTCGGCCAGCGGGTTGCGGCAGATCGCCTGCACCAGCGCGCCCGCGACGGCCAGAGCCGCGCCGCCGAGCAGCGCCGCGAGCATCCGCGGCCAGCGCAGGTCGAGCGCGAACGAAACCTCGGTGCCGGACACGCCGCGCAGCCAGTTCAGGACATCGCCGAGAAGCACGATCCGGTCGCCCAGCAGGAGTGCAGCGATCACCGCGGCGACGAGCGCGATCGCCAGCACGACACCGGTTCCGGCCACCCAGCGGCGCGACCGGACGGTGCCGTGCGTGCCGCGCGCGGACGGTGTTCCGGACGGCTGCCGTCGTGCCAGCCAGACCAGCACGGTCGCGCCCGCAAGAGTCGTCACGACGCCGGTCGGCACCGAAACCGCTTTGTCCGCCGGCACGAGCGCGCGCAGCAGGACGTCGGCGGCCACCACGACCAGTGCCCCGGTCAGCCCGGAAAGCGGCAGCAGCAGCGGATGTTTGCCGAGCCCGGGCACCCGGCTGGCCAGCAACCGCGCGATCACCGGTGCGCACAGGCCGACGAACCCGATCGGCCCGGCGACGGTCACTGCGACCGCCGAGAGCAGCACCGCCACGACGACGGCGTAAGTGCGCGTGCGGCGGACGTCGATGCCCAGCACGCGCGCGTGGTCGTCGCCGAGACCGAGGACGTCGAGCCGGTGCGCGAGCAGAAGGGTAGCGAGGACGCCGACCGCGATCACCGGTGCGGCAAGGGAAACCTGGTTCAGTCCGGATTGGACAGTCGTGCCGCTGCCCCAGCCGTACAGGCCCGCGGTCCGCTCCTGGAACAACATCAGCAGCACCGACGTGAGCGCGGTCAGCGCCAGCGCGATCGCGGACCCGGCGAGCACGAGCCGGGCCGCTCCGCCGCTGCTGCTGCGCGCGACGAGCAGCACCAGCCCGGCCGCCGCGAGACCGCCGACGAAGGCGACGATTCCGTTGACGTAGAAGGGAAGCGAGATCCCGAACGCCGCGACGCCGACCACCGAGACGTACGCACCGGCGTTGACCGCGAGCGTGTCCGGAGAGGTGAGCGGGTTCCGTGCCACCGACTGCAGCACACAGCCCGCGAACCCGAGTGCCAGCCCCACGAGCAGCGCCGCGGCCAGCCGGGGCAGCCGGCTGGCCACGAGCACCGCCACCGCCTGGCTGCGCGCGTCGTCGTCCGTGCCCGGGAAAACGGCGCGCAGGAGTTCGCCGAGCCCGACGTGCGACGTGCCTTGCAGCAGGTGCACGGCGGAGAGGACGAGCAGCGCGACGAGCCCGCTCAGGAAGACGGCGGACGCGGTGCGCCGTGCGGCGCACGGCCGGGCGGGTGCGAGGGCTGGTGCGGTCATCGGATCAGCGCGTCAGAGCGCTGGTGAGCGCGTCCACGTAGGCGATCGCGGACTTCGGGCCGCCGAACATCCAGATGCCGTCCGGGATCCGGTGCAGCTTCGCGCCCTTGACGAACGGCAGCTGCTTCCACACCGCGTTGCCCGCGAGGTCCTGGGTGAAGACGTCGGATTCGGCGGCGTTGGCGGCGTAGACGAAGGACGTGGCCGGATCGGTGATCTTGGTCAGTCCTTCGACGTCGGTGGAGGCGAGGCCGTAGACCTTGTCGCCCTCGCCGGTCCACTGGTTGGCGGCGCCGAGCTGGCCGGCGATGCTGCCGAGGAACGAGCCCTTCGTGTACATCCGGACGGTGACCGTGCCGGAGGTCGAGTAGCCGTCGGCCATGACGAACTTGGCCCCGGACTTGCCCGCGTCCGCCAGCTTCTTCTTGCCCTCGGCGACCTTCGTGTCGAATTCGGCGAGCAGTTTGCGGCCCTGCTCCTGAGTTCCGGTCGCCTCCGACAGCGTGGTCACGGTCTTGCGCAGGTAGCCGATCGGGTCGGCGGAATCGGAGCCGCGCAGGGTCAGCACCTTCGTCTGCTTCGAGAGCTGCGCGATGACGTTGTCCGGCAGGTCGGTGGTGGTGATCACGAGATCCGGGTGCAGCGCGGCGATCGCGTCGAGGCTCGGCTCGCCGCGGGTGCCGACGTCCGGCGTGGACGCGGCGAGCGGCATGACCTTGTCGTAGGTGTTGTAGCCCTTGACGTCCGCCGCGCCGATCGGCTTCACGCCCAGCGCCAGCAGGTTCTCGGTGAGGCCCCATTCCAGCGACACGATCTTCGCGGCCGGCGCGGGCAGGTCGACCTTGCCGCGCTCGTCGGTCAGGTGGACCGGGCCGGAGGGTTTCGCGGAGGCAGCCGCTCCCTGGTCCGCGGGCGTTTCGGTGGTGCCGCACGCGGCGAGCGCGAAGGCCGCGAGCGCTGCCGCCGCGGTCGTCAGGACCGTCCTTCGGGCAGGACGAGAGAACACACTGGACACGGGGTTTTCCTTTGAACTAGGGGACAGGTCAAGCTGAGCGGACCGGCCGCGGCCGGGAGGTGTGCCGTCCGACCGGGCGCGTGCGGACGTGCCCCTCGTCGTCGACGTGGACGTCGATGCGCAGGCCGTAGACGTCGCTGAGCAGGCCGGCGGTCAGCACGTCGGCCGGGCGGCCGGTCGCGCGGACGGCCCCGCGGCACAGCAGCACCACCTCGTCGGCGACGGCGGCGGCCTGGTCGAGGTCGTGCAGCACGACGCCGACCGCGACGCCGTGCTCGTCGGCGAGATCGCGGACGAGGTCCAGCGTTTCGATCTGGTAGCGCAGGTCGAGGAAGGTGGTCGGCTCGTCGAGCAGGACGACGCCGGTGTCCTGGGCGAAACAGGTCGCCAGCCAGACGCGCTGGAGTTCGCCGCCGGACAGTTCGTCCACCGGGCGCTCGGCCATTCCGTCGACGCCGGTGTGCCGCATCGCGCGCTCGACCAGCTCCGGTCCCTCGGGATCGCCGGAGCCGAAGCGGCCGCGGTAAGGATGGCGGCCGTAGGACACGACGTCGCGCACGCGCACGCCGCCGGGAGTGGGGCGCGACTGGGTCAGCAGCGTGACGTGCCGGGCGAACTCCTTGGGAGACAAGGCGAGCGCGTCTTGCCCGGCCAGGGTGACGTCGCCCGCGGTCAGCGGATGCAGCCGGGCGAGCGAGCGCAGCAGCGTCGACTTGCCGGACCCGTTGGGGCCGACCAGGACGGTGACCGCGCCCGCGTGCAGGACGATCTCGGCGTCCTGGACCACCGGTTTCGCGCCGTAGCCGAGAGCGAGCCCGGTGCCGGCGAGCGCCGGTGCTTCCGGCCAGGAGTGACTCATGAAGGTTAGCCTAACCTGATCGAGGGATAATCCGAAAGCGGACATCGCGGCGGTGTCGGACGTCACGGGCGTTTGTACCGGGCGGGCCCGCCAGGATGTGAAACGCCTTTGCCGCGTGCCGTTGCCGCTCTAGCTTCTGATCGGGTCAGAGGTTTTCGGATTTCCGGGTGACGAGGGGAGCCGGTGCGTGGCCACGGGCGAACTCGCGACGACGACGCTGCCGGTCGGGGCGGGCTGGCTCGGGTCCCGCATCGGCGAGCGCACGGCGCGCGGCGTGGCCGGGACGGTGTCCGGCCTGATCCGCGACGGGGAGGTGCCGCCGGGCACGCGGCTGCCCACCGTGCGGGCGCTGGCCGCGGAGCTTTCGGTCAGTCCCACGACGATCGCCGAAGCGTGGTCGCAACTGCGCGCGGCCGGGCTGATCGGCACGGGACGGCGGCGCGGCACGATAGTGCTGGAACCGCCGTCGAGCCCGCCGCCGGAACGCGCGTTTTCCGGCTGGCAGACCGTCGACCTGGAACACGGCCTCCCGGATCCCGGACTGTTGCCGCCGCTGGAGGACGCCGTCGCGGCGGGTGTCCACACGGAACGGTTCGGCGGTCCGGTGAGGAACTCGATCACGCCGCAATTGCGTGCCGCGGTGAAGCCGACGTGGCCGTTCGCCGCCGAATCGTGGACCGTCGCGGCCGGCGGGCAGGACGGGATGTTGCTGGCCTGCCAGGCAGTCGCGCGGCCGGGCGACGTGATCGCGCTGGAGGCGCCGACGACGCCGTGGCTGCGCGAACTGCTGCGCCGGTCGCGGATCCACGTGGTGCCGGTGCGGTGCGACGAGGACGGGCCGATGCCGTCTTCCTTGGCCGCGGCGTTGGAACATCGGCCGGTCGCGTTCGTCTATCAGCCGCGTGCGCAGTCGCCGCTCGGGCATTCGGTTCCGGCGGACCGGCTCGCGGAACTCGCCGCGGTACTGTCCGAAGAGGACATCGCGGTGATCGAGGACGATGATTTCGGGCCGTTGGCTTCGGCTCCTTCGGTGAGTCTCGGCGCGTCTTTGCCTGGCCGGGTGTTGCTGGTGCGGTCGTATTGCACCGCGTTCGGGCTCGAGTTGCGCAGTTGCGTGATCGGCGGTTCGGCGGTGCTGGTGGAACGGGTGCGACAGCAGCGCGGGCCGGGGTCGGTGTGGTCGAGCCGCATTCTTCAGGACGCGCAGGCGTTTCTGCTGACCGATCCCGGCAGTGCGGAATTGCTGAACCGGGCCCGGAATCGGTACGCGCATCGGCGGGCGGCTTTGACGGAAGCGTTGCGGGAGCACGGGATTTCGGTGCGCGCGCGGGACGGGTTGACGCTGTGGGTGCCGGTTCCGGAGGAGTCGCGGACGTTGATGACGCTGGCGGCCAATGGGGTTTCCGCCGGGTCGGGGACGCGGGCGGGCAATCCGGGGACGCCGCATATCCGGGTGGCGACTGGGCAGCTGCCCGATGATCCGGCTTTGGTGGCGGATCTGGCGCGGATGATCGCGCGGGCATCTCGGCGGTAGGGCGCGGCGATGCCGGTTCTCACCGGCACAAACACTCACGACCTCCGGAGCAAGTGCCGGTCCAGGAACGGATTGCGGAACTTCCCGGCCGGGTCCAGCTCGGCCGCCAGCTCCCGGAACCGCCGCACCCCGTGGTGGTCCAAATCCAAAGCCGCGCCGTGGAACAGCTTTCCCCAATGGGCGCGAACACCGAAGGGCGCGAGTTTCTCCTCGATCAACGGCAGCACCGCTTCCACCTCCGGCTGCCGCTGCTGCCAGGTGAAATGCATCGCCACCCGGTCGCCGCCGTACGCCGGGCTCAGCCAGTGTTCGTCGCCGGCGACGGTGCGGATTTCCGACACCACCAGCAGCGGCGCGATCCGGTCGCCCAGGCTGCGCAACGCCTCGAACGCCGCGGTCGCGTGCGCACGCGGCACGAAGTACTCGCTCTGCAATTCCGCTCCGACGCTCGGCGCGAATTCCAGGCGGAAATGCGGCAGCCGGTCGTACCACGGTCCGGGAATCCCGCCTTGCACAGTGGTATTTTCCGCCGAAATGCCCGCTGCGTGCGCGGGGTGGCGCGGGCCGTCGGCGGGAAGTGCGCCGAACAGCGCATCGGGGATCTCCGCCGGGACGCGGTTCTTGAGCAGGACCTGGTCGATCACGTCGCGCGTCCAGTTGGTGAACAGGCTGACGCTGTAGCCCGCGGCCTGGATTTCGTCGAAATGCTCCAGGGCGGCGGACCAGGGGAGGGCGTCGAAAACGTCTTGGCGCACCGAAAAAGTCGGCTCCAGGTCGAGGGTGAGCCGGGTGAGGACGCCGAGCGCGCCGACGTTCACCACTACTCCGGGGAATTCGGCGTCGGCGCGCGAGAAGGTGCGGAGGGAGCCGTCGGCGGTGAGGAGTTCGACCGCGGACACTGCCGAAGCCAGTCCGCGAAGCCGCTGTCCGGAGCCGTGGGTGCCGGTCGCGACGCTGCCCGCGACGGTGATGTGGGGGAGCGACGCCAGGTTGGATAACGCGTACCCGGCTTCGTGCACCTGCGCGACGACGTCGCCGTAGCGGGTCGCGCCGCCGATGGTGAGCGTCGCGTCGTTGATTTCCGGGGCAATGTTGACGGCGGAGAGGTCGAGTTGGCGGCCGTCCGGGCTGTCGGCGACCGTGTTGAAGCTGTGCCGGCTGCCGAGGGCCTTGATCCGGGCCGAGCCGGCGACGAGCTCTTGCGCTTCGGACAGCGTGCGCGGGGCGACGACCTCGCGTGCGCGGTAGGTGAGATTGCCAGCCCAGTTTTCGATCACGAGGGCCGAGCCTAATCGGCTCCGGCACGGCAGACTGGGGACAGGCCGACCGAGGAGACCCCGCATGCATTCCGCTGGACTCGTCCTGCACCCGCGCCGCGATGCGAAAGCCGCGGTCGACGCGGTGCTGGACTGGGCCGCCGGGCGCGGGATCGAGATCCTCGGCATCGACGACGAGATCGCCAGGGTCGACTGTTCGGCGACCGCCGTCCAGCCCGCTGAACTGGGCAAACGATCGGATCTGGTGGTCAGCCTCGGCGGCGACGGCACCATGCTGCGCGCGATGCGGCTCGCCGACGGGCAGCACGCGCCGGTGCTCGGCGTCAACCTGGGGAAGCTCGGCTTCCTCGCCGAGGTCGACGTGCCGGACCTGCCGCTCGCGCTGTCCGCGATCGACCGCGAGGAGTTCACCGTCGAGCCGCGGCTGGCCGTGGACGCGCGGTTCGGCGGCCGGATCGAGACCGCGTTCAACGACGTCGCGGTGGTGCGCGTGCCCGGCGACGGGAGCGCGGTGGTCGCGGTGCTGGTGAACGGCGAGCAGTTCGTGAGCTACGCCGCGGACGCGGTCGTGGTCGCGACGCCGACCGGCTCCACCGCGTACAGCTTCTCCGCCGGAGGGCCGATCACGAGCCCGGCGGTGGAAGCACTGCTGGTCACGCCCGCCGCGCCGCATTCGGCGTACAGCCGCGGCGTCGTGCTGTCGGTGCAGGACACCGTGACGCTGGAGGTGCTGCCGTCGAGCGGGCGGCTCGCGGTGGAGGTCGACGGCCAGGTGGCGGGGTACGTCGGGCCCGGCGAAACGATCGACCTGCACGCCCGGCCGAACGCGGCCCGCGTCGTGCGGCTCGGCATGACGACCTTCTACCAGCGGGCCAGGCGCAAGCTGCGGCTCACCGATTCGGCGGAGATTCCGCTGTCCTGAGCAGGGCGCGCGTTCGTCTGGTAATCGCGCGCTGACCTGCGGTGATCCTGCTAGCGCTGTGCCTGCTGTCACTTGTCGGTGACATTTCCGTGTCCTGTTCGTAATGTCGTGGCGGCTTTGCGACCCGAACGAGGAGATGGTGGTGCGAGGTGTCCGGTAGACATCGGGACGGATCGAAGTCGTGGCGGCTGCCTGCCGCGGCGGGCGCCCTGGCCGTCGGCGCGCTGGCGGTGCCGGTGTGGCTGGCCGCCAGTTCGGTCGAACCGGAGCAGTTCCCGGCCGCGGCCGCGGAGATGCACGCGTTCAGCGCGCCACGGCCCTCGAGCACTGTTCCGTCGACCACTTCGACGCCGCCCACGACGTCTTCCAGCGCTGCCCCGACGACGACGTCGTCCTCGTCTTCGCCGACCAGTAAAACGACTTCTCGTACCTCGGTGACTCCGGCGGCGAAAGCGTGTTCGTCCACATTGGCCGGAACGCAGCCCTCGGTGGCCCAGGCGGGTAATTTCCTCAAGGAAAAGTTTTCGGTGGACACGGTCGGCGGCCGGGCCGGACGGTCGGGCGCGAGCGACCATCCCGCCGGTCTCGCGCTGGACTTCATGGTCGACACGAAGACCGGAAACGCCTTGGCCGCTTACGTTCTCGCGCATCAGGACGAGCTCGGCGCGAAGTACGTGATCTGGCAGCAGCGCTACAACGACGGCAGCGGCTGGTCGGCGATGGAGGACCGCGGCGGCGAGACCGCGAACCACTTCGACCACGTCCACGTTTCGTTCGAGCGCGGCGCGAAGGTTTCGGTCACCTGCTGACACCCGACTTTCGGAGGTGGGCCGGATTCGTCCCGAAGAGCACACTGTGCGCTGCCGAGTGGTCACCGTCCGCACGGGGTGGCCTTCCTTCGCTGCGTGAGGAGCTCCGATGGCGGGCAGGTTCTCGATCCGGCTCACCCTCAGCGTCGTCGGAGTGCTGGTCGCACTCGGCGGCACCACGACCGCCGCAGCCGCTGCCGCGCCGGACGATCCGGTCTCGTGGCGCGTCCCCGCTACGCCCGCCGAGGCGGCTTCCTTGGCCCGTGCTGGGTTCGACGTCGCCGGGACCAGCCCTGGGGTGGCCTATGTGATCGGGAACCAGTCGGTCGCCGGGCAATTGCGGAATCGCGGCTACGCGCCGGAATTCTTCGACACTGTCTACAAAGGAGTGACCACGCGCGCCGCCGGCGACACGTTCTATGGCGGCTATCGCACTGTCGCGGCACAGGAAGCGCACCTGGCGAAAGTCGCGGCTGCGCACCCGGATCTGGCGACCGAGTACACGATCGGCCAGTCGTGGCGGAAGACCCAGGGCAAGGGCGGCCACGATATCAAGGCGATCTGCCTGACCAAGAAAAAGGACGGCGACTGCACGCTGTCCACGACATCGCCGAAGCCGAAATTCGCGCTGATGGCGCAGATCCACGCCCGGGAAATCTCGACCGGCGAACTCGCCTGGCGCTGGATCGACTACCTCGCCGACGGGTACGGCAGCGACGCCACCGCGACGTCCATTTTGGACACCACCGAGGTGTGGGTGGTCCCGATCTCGAACCCGGACGGCGTCGACATCGTCGCCTCCGGCGGGAATTCGCCAAAACTGCAGCGCAAGAACGCGAACACCAGCCGGGGCAATTGCAGCGGCACCAACATCGGCATCGACCTGAACCGCAACTCGACCTTCCGCTGGGGCGCGGATTCGGATTCGCCGTGCGCCGAGACGTACCAAGGGGTGAGTGCCGGATCGGAACCTGAGGTCCAGGCGCTGGAGAAGCTTTTCCGCTCGATCTACCCGGAACAGCGCGGCAGCGGCGACAACGACCCGGCTCCGGACACCACGCGCGGCACGATGATCACGTTGCACAGCTACGGGAACGACATCATTGTCCCGTGGGGCTTCACTTCCGACCCCGCGCCGAATGACGCCGCGCTGCGCAAGCTCGGCGCGAAGTTCAGCGATTCGAACGGGTATCTGGTGGGGACCAACACGGAAACCGTCGGCTATTCGACCAGCGGTACGACGGATGACTTCACCTATGGCGCGCTGGGAGTCGCCAGCTACACGTTCGAGGTCGGCGGCCAGAGCGGGAGTTGTGGCGGGTTCCTGCCGCGGTATTCGTGCGTGGACAGCACATTCTGGCCGAAGAACAAAGGCGCGCTGATCACGGCTGCCCAATCGGCGGCGGCTCCTTATCAGCAGTGAGGTGCGACGGGGCCAGGCGCGTGTCGTCTGGCCCCGCCGCGTCGCCGGTAGCGTATCCGCGTGGATTACCGGCAGTGGTGCGAAGACATGCGCCAAGCGATCGAACGTTACATGTCCCGCATGCAGGCCATCTTCCGCGGGATCCAGCTTGAGCCGGACACGGTGACGGAAGAGGTCGATGAGGCCGCGCTGCGGATAGCCGCGGAGTCCGGCCTGCCGCCGTCGCTGCTCGAGTTGTACGCGTCCATCCGGGAAGCCAGCTTCGCGAATCTGCACAACGCCTACTTCATTCACTCCCTCGCCTGGGTGCTGGACAGCCTGCATCGCCCCGACATTCCCGCCTGGGCGCCCGAGGCCACCGACGAGCGGCTCGCCGTCTTCGCCTCGGACGGCGGCGGACGCACGTTCGCGGTCGGATACCGCAGCGGAACGGTGTTCCGGCTTCCCGTCGGCGGCGTGGTGGACCAGGTCTACGACGGCTCGATCGACTCCATCGGGCCGGGCGAGATCGCGAAGGACATCCCGGATTTCCTGGCCCGCCTTCTGCAGATCGCCCGGGCCTTCGGCGACGAGCCGGACGAGGACGACGAAGACGAGGAACTTCCCGTCATGTGACGGCTCGTTACCTTCAGTTAACTCGTCGGGCGACCTATCTCACTCCGTCGCTCAGGTAAACGCCACCATCCCGGGGCTGCCATATGTACGTACATCCCGTACAGTAGTTCTGCAACAGAACTAACTAAGCGGGAGGCGGCAGTGACGATCGGCCTGGAGCGGGCTCGGCCGGCGGCGGTGCGGGACCATCCGAACGCCGGGTGGTTCGCCGTCGGCGCGGTGTGTTTCGGCGCGTTCATGGGGCAGCTCGACGCCAGCATCGTCACGCTTACTTTTCCCGCGCTGCAGCACGAGTACGGGGCTCCGCTGGCGGCCGTCCAGTGGGTGTCGCTCGCGTATCTGCTGGCGTTGGTGGGGCTGCTGGCCGCGGTCGGGCGGGTGGCTGACGCGGTCGGGCGGAAGCTCACTTACGTGCAGGGGTTCGGTGTCTTTACCGTCGCGTCGGTGGCGTGTGGGCTCGCGCCGACGCTCGGCTGGCTGGTCGCGTTCCGGGTCGTGCAGGCGATCGGGGCGGCGATGTTGCAGGCCAACAGCGTCGCGCTGGTGGTGCGCAGCGTCCGCGAGGACCGGGCGCGCGCCGCGCTCGGGGTGCAGGCGGCGGCGCAGGCGCTGGGGCTCGCGCTCGGGCCCGCGGTGGGCGGGCTGCTGGTCGACACCGTCGGCTGGCGGTGGGTTTTCCTGGTCAACGCGCCGGTCGGGCTGGCCGGGCTGATCGCCGGGCGCTACCTGCTGCCGCGCACTCGCGAGCGGACGCCGCTGGGCCGGTTCGACGGGGCGGGCGTCGGACTGCTCGCGACCGCGTCGACGGCCTTGCTGCTGGTGATTTCCGGGGTGTCCGGGCTGGACATGCCGGGGTGGCTGCTCATCGCGCTGGCCGCGTCGACGGTCTGCGCGGCGATCGGGTTCGTGCTGCGGGAGAAGGCGGCGAGCAGCCCGATCCTGCAACTCTCGGTGCTGCGGCCGCCGGTGGTTTCGCTGGGACTGGCCGGGGCGCTGTGCGGCTACCTCGTGTTGTTCGGGCCGCTGACGTTGCTGCCGCAGGTCCTCGGCACTGCGGGCGGAACCGGTGCGGTGCTGACGTGTCTTCCCGCCGGGTTCGCGGTGGCTGCGGTGCTGGCCGACCGGGTCCTCCCGGCGCGGCTCGGTTCCCGCGGACGCACCGTGCTGGGCGCGCTCGTCGCGGCGGCTGGCTGCGCGGCGCTGGGGCCGGCGTCCGCTCCTTGGGAGGTGGGCGTGTCGCTGGTGGTGGCCGGGCTCGGTCTGGGAGTGTTCATTCCGGCCAACAACTCGGCTGTCATGAGCGCGATCCCGGCGCGGATGTCGGCCACCGGAGGAGGACTGGTGAACATGGCGCGCGGACTGGGGACGGCGCTCGGCGTGGCACTTGTGACACTGTGCCTGCACACCGGCGGCGAAACGGCCGCGCTCGCGGTGCTGGCCGGAGCGGGCGTCCTCGCCGCGGCGACCGGACTGGCGGCCCGCCCGGAGCAGACCCGGTGACCGCGCCCGAACCCGCCCTCGCCGACGTCGTCGCCCGCCTCCGCCGCGCCATGCGGCGGGCCGCGCGTACTGCCGACCCGGACAACACGCTGTCGGTCGCGCAGCTGGAATTGCTGTCCTGCCTGTTCGAGAACCCGGGTGCGCGGCCGAGCCGGATCGCGCAATTGCTGAAGCTCGCGCCGAATTCGGTGACGACGATGGTCACCGGGCTGCGCTCGCGGGACCTGGTCACCCGCACCAGCGGCGGGGACGACCGGCGGACCGTGGCGCTCGAACTCACCGACACCGGGCGCGCCGCGGTCGAGCGGTGGCAGGGGCACAACGCCGCGATCTTGGCCGCGGCGCTGGACGGGGTGCATCCGGCGTGGCGGCATTTGATCGCGGCCGCGGTGCCCGCGTTGAACGAGCTGGTGGGGGCGATCGACGCGTTGGCGGAGTCGGGCCAGTCGCACTGAGGCTTTCCGGGGCTGACGGAGTTCGGTCCGGTGCGCTGAACTGGCGAGGTTTATGCCGCGGCCGCCCTGGTTGGCTTTGCTTGGCAGGGGGAGTCGGCGATTCGCGTTGGGCGGTCGCGGGGGCGGGCGGGGCGGCGGCATTCGGCTGCGTTGACGAGCGAGCGGCGGTCGATCGCACTGAACCGGGCGAGGCTCAGCCAATCCAACGGCAGCCCGGCACCGCAATCTCGGACAGCGACATCCGACCGCGATCCCAACCCCCGGCCCTACAGCGCAGGCGGACCCGCCTCCACCCGGCGCAGCACCGGTTCCAGCTTGTCCTCCTCCGCGCTCCCGAACGGCAGGCTTTCCTCCCACCACGTAACCCCCGCCTCGGCGAAGGGCTCGACCACCCCGCGCGCCTTGGCCGGGTCGGCGGGGCTCGTTCCGCCGAAGACCACGTCGAACGGGGCGTCGGTCTCCCGCTGGCTCCGGAGATAGGCGATCAGGTCCCGCACCTCCGCCAGTTCCGGCAGACCCGTCGGGCCGGCGGATTCGAAGATCGGCACCACCCCGTCCCAGCGGGCCGCGCGGCGCATCGGGCGGCGGTTGGGCCACCGGCCCGCCACCCAGACCGGCGGGCGCGGGCGTTGCACCGGCGTCGGCAGCAGCGTGATGTCGCGGGCGGTGAAGTGCTTGCCGGAGAACGTCACCGGTTCGCCGGTCCAGAAGCGGGCGATCAGGTCGACGCCCTCGTCCAGCTTCTCGGCGATCACCTTCGGGTCGGCGGATTCGCCGAAGTCGGCGTACTCCGCGTCGAGCGGCGCGCCCAGCCCGACGCCGAACACCACCCGGCCGCCGGACAGCTGGTCCAAAGTGGACACCTGACGGGCGAGCTGCTGCGGACGGCGCCGCGCGACCGGCGTGACCATGGGGCCGAGCCGGACCCGGCTGGTGGCCAAGGCCGCGGCGGCGAGCAGGATCCACGGATCGCCGAAGGGACGGCCGGGACGTTTGTCCAGCACCACATGGTCCCAGACGAACAGGCCGTCCCAGCCCGCCTCTTCCGCCGCCGCGGCGACCTTGGCCACCGCGCGAGGATCGGCGAAATCGCCGAAGTTGGGGATGCAGATCGAAAACCGCATGATCACCACCCTGCCCACCTCCGGCGAAGCCGTCAATCGGATTTGCCCGCCACGAACGTCTGGCGCACCCGGGCCCGCAGCAGGGCGTCCGGTGCTTCGGTGAACGGATCGACGTCCAGCACAACGAAATCCGCAGCCAAGCCCGGCGCGAGCTGTCCGGTCAAGCCCTCCCATCGGCACGCGTACGCGGCGTCGCGGGTGCCGTGCGCGAGGGCTTCCGCCAGGGGCAGGGCGTATTCCGGCAGGTTGGGTTCCAGATCGGGGTTCAGCGCGGAACGTCGGGTCGTCGCGACGTACATGTTCGGGAGCGGCGGATGGGGCGCGGTCGGGGCGTCGGAGCCGAACGCGAGGACGGCGCCGGCGGCGGTCATTTCCGTCCACGGGTAGCCGCGCTGTACGCGGTCGTCGCCCAGCATCGCGCGCCAGTTGTCCTGGATCGCCGGGTCCGCGTGCACCGGCTGCATCGACGCGACCGCACCGAGTTTCGCCAGGCGCTTGACGTTTTCCGGGGCCACGGTCTCCAGATGTTCGAGGCGATGCCGCCGGTCGCGCGGGCCGTTGACCTCGATCGCGTGCTCCAGCGCGGACAGCGCGATGTCCGACGCTTCGTCGCCGATCGCGTGCATCGCGACCTGCAACCCGGCCGCGTCCGCCGCCGCGACGACCGGGGCCAGTGCTTCCAACGGCCACAACGGGCCGGGGTGGCTGCCGTCCGCGAAGGGCTTTTTCATCGCCGCGGTACAAGTGTCGATGACTCCGTCGACCATCACCTTGATCCCGGCCACCCGCAGCCACGGTCCGGACAACCGCGCGCTCAACTCCGCCGCGCGCTCGACCTGGCGGAGGTCGTCCTCGGTGTTCCCGGTGCGCTCGATCAGCCAGTGGCCGGCAACGCGCAGGCGAAGCCGCCCGCCGTCGAGAGCACGTTCCAGCGCGGCGAGCTCGCTCTCGGAGAGCGCCATGTCGACCGCGGTCGTGACGCCGTCCGCGAGGTAGTGCGTGAACGCCGATGCCAGTGCGCGGTCGCGGTCGGCGTCGCTGGTCTGCTCGTCGAGGAAGTGCCGCATCAGTTGCAGCGCAGCGGTTTCGTAGAGCATGCCGTCCGGTTCGCCGGACGCGTCGCGCCCGATGCGGCCGTCGAGCGGGTCGGGCGTGTCGCGGTCGATGCCCAGCTCGCGCAGCGCGGCGCTGTTCACCCACGCGGAGTGGACGTCGTTGGCGGCGAGGTAGACCGGACGGTCCGGGACCACCGCGTCGATCAGGTTCCGGTGCGGCGCTTGCTCGCCGAGCGCGTCGAAAAGCCAGCTGCGGCCGAGGATCCGGGGTGCGGCCGGATCGTCCGCAGCGGCGCGGGCGAGCCGGTGCTGGATGTCCTCGGGCGAAGTGGCGGAGAACAGATCTACTTGCTCCAGCGCTTCGCCCATCATGACCAGATGGGTGTGCGCGTCGACGAAACCGGGGAGCACGAAGGCCCCGCCCAGGTCGACCACCCGCGCTTCGATCCGGTCAGCTTCGGCGGTGCTGCCTACGTATTCGATGGTTTCGCCGCGGACGACCATGGATTCCGCCCAGCCGGACGCGCTCGCGGTGAAGATCCGGCCGCCGCGGTAGTGCACTGCCGTCATCGGGCCACCACCGTCTCCGCCGCGACGAACGGGCGCCAGTCGGTCACCGTGTTCGGGCTGCCCGCGTGCACGCGCACGGTTTGGGCGGCCGGTTCGATCAGGACGGTGGCCAGCGTCGCCCACCGGTCACCGAATGCGGCATCCGCGTCCGGGACGCAGCACAGCTTCGGTTCGCCGGGTTCGGAACGGAGGAAGGCGACGAGGGCGACGGCGTGCGCGGGCGTCGGGTAATCCTGCGACCGGGTGGTCATCATGGCGTGCCTCAGCTGGGAATCCGGTTCGAAGAGTCCGCGCTTCTCGCGGGCGGCGGCGTCGGGGTCGAGAAAGTGGTTGGTGTGCACCAGGAAACCTGCTTCGGGGTCGAGGGTGGTTACTCCGGCCGGGCTCAGCTCGGCGCAGACAGCCGTGCCGGGATCGAGCAGCGTGAAGGCTCCGGACGTGCGGATCGGGGCTGTTCGCAGCAGGTCGAGGGCTTCGGCGGCGCTGCCTGCTTCGCCGAGGACGGCCGCGGCCAGCACGTGGACCGGGATTCCCTCGGCGGAGTCGTCCTGGTGGCCGAGGATGTTGAAGAACAGCCCGAGTCCGGCGCTGTTGACGCCGATCTTGCCGAGGATGCCGTGTTCGGTGATCCCGGCGAAGGCGTACCGCGTGCCGCGCACTTCCTGCGTGTGCCAGCATTCCGCGAGCTCGATGTGCCAGTCCCAGGTTTGAATGCCGTACGGGGCGCCGGCATCGGGGACGCGCACGAGGGTTGAGCATTCCGGCTGGGTGCTCGGTGCGGCGGCGATGATCTCGGTGCGCCCGTTGAGCGCGGCCGCCTGCCACAGTTCGATCCCGGCGCCCGCGGCGATGCCCGCGATCTCGTCGGCGTAGCGGCTCCGCCAGGCGGCGACGTTGTCCAGCAGCCGGAGCGCGTCGGTGCGGATTTGCTGTTCGGTGCGGCCGAGGGTGGCGAACCAGCGCAGATACAGCTCCAGCGCATCGGTCAGGCCCTCGCGCAGCTGGGCGCCGCGGGAAACTCCGCGGGCGTGCGGGTCCGGGTCGTTGACGAGCAGGTGCATCGCTTTCCTTGCGGTCGAGGTCAGGCGGTGGCGCGGGGGCGGCCGGCGAGCAGGTAGACACCGGCAGCGATCAGCATTCCCGCTGGCAGCGAGAAGTCAATGCCGCCGGCCGCGCTCGCGAGGAACCCGGTGTACATCCCGGGAACGGCCAGGCAGGACGCCGAAGCGGTCGCACCGAGGACGAGCGCGGCGATTCCGGCCCAGTGCACGCCGCCGACGTACCAGAACGGGCCGCCGCGGCGTTCGTCGGCGAGGGCGTGGCCGTCGTAGCGGTTGCGGCGCAGCAGAAGGTCGGTCACGTAGATCGCCATCATCGGGCCGAGCACGACGACCATCAGCTGCATCATGTCGTTGACTGCCTTGAGGAAATCCGACACGAGCAAGGCGTACAGGGTCAGCAGCACGCCGGCGGTGCCGTCCAGCAGAACGCTGCGGGAGCGGCGCAGGCGGACGCCGATCGCCTGCAGCGCGAGGCCGGAGCTGTACACGGTCATCGCGTTGTTGGCGATCGCGCCGAGGATCACCGCGATCAGGAAGATCGGCGTGAACCACGGCGGCAGCACGGATTCCAGCGCGGCTTGCGGATCGCTCATGTCCAAAGTGGTCGCCGCGAACGCTCCGAGCGCCGTGAACACGATGCTCGGCAGGAACGCTCCGGCGGCGGTCCAGGCGGCGACGGCGAACGGTTTGGTGTCGCGGGGGAGATACCGCGCGAAGTCCGCACTGTTGTTGTAGGACAAGGAAGCCGACGCGACCAACGCGACGCCGCCGGCCAGCGCCGCCCACAGCGCGACTCCGTGCAGCGGCGTCGGAGGCTGGTAGCTCCACGCGGTGTGCCGGATCAGGAATCCGCCCAGTACCAGGAAAACCGCGGTCGTCACGATCGCCAGGGGCAGGTAGAGGCGCACGATCACGGAGTGGCCGTAGACGCTGATCACCAGCGTCGCGGCGGCGATCGCGACGATCACGAGGACTTTGCCCATGGTGTTCAGCTCGATGCCGAGCCGCGCGCACAGGCTGAACGCGGTCACTGACGCGGCGGACCAGCTCAACGCCACGTAGCAGACCGAAACGAGCCAGCCGTTCAGGCCGATCACGAAGCGGTTGCCGCGGGTGCCGAACATCGCCCGCATGATGACCTCGCTCGGCGCGCCCGCCGCCGGGCCGCTGACCGAGACCAGCCCGACCAGCACCCAGCACAGGTTGCCCGCGACGATCACCGCGAGCGCCTGCAGCAGGCTCAATCCGCTGAGCACCAGCGCGCCGCCGACGACCAGGCTGAGGTAGCTGACGTTGGGCGCGGCCCACACCCCGAACAGGTCACGGGCGCGGCCGTGCCGTTCGTCGTCGCCGATGACGTCGATGCCGTGGGCCTCCACCCGCGGGCCGCGCCCGGACCGGGGCGGGGGCGGGGCGGACGTGCCGGGCGACACGGGCGGGGTGGCGGGAGCGGTCATGGCGAACCTCCGGACCGGGGAATCGACTCGGGCCACGGTAAGGACCCAAATCGATTTGGGCAATGCTCTCCGCAGGCGAGGTTCCAAAACGATTTGGGCGAGGTTAGGCTGCTGCGTCATGGCCGGGAAAAGAACGCGGGCGACCATCAAGGACGTCGCCCGCCGCGCCGGGGTCTCGCCGACGACGGTGTCGCATGCCTTCAGCGGGAACGGGACGGTCGCGGCCGAGACCGCGGAGCGGGTGCGGGAGGCGGCGCGCGAGCTGGGCTACCGGCCGGACACGGTCGCACGCGGGCTGCGGTCCAGCAGGCTCGGGGTGCTCGGGCTCGTGGTGCGGCCGCTCGACCCGTCGGACACCGCGTTCCTGGAGGGCGTCGACTACTTCCTGCGGTTCGCCGGATCGGCCGCGCTGGCCGCGGTGGAACGCGGGTACGGCCTGATGCTGGTGCCGGACCCGACGCGCGCCGACGCGCCCGCCGTCGGGCTCGCCTGCGACGGGTTCCTGATCACCGAACCGGTCGAGAACGATCCGCTGATCACCATGCTGGACCGCGAATGCGTGCCGTTCCTCGGCGTCGGGCGGGACCCGGCGCGGCCCGCGTCGCCGGACTACCTCGACCTCGGCACCGGGCGGATCGTCGCCGAGGTGCTCGACCACCTGGCCGCGGCGGGCGGGACGCGGGTCGCGGCGGTGTTGGGCACCGACCGCAACGAATGGAACCTGGACGCCGAAAAGGCTTATCTGGACTGGGTTCGCGCTCGCGGGCAGCAGCCGCTGGCGGTGCGTCGCGCGGAGGTCGCGGGGGAGGCGGGCGGCCGCGAGGCGGGAGAGGAACTGTTCGCACTGGCTTCGCCGCCGGACGCGGTGTACTGCCAGACCGGGCGGCACGCCGCCGGGGTGCGGGCCGCCGCGCTGGCGCGGGGCTTGGCGGTGCCCGGCGACGTGCGCATCGCCTGCGGCGCGGATTCCGATTCCGAGCACACCCGGTCGGGCGTCCCGCCGATCACCGCGGTCGATCTGCGGCCGGTGCAGCTGGCCCGGACCGCGGTCGCGGTGCTCGCCGATCGGGTCGAGGGGATCGAGCCGCCGGTCCCCGGGCCGGCGGAGTACGAGCTGATCGTGCGCGGGTCGACCCGGGGATAGGCGGTTGTCCGGCTAGGCGTGCGGGACCGCTCCGACGCGCGAATCCCGCGGCCGCAGCGCCGAAAGCGCCCCGCTGAGCGCGAGCCGGCCGGGGCCGGTGAACGCGATCAGCAGCAGCGCCCAGCAGAACATCGCGGCCGCTTCGCCGCCGTTCTCGATGGGGAAAATGCCTTGCGGCAGATGGACGGAGAAGTAGGCGTACGCCATCGACCCCGATCCGATCAGCGCCGCGACGCGGGTGGCGGCGCCGAGCAGGACGAGCCCGCCCGCGACGAGCTGGATGAGCGCGGCCCACCAGCCCGGCCAGGAGCCGACCTGCGCCGCGCTGTGCGCGCCGAGCACTCCGAACAGCGATTTCACGCCGTGGCAGGCGAAGAGGAACCCGACGACGATGCGGAACAAACCGAGCGCGTAATCCTGTGCCGCGTCCAGCCGGTGCATGATGCCTCCACATAGGACGACTCGGGCGGACGGCGGAGACGTCCGTTCGGACACCAGTACCGGTCCGCAGAGTGGTCCAGACCTTTCCTGGACCGGTGTCAAGGTATACCGGTGACCGGAGTCTCTCCGATACCTGCGAAAGTCAGGTTCCGCCCGATCCGCGGCGTGTGGTAACGGCTGGTGAAGGGGACGGCGTCCGGTTCGGGGAAGCGGCGGGTCCGTTGGGGGGAACGGCGTTTCCGGCGTCTGCTGGCGAGGAGTGCGCCGGACGCCCGGTGGCGGGCGGCGGTCCGAAAACCAAGTCCGGACTTGGTTTTCGGTGCTGCGTCAACGGTTCACAGTGCGACCACGATCTTGCCGTGAACGTGCCGTCCGGCCTGCATCGTCACCGCCTCGCGGATCTGCTCGACCGGAAAGGCCGCCGCGATCGGCACGGTGAGCTCGCCACTGCGGATCGCGGTGGTAATTCGTTCGAGGGCACCGGATTCCGCATCGAACGCACCCGTCGCGCGCACGCCTGGCAGCGCAGGACCGTCGGCGACGGTGGAGATCCGTTCGGGAGTCACGCCGAGTTCGAGGGCGGTCTCGGCCGTTTCCCTGCCGAACAGGTCGGTCGCCGCGGTGATCCCTTCGGGCGCCAAGGCGCGTACCCGATCCGCGAGGCCGGGGCCGTATGCCACGGGTTCGGCGCCGAGTTCGCGCAGGAAGCCGAACGTGCGCTCGGAAGCAGTCCCGAGCACCCAGGCACCGGCCAGTTTCGCCAGTTGCACGGCGAAAATGCCCACGCCGCCCGCCGCCCCGCCGATCAGGACGGTGTCCCCGGTGTGAAGCCCGATCGCGGCGAGTGCGGCGGAGGCCGTCAGACCGGCCACCGGAAGCGTGCTCGCCACCTCGTCGCTGATGCCCTCCGGGGTGCGCCACAGAGTCGTGGCGGGAGTCTTGACCAGGACGAAATCGGCGACGGATCGCCCGATCGCGCCCCCGAACACCCGGTCGCCCACGGCGAAACCGGAGGCTCCGGCTCCTGTTTCGTCCACTACTCCGGCGAAATCGCTGCCGAACCCGGCGGGCAGGGTGATGCCGAACCGCGCCGCCATTTCCGGCCGGGCGGCGATCTGCCAGTCCATCGGATTCAGCCCGGCGGACGTGACCCGGACGCGGACCTCGCCCGGTCCGGCGTGCGGCTCAGGCACCTCCTCCAGGTCGAGGACGTCGAGTCCGCCGAATCGGCGGTAACGGACAGCTTTGCTCATCGGGGGTTCTCCTCGGGCAGTGATGGGACTTGGTCTCATCAACCGTACCGCAGTGACGAGACCAAGTCCCGTAGACTGCTCCCATGGCTCGCTGGCAACCCGACGCACCAGGACGGCTCGCCGCCGCGGCGCTCGACCTGTTCGAGGAGCGCGGCTACGAGAACACGACCGTGATCGAGATCGCGGAGCGCGCGGGCCTCACCAAGAGCACGTTCTTCCGGCACTTCCCGGACAAGCGCGAGGTGCTCTTCGGCGGAAGCGCGCTGACCGGCCTGCTCGTCGACGCGATCGCCGCGGCGCCGCCCTCGGCCGGGCCGCTCGAGGCGGTGACGCACGCGCTGGACGTGCTGGGCAACGAGTTCTTCGCCGGCGACCGGCGCGAGTTCAGCGCCCGGCGTCAGGCGGTGCTGGACGCCAATCCGGAATTGCGGGAACGTGAAGCGCGCAAACGGATCGGTCTGGTCGATTCGATGATCGAGGCGCTAGGACGCCGCGGCGTCCCCGGCCGGACCGCGCAGGTGGCCGCGAAACTGGGCGGGCTCGCCTGGGAAATCGCGCACGACGAATGGATCGGGACAAGCGGCGCGGATTTCGCTTCGCTGGCAAGGGAAGTGCTCGCCGAAGTGCGCGAGGTCAGTGCTGCTTGGTGAGGGTGTCCGCGGGTTGAGACCGCGGCGGCCATCCGGATTCCAGCAGCGCGAATACCGACGCCAAAGCGGCAGCGGGATCCGGTGCGGTACCGGTGAGATCCGGGATCTCCAGCACGAACCGTGCCAAAGCCCGGACTGCCGGGTCGTCTGGCGGCAAGTCGCTTTCGTCGGCCAGTGCGGCGGTCAGTTCGGGTTCGCAGGAATGCCATAGGCGGCGCGCGTACTCGCGCAAGGCGGGCGTCTGCACGATCAGGTCCCGTTTCGGGGCGTGCTCCGGCGGGATGTCCGTCGAGTAAGGGCCGCGGGCGGCGAAGAATTTGTGCAGGGCGGTGAGAACCGGTTCGTCGGGGGCGCGATCCCGGACCGCGGCGACGATTCCGGCTCGGCGTTCCGAGCCGTCGTCGAAGATCAGGGCGTCTTTGCCGTCCGGGACGTGCGCGAACAGGGTCGCGACGGAGAGGTCGGCCTCTTCGGCGATCTGCGCGACGGTCACCCCGTCGTAGCCGTGCTTCAGGAACAGCCGCAGCGCGACCTCGTCCAGCCTGCGGCGGGTTTCGAGCTTGCGGCGTTCGCGTCGTCCTGTGTTGACCACCACCCCAGGGTACCCCAAAGCTGAAATGGGTCTAAAGTTGAAGTCACTTCAGTTTTAGGAGGGTGTCATGACGGTGCTGGTGACCGGGGGAAACGCGGGGATCGGCTACTTCGTCGCGGAGCAGTTAGCCGAGGCGGGGGTGGAAGTGGTCCTCGGCAGCCGGGACGCGGCCAAGGCGGAGGTCGCGCTGCGGGTGCTGCGCGAGCGGGTCCCGGGGGTGCGCGCGTCGTGGGCGCGGCTGGACCTTGCCGATCTGGCGTCGGTGAAGGGGATCGAGGTCGGGGAACTCGACGCGGTCGTGCTGAACGCGGGGGTGTATCTCGAAGGGCCGGAGCGGCGGGAGACCAAGGACGGCCACGAGATGACCTTCGGGGTCAATCATCTCGGGCATTTCGCGCTGACCGCGGCGCTTCAGGACCGGTTGATGCCGGGGGCGAGGATCGTGACCATGGGCAGTTTCGCGGCGAAATCAGCGAAGCTCGATTTCGACGATCTCCAGAGCAAGCGGGATTACCAGCCGAAAACCGCGTACGAGCGGTCGAAGCTCGCGCAAACGCTCTTCGCGTTGGAGCTGGATCGGCGGCTGCGGGCGTCCGGCAGCAGCTGGCTGAGTGTGGTCGCGCATCCGGGCGGAGCGCTGGACAGCCTGACGCCGGACCGGCCGCCGCTGCATGTGCGGAGCAGGAAGCTGAGCCTCGCGCGCATTGCCTTGCAGGGCAAGGACGGCGGCGCGCGGCCAGCGGTGCGGGCGGCGGCCGGTCCGGATGTCCACAGTGGTCAGATCTGGGGTCCGCGGGTGTTCGGGCTCAAGGGAAAGCCCCGGCCGGAGCCGGTGCGCGGGCCGTACGCGGACCCCGAAGCCGCCGCCCGGGTGTGGGCGGCGAGCGTGGAGCTGACCGGGGTCGAGCCGGTGTTCAGCTGACGTCGATCAGCACCTTCCCGGTGACGCCCTTCTCCGACGCCTCGTGCGCACGTGCGGTTTCCGCCAGCGGGAACCGGTGCACGGGGAGTCCGTGATCCGGGCCGAGCCGGAGCCCGCCGTCGCGCAGGGCGGCGTTCAGGTCTTCCGCGCCGGCGCGCAGCCGGTCCCATCCGACGGTGTAGAGCACCAGGAACTGGTAGCGGCTGTTGAGGAAGACGTTCTGTCCAAAATCGACAGTCACGGTCCCGGTGCCGCGGTCGTCGCCGTAGGCCGCGACCACCCCGCGCGGGCGGAGAACCGCGGCGTGCAGGGGAGCGTTCACGCCGACGGCGACCTCCACGATCACGTCGACCCCGTCCGGCGCGATTTCCCGGATCGCGGCGGCGACGTCTCCTTCGGTGTACCGCACGACATGCTGCGCACCGGCGGCGCGCGCGAGCGCTGCCTTGTCCTCGGTGCTGACCGTGGCGATCACGGTCGCTCCGGCCCAGCGCGCCAGCTGGATCGCGGCGTTGCCGACCGCGCCCGCGCCGCCGCTGACGAGAATCGTCTTGCCCGCCAACGCATTCGGAGCGAGCCGCTGCGGTCCGTCCTCCGCGACGGTGAGCGCGCGGTGCGCGGTGAGCGCCGGGATCGCGAAGGCGGCGCCCTCGTCGAACCCGGACTCGTCGGGGAGCGGGACGAGCCGGTCCGCCGGAAGCACGGTGTACTCCTGCGCGGTCCCGGACGTCGGCGAGTGCGCGGCGGCCAGCAGCAGCCACACCCGGTCGCCCACGGAGAATCCGTCCACCCCGGCGCCGACCGCGTCCACGACGCCCGCCCCGTCCTGGTTGGGCACGGACAACTCGGCCTCGACGCCGAAGCGGGAGCCGGAACGCGCCTTCCAGTCGGTCGGATTCACCGCGGACACGACGATCCGCACGCGCACCTCGCCCGGCCCCGGCTCGGGCACGGCGAGTTCGGACAACGTCAGCACTTCCGGGCCGCCGAACTGGCGGTAGGTCACAGCTTTCACCCTCGGTGCAATGCCCTGGCCGGCGCGGCTATTCCCGCCGGGCGACCCGCTGCAGCTTCACGGGAGCGGATCAGCGCCCGGCGAGCCGCGCGATCACCGGCGCGAAGTCCTCGATGAACGCGCCGTTCACGCTGTAGTACGACACTCCGAGCTCCTCCCGCCGCCGCTGCAGCTCGTCGGCCATCGCGGCCGGTCCGCCGCGCAGGAGGGTGAGGGAGTCGTGCTCGACGAGGGTTTCGTGGTCGTGCCCGATGAAACCGCGGATCCATGGCGGGATCTCTTCGCCGACTCGGTGCAATGCCCTGGCCGGCGCGGCTATTCCCGCCGGGCGACCCGCTGCAGCTTCACGGGAGCGGATCAGCGCCCGGCGAGCCGCGCGATCACCGGCGCGAAGTCCTCGATGAACGCGCCGTTCACGCTGTAGTACGACACTCCGAGCTCCTCCCGCCGCCGCTGCAGCTCGTCGGCCATCGCGGCCGGTCCGCCGCGCAGGAGGGTGAGGGAGTCGTGCTCGACGAGGGTTTCGTGGTCGTGCCCGATGAAACCGCGGATCCACGGCGGGATCTCTTCCCCGACGACGAAAATGTTCAGCGCCAGTTCGACGTCCCGGCCGCCCGCCGCCGAGCGGATCTCGGCGGCGTATTCCGCGGTCTCGGCGCGGCTCGCGAGGACGCTGCCCGCGAGAGTGACGATGTCCGCCCGTTCCCCGGCCAGCCGCCGGGCCTTCGGTCCGCCCGCGGCGACCATCACCGGCGTGTGCGCTTCACCGTCGAGGCGGCGCAGGTGCGAGATCGTGTCCGACACCTGGGCGAGCCGCTCCGGGCCGGTGCCGTACGGCAGGCCCAGTTCGGCGGCCGCCTCGCGCATCGGCGGGATCCCGGTGCCGATCCCCATCTCGAACCGGCGCTCGGTGAGCACGCTGAGGCTGTGCGCCTCCCACGCGGCCGCGCGCGGCGTGCGCAGCGGGCTGGCGTAGACGAACGTGCCGACCCGCAGTTCGGTCGTCACCGCCGCCGCGACGGCCAGCGCCGCGGTCGGAGTGGGGAGGCGGAGATTGTCCGGCGACAGCAGGGTCGAATATCCGAGGTCCTCCGCGCGACGGGCCGTTTCGCGCCATTTCGCGCCGCCCTCCTGCGCTGCCGCGACCACCCCGAACCGAAATGTTTTTCCCGCCATGGCACCAGAAAACCACGGCTGCCGCACTCGCGCCAGCAAATGCGGCAGCCGGGTGAGTCAGCCGCGCTGGTACTGCTCCCAGGTCAGCTTCGGGTTGACCGCGGGACCGTCGTCCTTGCCGTGGTTGGCGAGGCCGTTCTGCCCGAGGTAATAGGCTCCGACCTGGTGCTGCGCGCCCGAGGACAGATCCGGGTCGTTCACCGCGATCGCGTGGATGTGGTAGCCCCAGTCGCCCTGGGACGGCGTGCGGACCCAGGCCGCGAACCCGACTTTCCGGAGATCCTTGGCGAATTCAGTGCGGGTCGCCGAGGACATGTTCGCCACCGAAACGTCGAAAGCGCCGCCGCCGTCGTGCGTTCCGGCCGACGCGCCGACGCCGCCCGGGTTGTACGAACCCTGGGTGAGGCCGACGTCCTTGCCGAACAGCTTCTCCGCCGCCTGGAGCATCGCCTTGGTGCGCGTGTTCAGCGTGACGCCGTGGTAAGTCACGTGGCTGCCCGCGGACACGACGTTCGACACCGTGTACTTGCCGGAGCCGAGCTTCTCCAGCGACGTCTTGCCGGGCAGGCCGGACGCGTCGATTCCGGTGTAGCCAAGGGATTTCTGGTACTTCGAGTAGGCGTCGATCGTGGTGGTGCCGAAGTAGCCGTCGACGTACTTGGCGTCCAGCAGCCCCTTCGCCTGCAGCGCCTTCTCGACCAGCAGGACGCTGTCGTGCGCGCCCGGGGTCTGCGTGCTGTCGGCGCGCTGCGGGTCGATCTGGGCCGCGAGCAGCACGGCCTCCATGTTCGCCGCCGGCAGCGCCGCGGCTACGCCCGGAACGGCGACGGCGACCGTGGCCGCCGCCGCGGCTCCGGCGGTGAGCACTGCGAGTTTCCTGAGCATCCGTGTCCTCCCGGTCCTGGTCGGTCCGGGCCGAGCATCGCCGAACGGGATACACGGGACGTACAAATGCGGCTCGACCTCACTCCAGCCACTCGGTGACGAACCGGTCGTTCTCGTGGATGTGCACCGCCTCGTAGGGTTCGGGACCGAGGGAAACGAACTTGTGCGGGGTGTTCGCCGGAGCGACGAGCACCTCCCCGGCGACGCCCTCGCGCTGCTCCTCGCCGATGGTGAACAACGCGCGCCCGCGCTGGATGACGAAGGTTTCGCGGTAGGGATGCCGGTGCAGCCGCGGTCCGGTGCCGGGCTCGGTGGCGTATTCGCGGATGACGGAGACGCCGGAGCCGACCTCGTGGCCCTCGACGTCCCGGGTGGCAGGTTCTGTCATGTCCGTCGAGGTTAGCCCGGCAGGCACGCGAAGCGCAGGTCTGTGCGGAAACCCCGGACGGAATCTGATTCCCGTACGGACCTCCGCAGGAGTCTGCCGTGCCGCCGGTCGGATGTCTGTCCGGTCGAAACCGGCCAGATCTCTGTCATCCGGTTGACCTCGCCGCCCGCGAGCCGGAAAGGTCGGACAACACGAGGTCTGGGAGGTGCCGTGCGGTACTCAGTCGTGGCAGCGTTGGCGACGGCGGCGGTCGTCGGAGCGGGGACCGTCGCGGCGGCCGCGCCGCAGGCGGCCCTGGCCGGTGATCCGGCGGTGTACGTGGATCCGCTCATCGGGACCGGCCGCGGCGGTACCTCCGTCGGCGAGATCAACAACTTTCCCGGGCCTGCCGCGCCGTTCGGGATGATGCAGTTCTCGCCGGACACCGACGGGTCCTACGCCGGCTACCAGTACCACAGCGACAAGATCCGCGGCTTCAGCCTCGACCACGCGTCGGTCGGCTGCAACGCGTTCGGCGACGTCCCGATCCTGCCGGTCACCGGCGACGTCGGGGCGAAACCGTGGGACCGGGTCGAGCGCTTCACCCACGACGGCGAGCAGGCTGAACCCGGCTATTACGCGGTCACGTTCCCCGATTCCGGCGTGCGCACCGAGTTGACGGCGACCACCCGCACGGGGATGGCGGCGTTCACCTTCCCGGCGGGGCAGAACGCGCAGGTGCTCGTGAAGGGCGGCGCGAGCCTGGCGGGCAACTCCGCGGCGGGGCTGCGGATCACCGGCGACCGCGAGGTCAGCAGCCAGGCGACGACCGGCCACTTCTGCGGGAAGCCGAACACGTACACCGTCTACTACGACATCACCTTCGACCGCCCGTTCACCGCGCACGGCACCTGGGACGGCAAAACCGTCCAGCCCGGCGGCGACCAGGTCGACGCGCCGAAAGCCGGGGCGTACCTGACGTTCGGCGACGCCGGCGTGGTCCACGCGAAGGTCTCGATGTCCTATGTGGACGTTCAGGGCGCGAAGAAGAACATGACCCCCGGCTGGGACTTCGCCGCGATGCGCAAGGGCACCAAGGACGCCTGGCGCGACGCACTCGGCCGGATCCGCGTGGCGGGCAAGGACTCCGCGCAGCTCAAAACGTTCTACACCGCGCTCTACCACGGCCTGATGCACCCCAACACGTTCAACGACGCCGACGGCCGCTACCTCGGCTTCGACAACCAGGTCCGCACGCTCCCGGCCGGGCATTCGCAGTATGCCAACTTCTCCGACTGGGATACTTACCGCTCGCTCGCGCCCCTGCACGGCATGCTGTTCCCGAAGGAAGCCAGCGACATGGCGCAGTCGCTGACCAACGACGCGGTCCAGGGCGGCTGGTGGCCGCGCTGGCCGATGGCCAACGGCTACACCGGGCAGATGACCGGCGACAGCTCGGTCGCGCTGCTGTCGAGCCTCTACGCCTTCGGCGCGCGCGACTTCGACGTCAAGACCGCGCTGAAGTACCTGGTCAAGGGTGCGACGTCGGTGGACGAGACGCCCGGCGCGTACCAGGAACGCCGGGGGATCGCGGACTATCTCGCCCGCGGCTACCTGCCCAACAACGACGCCTCCCGCGGCGACCACGCCCGCGTCGGCGCCTCGATCACGCTGGAATGGGCGATCGACGACTTCGCCATCTCGCAGTTCGCCGGCGCGATCGGCGACCGAGGCGTCGCCCGCGACTTCGCGAAACGCGGCCAGAACTGGCAGCACCTGTTCAACCCGGCGACCGGCTACCTGCAGCCGCGCGGCCAGGACGGCCGGTTCCCGGACGGCCCGGCCTACCAGCCGCCCGCGCCCGGCACCTTCGGCCAGGACGGTTTCGACGAGGGCAACGCCGCGCAGTACACCTGGCTCGTGCCGCAGGACACGGCCGGGCTGGTGACCGCGATAGGCGGTCCGGCGGCGGTGTCCGCGCGGCTCGACACGTTCTTCCAGAAGCTCAACGTCGGCCCGAACGAGCCGTACATGTGGGCGGGCAACGAGCCCGACTTCGGCGTTCCCTGGATGTACAACCACGTCGGCCAGCCGTGGAAGACCCAAGAGGTGGTGCGCCGGATCGCGACCACGCTGTTCAGCGCTACGCCGGACGGAGAGCCTGGAAACGACGACCTCGGCGCGCAATCGTCCTGGTACGTCTGGGCCGCGCTGGGCCTGTACCCGTCGACTCCGGGCACGCCGGACCTCACCGTGCACAGCCCGCTGTTCGAGCGCGCGGTGCTGACCCTGCCCGGCGGCCGCACGCTGGACATCCGCGCGCCGGGAGCCTCGACGACCACGCAGTACGTCCACGGCCTCGCGCTGAACGGGCACCGGTGGGACCGGACGTCGCTGCCGCAAGATCTCGCGCGCAACGGCGGTCGGCTCGACTTCGCGCTGTCCGCGCAGCCGGACCGGAACTGGGCGGCGAACACGCAACCACCGTCCTATCGGGACAACGAGGAACCGTTCGTCGGCTCGGTGGCCAACCAGGTGACCCTCGAACCGGGCGGCTCCGGCACCGTCGTGGTGAACGGCCAGCGGCTCGGCGGGCACCTGCGCTCGCTTAACCTCTCGACGTCGGCGCCCGCTGGGATCACCGTGTCCGGACCGCGTTCGGTGTGGCTCGACAACCACACCGGCGGCGGTAAAACGGACCTGACCGTGACCGCGGCGGCGGGCACTCCCGCGGGTTACTACGAAGTGCCGGTGACATTGCGCGGAGCCGGACATACCGTTTCTTCCTCGGTAATTGTTTTGGTCGCGCCGAAGGGAAGCCTCGCCGCGACCTTCGGCAATGCCGGGATTTCCGACGACGGCGACGGCGGTTCGGCGAATTTCGACGGCGCCGGGAACAGCTATTCGCGGAAAGCGCTGGCGGACGCCGGTCTCGCTCCGGGTTCGACCGGACACGCGGCGGGCACGACGTTCGTCTGGCCCGCCGCGCCGTCCGGCCGTCCGGACAACGCGGTGCCGTCCGGGCAGAAGCTCGATCTAGGTGGAACTTCAGCCGCCCGCCTGCTTTTCGTCGGTTCGGCGACGAACGGAGACCATCGCGGGAGCGCGACGGTCGCGTTCACCGACGGCACGACGGCGACCGCCGATCTTTCGTTCGGTGACTGGGTGTTGCCGGGCGGAAAAACCGAACCAGTGTTCGGCAATACGCTCGTGGCCCGCACCGCGTACCGGAATCAGCCCGGCGGCCAGGGAATCGGCGCCTCGGTCTACGCGACGTCGCCGCTGGAAATCCCGGCGGGCAAGAAGATCGCGACGGTGACGCTCCCGTCCGATCCGGACCTCCACGTATTCGCCCTCGGCCTCGGCTGAGTTTGTCAAGCGGGATTCCCAGGGTGTGATCTGTTCGGGGGTTCCGGAATTTCTCGGCCCCCTTCGTCGTAAGTCACTGGCGTGCTCACGACGAAGGGGAGTGGCGTGAACGAAACACGCGAAGCGCCGAAAGCCGGGAGCCAGCTGAAGCTGGTGCTCGTGCTGGGCGTTCTGGTGGCACTGGGGCCGCTGTCCATCGACATGTATCTGCCGGCTCTGCCGGACATCACCCGCGAACTGTTGACGACGGAGTCGACGATCCAGCTGACCCTCACCGGAACGGTGCTGGGGCTCGGCCTGGGCCAGCTGATCGCCGGCCCGCTCTCGGACGCGATGGGGCGGCGGATCCCGCTCGTCGCGGGAAGCGCGATCCACGTGCTCGCGTCGCTGCTGTGCCTGGTCGCGCCGACGGTCGAGCTGCTGAGCGCGGCGCGCGTGCTGCAGGGGCTGGGCGCCTCGGCGGGCGCGGTGCTGGCGCTGGCCGTGGTGCGCGACCTCTACACCGATCGCGCCGCGGCGAAACTGCTGTCCAAGCTCATCCTGGTGATGGGCGTGTCTCCGGTGCTGGCCCCGACGCTCGGCAGCGCGCTGCTGGCGTGGACGCACTGGCGCGGCGTGTTCGTGGCGCTGGCCGCAATCGGGCTGGCTAGCGGCGTCGCGGCGGCGCTCGCGCTGCCGGAGACCCTGCCACCCGCGCGGCGGCAGCCGTTCAAGGTCCGGGCGACCATGCGGTCCTACCGGACGCTGTTCACCGACCGCTCGTTCGTCGGGCTGGTGCTGGTGGCCGGGTTCGCGATGGCCGGGCTGTTCGCGTTCGTCAGCGGCGGATCGTTCGTGTTCCAGCAGCAGTACGGACTCGACCAGCAGCAGTTCGGCCTGATGTTCGGGGCGAGCGCGGTGTGGCTGATCGCCGCGACGCAGGTCAACGCCCGGCTGATGAACCGGTTCGAACCGCACCAGGTGCTGCTTTTCGCGAGCGTCGCGGCGGCGGCCTCGGCCGCGGTGCTGCTGGCGACCGCGCTGACCGGCTTCGGCGGCATGTTCGGCGTCGCGGTGCCGGTGTGGGTGGTGCTGTTCTTCGCCGGGCTGATCCTGCCGAACGCGCCGGCGGTCGCGCTCGACGCGCACGGCGACAACGCCGGGACCGCGGCGTCGCTGCTGGGCGCGGTGCAGTTCGGCGTCGGCGCGGCGGTGTCGCCGGTGGTCGGCCTGCTGGGCAACAACGCGGTCGCGATGGCCACGGTGATGTTCGGCGGACTGGTGGTGTCCGGCCTGGTGCTGTGGCTGGTCGCGCGGCCGTGGCAGGGCCGGGCGGCCGAGCCGGAGGTGCTGGCCGACACCCGGGTCCCGGTGGCCGTCGACTGAGGTGGCTCGTGGGTGGCGATGCCGGTGCGCCCCGGCATCGCCGCTCACATGCTGCGGAGCACCGAGACGACCACGCCGAGCACCGTGGCCCGGTCGCCGTCGATCACGTCGTAGGCCGGGTTGCGGGGCTCGAGGTAGACGTGCCCGTCGCGGCGGCGGTAGACCTTGACCGTCGCCTCCTCGTCGATCATCGCGGCGACGATCTGGCCCGAATGCGCCTCGGGCTGCTGCTTGACCACGACGATGTCGCCGTCGCAGATCGCCGCGTCGACCATCGAATCGCCGCGCACGCGCAGCCCGAACACGGTGCCGCGGCCGGTGAGCCCGCGCGGCAGCTGCATGACGTCGTCCACGTGCTCCTGCGCGGAGATCGGCGTGCCCGCCGCGATGTCGCCGACCACCGGCACCGGCACGGAGTCGCTGCTTTCGCGCGTGGGCAGGTCGCCGAGGAAGGCGCGCACGTCGATCGGGCGGGAGACGGTGGGGCTGCGCCGCAGGAACCCCTTGTCCTCCAGCGCGGCGAGATGCTTCGACACCGAGGACGTCGACCGCAGCCCGACCGCTTCGCCGATCTCGCGCGTGCTCGGCGAGTATCCGTGCCTGCCCACCCAGTCCCGGATGGTGGCGAGGATGCGCTGCTGCCGCTCGGGCAGGGCCGAAGCGTCCAGGTCGTCGAAGACGTCGTCGTAGGCGGTCACGGGCCGATCGTAGACGGCGGGCGGGCCGGTCGCCGGGGCCGGGGCGGTTGTTCCACTGTGGACGGTGACTGCGCTTGGTAGAGTGTTCCCTCCGGAGGGTGACGGAGGGGACCGGGGATGACTCAGCCGGCAGTACGGCCGAAGGTGACGGGGATCGGCATCGCGGTGGCGGTGGTCCTCGCACTGCTGGAGATCTACGCGGCACGCGGGGGATTGTGGTCGATCTTCCATCTCGCGAGCGGCGGAAAACACGCCGGTGTCGCCACTTACGCGTCGGGGCTGTACGGCTTGCTGGCGATTGTGGTGCTGGTCGGCGTGGGGATGATTTTCGCGCGTCGGCAAGCGGTCGGGCGGAGGTTGCTCTGGGCCGCGCCGGTGCAGCTGCTGTGCGCGCTCGTCTCGCTCGTGGATGTCCATTCCTGGGACGCGAGCGTCGCGTTCGGCGTGATCACGATCCTGGCGGTGGTGCTGTGGCTGCCCGCGGTGTCCGCGAAGACGCCTCCGCCCGTGGGATACGGAATGCCTTACGGGGCACCGGTTCCGGGGATGCCGCAGTATCCGGGGCAGCAGTATCCGCAGCAGTACGGCGCTCCGGGAATGCCGCAGCAGTACCCGCAGCAACCGCAGTATCCCCAGCGGCCGTATCCGCAGCAGCCGATGCCGGGGCAATGGCCCGCCTCCGGCCCGCCGCAGCAGAATTGGCCGGGCCAGTGATCACTGTCCGGCGAAGTGCCGCTGCTCGTCTGTGACCTCGGTGAGCACCCGCTTGAACTCGGCGTACTCGTCCCGGCCGAGGCGCTGGGCGTGCCGGTCCTCGATCCCGGCGAGAATGCGGGTCGAGGCCGCGATCATGGCTTCTCCGCGTTCGGTCGGGCAGACGAGTTTCGCCCGCCGGTCGGCCGGGTCGGGGCGGCGTTCGACGTAGCCGAGCGTCGCGAGTTCGTCGACCATCGTGCCGATGACCTGCTTGCGCCGTCCGGAGAGGCGGGACAGTTCGGTCGCGCGGGCGCCGTCCGGGCCGAGGTAGGCGAGCACCGCGCCGTGCCGGGGGCTCAGGTCGGCGAAACCCTCGGCGGCCAGCGCGGTGAACAGTTCCCGCTGCACCGCGAACAGCAACCGCCCGGCGAGCATGCCGAGGTCGGGGTGCGCGGGCATTCGGGGGTCGGGCACGGCGGCGATCGTAGCGCGGGGTCAGGACCGCCGGGGGAGGATGCAGAATTCGTTGTCTTCGGGGTCTTTCAGCACGATCCAGTGGTCGTTCTCCGGATCTTCCACGACTTTCGCGCCAAGGGTGACGAGGCGGGCCACTTCGTCGCGCTGTTCCACGGTGTCCGGCGCGATGTCCAGGTGCAGCCGGTTCTTGACGGTCTTCCCCTCGGGCACCGGCTGGAACAGCAGCGACGGCCGGTCCGGCGCTTTCAGTTCGACGTAGGTGAGTCCGTGGCTGTCCGGCCACCGCTCGGCAGGCGGGTAGCCCAGCGCTTCCCGCCAGAATTCGGCGAGTGCGTCGGCGTCTCGGCAGTCGACGGTGACGGCGATCAGGTGGCTGCTCATGATCGGGGAATTACCCGCGATCGGCCGCGGTTATGCCCGGGATCTTGTTTGTCCACAGTGGACGGTCAATGCGGGTGGGCGAGCAGCGTGCCGAGACCCGGTCCGGCGGCAGGCCGGCCGAGCAGGGTGAGGCAGTGCCAGAGCGTCACCTGTGTCGCGGTCAGCACGGGTTTGCCCGCCCGGTTTTCGAGTTCGGCGAGCAGCGGCGCGGTGTGCAGGGCGGTCTCCGGGAGCAGGACGGCCTGGGCGTCCGGCGAGGCCGCGGAATCGACCAGTTCGCGGATGCGGCCGCTGTCCCACGCCGCCAGATCGCGGTCCGAACCGGCATCGGCCGACACGGCGTGCACAGTCGCGATGTCTTCCTCGGCAAGGAACGCCGAGAACGCGTCGGTGATGTCCGGCGCGTACACCGAGGCGAGCGAGATCCGCTTGAGTCCGAGCCGGTGCGCGGCGGCGAGAAACGCCAGCGACGTGCTGCTCGCCGGGACGCCCAGCGCGTCCGTCAGGGCACCGGTCTGCGTCTTGGCCACGGCGACGCCGTCGAGGAAACTGCAGCTCGCGCACGCCCAGCTGACCACGCGCGGGGACGTCGTGAACTTCGCCGCCGTCTGGACCAGCCGGTCCGGCTCGCTCAGCTCGCGCACGGCGGTCTGGACGTTCTCCCGCTCGACGACGCGCCGCGCCCAGGGGACGTAGGCGAACTCCACGCCGGGCCGGGCGTCCAGGCATCCGGCGAGGGCGGTGAAGTCGTCCTCGGCGCAATCGCGAGTGGGATACAGCAGACCGATCATCTCGGGCAGTGTCGCACTCGTTCGCCCGGACGGCAGAACTTCAGGAGCCGGGACCGGAGTAGATCTCGTCGGCGGAGGGGGCCTTGGCCGGGTGGGGGTCGCCCAGGTCGAGGTCCAGCGCCCCGTCCCGCGGGGACTCGTACCGCATCAGGGAGTAGGTCGTCCCGAAGCGCCCGAGGTAGATCGCCTTGCTGCCGTTCCGGTAGCGCACCGCCGGAGTGCCCTCCAGGTCGACGAGTTCGCCCGCGGAGTAACCGGGCTGGCCGAGCTCGTCGGCGGCGGAGTCGAGGAAGGAGTCGCAGTCCAGGAGGTCCTTCAACTTCGCGCCACGGCCGTGGAGCAGCGGAGCGTCCGCCGGCAGCCATTTGCCGTCCATCGTCGACATGGCTCGGGCGGACAGTCCGGTGATCTTGGCCAGCGCGGCGGTGACTTTGATCCACACCTTGTCGCCGACGCGCACCAGCGACAGCGGCGCGCCGTCCTTCTCGATCGAACCGCTCGCACTGTCGTGGTTGAGCTGCAGGTCGACGGTGAGGCCGTCGGCGCTCGTGCCTTTGAGGTGGACCGCCCTGGCCATGCCCAGTTCGTTCGCGACGGTGTCCCCGACCGTCGCGGCATCGGGCGGCGCGTCGAACGGCTTGACCGGCGAACTCGCCGCCGCGCTGACCAGCGGCAGGGTTGGACTCCCTCCGGAACCGGAGCAGGCAGCGCACGCGAGCGCGGCCGCAATGGCACCGCAGCGCAGGAGGAGACGGTTTGGGACCGGGCGAGTCATGCGGTTTCCGTTCGGGACAGGCCCGGGACACCCCCGGGCGCATCCGGTTATCGCCCGGTCCGGCGGTTCGTTACGGCTGTGGTCCACAGTGGACGCGAGGCTGTCTCGTCAGGAACCGGGACCGGAGTCGAGCGACACCCACTTGTCGTTCACCATCGCGGCGGCCTCGGCGGGCAGTCCGGCCTTCTTGGTGAGCGACTTGCTGAACCGCATCCAGATCTTGTCGCCGACGCGCAGCACGGGGACCTCGACGCCGTCCTTCTCGATCGAGCCGCTGACGCTGTCCTTGTTGAGCTGCAGGTCGATCTTGATGTCGCCGCCGCTGTTGACCGTGCCCTTGACGTGGACCGCGGTCGATTTCTTCATCGCCGCCTTGATGGCCGCGGGGTCGAGCGGGTCGGCGGTCCGTTACGGCTTATCTCGGCCCAAAGCGGATTCGTGACGCTGCGGTCCACAGTGGACGCAAGGCCCCGCGCTCCCGAACGGCGCGGGAACGCGAGGCCGTCCGGTCAGGAGCCGGGGCCGGAGTAGATCTCGGCGGCCGGCGGGGCCTGGGCCGGGACGGGCTGGTCCCAGCCGCTGAATTCCATCGTGCCTTCCGAGGGGGACTCGAGCCGCAGCAGGCGGTGGGAGCCCTCGGCTTCGAGGAAGATCGTCCGGCTGCCGTTCTTGTAGCGCAGCGCCGGGGTTCCCGCCACGTCGGCGGGCTCGGCCGCGGAGTAGCCGGGCTTGTCGACGTCGTCGGCCATGGAGCCGATGAAGACGTCGAAGTCCATGAACAGCTTGAAGACCTCGCCCATGCCCTGGGCGAGCGGGGAGTCGAGCGACACCCACTTGTCGTTCACCATCGCCGCGGCCTCGGCGGGCATCCCGGTCTCCTTGACCAGCGACTTGCTGAACCGCATCCAGACCTTCTCGCCGACGCGCAGCACCGGCACCTCGACGCCGTCCTTCTCGATCGAGCCGCTCACGCTGTCCTTGTTGAACTGCATGTCGACCTTCATCTTGCCGTCTTCGCTCTTCGTGCCCTTGACGTGGACCGCGGTCGACTTCTTCATCGCGGCCTTGACGGTCGCGCCGACGGTGGCGGCGTCGGGCGCGGCGGCGGACGGCGAGGCGGGCGCGGCGGGCGAACTCGCGGCAGCGCCGGCGGCGGGCGGCGGGGCGGCGTTCCCGCCGGAGCCGGAGCCGGAGCAGGCGGTGCACGCGAGCGCGGCGGCGGCCGCTACGGCGCCCCAGTGCAGGAGGAGACGGTTCGAGACCGGGCGAATCATGCGGTTTCCGTTCGGGACAGGCCCAGGACGCCCCCGGGCACATCCGGTTATTCGCCCGGCTCAGGCTTTCGTTACCGCTTGTCCGGTTTCGTCACATATCCGTGACTCACGGCCTGGTCCACAGTGGACGAACCAGGTTCAGCTGGCGGCGCGGGTGGCGGCGAAACCGGGATGCGGCAGCCGCTGCGGGCGGCCGTCCGGGTGGTACTCGAAATGCCACCATTCGTTGTCGTACACGCGGTACAGGCCGAACCGTCCGCCGTGGACTTCGAGCCACTGCGCGCCTTCGTAGGGCCGCACGTCGAGCGCGACGCCCCGCACGTGCTGCGATTGCGCGGGCGGGAGCGTGAGGTGCAGGGCGAGTTCGTGCGAACCGGCGCGCTGGACTTCGGCGTGGAACAGGTCGGCCTGCGTCGCCGCGTCCCGGTGACCGGAAGTCAGGCCGAGCAGGATTCCGTGCCGCCACAACGCTTCGGTGCGCGCCGCGGTGAACGCGGCGTGCGTGCCGGGGGTGAGCCCGGCGAGGTTTTCGGCCGGATAGCGGGCCCCCAGCGCCCACTGGCACGCGACGTGCCGTGCCCGGCCCCGCGCGACCACCCACGCGACCGGCACGAAAAGCACCGCGAGCACGTGGGTGACCACTCGGTAGATTCCGGTCACTGCAACGCCTTCACGACCGCGGCGGCGGCCTGCGCGATCAGCTTGTCGTCGGTCCTCGCGTCCTTCTGCGGGCGATCGGACAGCACGGCGAGCACGATCGGCGCGCGGTGCGGCGGCCAGAGCACGGCGATGTCGTTGCGCGTGCCGTAATCGGCGGACCCGGTCTTGTCCGCGACCTGCCAGTCCGCGGGCACGCCGGCGCGGATCACGTGCGCGCCGGTGGTGTTGGCGCGCATGATCTTGGTCAGCACGGCCTGTTTGTCCGCCGGGAGTCCCGAGTCGAGCGCGACGGCGCGCAGGTCCTTGGCCCAGACGCGCGGGGTGGTCGTGTCCCGGACGTCACCAGGGCTCGTCTCGTTGAGAGCGGGCTCGATGCGGTCCACGTGGGTGACCGTATCCTCCAGCCGGCGCAGCTCTGCAGCCAGCCCGGCGGGACCCCCGATTTCGCGGAACATGAGGTTATCCGCCGTGTTGTCGCTGTAACGCAGCGCAGCGTCGAGGACGCTCTGTAACGACATTTGCTCCCCGATGTGCTTCTCCGTAATCGGGGAATTGGGCACGAGATCGCTTTGCCGAATCGTGACCGTGCGGGTCAGATCATCCCCGCGGTGCAGGATCGCTGCCGCGTTGAACACCTTGTGCGTGGAAGCGTAGGCAAACCGGTCGTCCGCGTGATAGGCGACCTCGCGGCCGTCGCCGGTGTCGATCGCGTAGACGCCGAGCCGGGCGCCGAAAGCCTTCTCCAGCGCGGCGAAATCCGGCTGCGCGACCGTCTTGGCCGCCGCCGGCGCGGCGGACTGCGCGGAACTCGCCGGGGCGTCCGGTGGTGCTGGTGTGGCACATGAGGCTAGCGCGACCAATGCGAACGCGGCCAGGGTCAGCCTGCGGAACACGGGGTTCTCCCTCCGAAGTCGATCAACTCCCCAGCAGCGTGCCCGCGTCCGGTTCATGCGGTCCAAGACACTTCCGTGCGACATGATGCGAATCTGGCATAAGCTCTGGTCGTGGACTTGGTCGGCTGCTGCAAAGCGTTCGTGAGCGTGACCGAAGCGGGGAGCTTCACCGGCGGCGCGGCGGTCGCGCGGATCCCGCAGCCGGTGGCGAGCCGCCGGATCGCCGCGCTCGAGAAGCACCTGGGGGAGCGGCTGTTCGACCGGTCGACGCGGCGGGCGCGGCTCACGCCGTTCGGCCGGGACCTGCTGCCGTCCGCGCAACGCCTGGTCCGGCTCGCCGAGGCGATGGAATCGGACGCCCAGCGCGCGCGTCGGCGGCCGTTGCGGCTGGCGGTCCCGGACACGTCGACCACCCGCGACCTCGCCGAACTCGAGGCGCAAGCGCGGACGGTGGAGGTCTTCCTGGAGTTCCGCGTCGCCGGGCCGGCCGAGCGGGCCGAACTGGTGCGGACTCAGGAGGTGCGGGCCGCACTCGTGGCGGTGCCGCCGGAGGACGGGGTGTGGACGGTGCCGCTCGGGCTGGCGAGCGAGGCCGAGCCGGACGAAGCCGTGGTGCACCTGGAAACCCTGCGCGCGGGCCGGTCTCGCGGGGCGCGCCGCCGGGTGTGGGTGCAGCCGGAGGACGACGTGCCGCATGTCCGCGACCGCGTGTTCCGCGCCCGCGACGCGGCCGGGCTGCTGCCCGCGCAGGTCGAGGTCGCCGGGACGCTGACGACGGCCGCGGCGAGCGTGATCGGGTCGGCGGATCTGCTGTTGTGCTCGGCGGACCAGGCGCGGGAACTGGGACTGGCGTGGCGTCCGGTGGGCGGTGTGCGGCTCGCGCGGGGGTACGACGTGGCGGCGGGGCTGGGCGACGACGTCGACCGGGTGCGGACGCCGTTGCGTGCCGCGATCGCGCGGTGCCTGGGGGCGGAGGTCGCGACGGGGGAGCGCGCTCGCCGTCCTGGCGCGGGCGGTGCGGCAGACTGGCGCCGTGAACACTGAGGCGCTGCTGGCACGGCTGCGGGACGAACTCGACGAGGGCGGGCTGCGAGGCTCGTTCCTCGTCCGCGATCTCGGGTCCGGCCGCGAGATCGGGATCGAGCCCGACCTGGAGTTCGCGACCGCGTCGCTGGTCAAGGTCCCCCTCGTCGCGGTGACGCAGGACCGGATCCGGCGCGGCGAACTGGACGGCGCGCGGCAGGTGGAGGTCGAGCCCGGGCGTGCCGAGAGCGCGGGGCCGACCGGCCTGGCGCGGTTCCGGCATCCGGCGCGGGTTTCGGTCGAGGACCTGATGTACCTGGCCTCCGCGATCAGCGACAGCGCGGCGGCCGACGAACTGTTCGCGCTCACCTCGCCCGCGGAGGTCACCCGGACGGTGCGGGACTGGGGCATCACCGGCATCTCGGTGCGGCATTCGCTGAGCGAGCTGAGCGACACGCCGGTGGAACGGTTCGGCGCGGCCGAGGTGCACCTCGCGCATTCGCTGGCGATCGGCGCGGTGACCGAGGGACAGGGACATCCGGTGCGGCAGCTGGACGTTTCGCGTGCGAGTTCCGGTTCGGCGCGCGCGTTCACCGATTTGCTGACCGCGTTGTGGACCCCGTCGAAAATCGACCCGGACGTGTCCGCGCGGGTGCGGCAGCTGATGGGCGAAAACCTGCTGCGCCAACGGCTGGCCCCGGATTTCGCGTCCGATTCCGCGAAGTGGTCCTCGAAAACCGGGACGCTGGTGAACCTGCGGCACGAGATCGGGGTGGTGGAGCACTCGGACGGCCAGGCGTTCGCGGTCGCCGCGCTCACCGAATCCCGGGTGCCCGCGGCGATCCAGCCGGAAGCGGAGATCTTGATGGCGCGGGTCGCGCGGGCGTTGCGGGACCACCTGCGGGCCCGCGGATAGGCCGGATCCGCCCTCGCGGCGAATCCGGCCGTTCCGCGTCAGGCCAGGCCCAGCAGCGTGAGGATGAGAACGATTCCGTGCGTCTGCATTTTCCCGCACCTCCCTCCCGGATCCAGGCACGGAAAACCCCGGCCGCGAAATAGTGCTCTTTCGCGGCTGATCGGCTTTCCGTGATTCTCGGCGAACCGCCCGGAACGAGCGGCGTGCACCCAGAATGCGATCCGGGAACGGGTGCGGACAAGGCGTTTCCTGTTTCCTCGAAAGCAGGAAACGCGCGCCTAGCGCAGTGTCGGGTTTCCCCAGGCCAGCGCGGCCGGGCGGGTGGTGCGGGCAGCCGGGCCCGCCGCGGGACGGCGGATCTCGAGCCGCAGCCGCCGGACGCCGGTGACGTCGAGTTCGGTGTGCCGCGGACTGCCGGACGCGGAATGGTCGAGGTGCCGGATTTCGCCGTCGAGCCGGACGCAGAACTGCCCGATCTGGAAATCCGCGTCCTCGGCGTCGTCGAGCACTCCGGCGACCGCGGTGAAATGCGCGTAGGAGCCGCTGAGGTCGATTTCCGCGAACGCCCACGCCCCGGAAGTCGGCCCGGCGGTGCGGAAAACGACGCTGTGCTCGTAGCTGATCCCGTCGATCCGCGCTGAGCCCGCGGTGATGTCCGCGCTCTTGTCGCGCCACGGCAGTTCGGTCGCCAGTACCGGCCCTGGCGCGGAATCCGTTGCTCCGCGCCAGATCCCGCGCACCGGACGTTCATTCTGGCTGCGCCCGGTGATCGCGGAGATCAGCCCGGCGACGCCGTCGTCGGTGAATTCGGGAATCCGGAAATGCGTGGTGGAATACGGGGTGAGAAACGCCGGGATGTCTTCGACCGAAGCGCCGGGCAGCACCACCGGCAGGATGCGGCTGGTCTCGCGCTCCAGGTCGCGGGTGAGCGCGTCGCGCATGATCCGCGCCTCGAACTGGGAGCCGCGGCCCTCGTCGAAGGGCGCCTCGCCGTCCGCGCGCCGCCGGTAGTTCGGCGAGGCGATCACCAGCACGAAATCGGCGGCGTGGATGTTCCGGATCGCCCAGGCCGACCAGTCGATCCGGGAGGCGTCGTCCCATTGGTCCAGCCGGACGTCGAGGCCGATCTTGGCGCGGAGGAAGGTGGCGAAGGTCCCGACCTGCCGGTAGTGCTCGGCGGCGGTGTCGTGGGCGTAGCTGATGAAGATCCGGGGTGCGGCGGGGGCGGACATCGGGCTCCTCGAATTTCCGGCGGCAGCGACCGGTCCAGTCTCGGGTCCGGCCGGCGGCAGCGGGTTTTCGGCCACAAAGTGTCCAGAATCTGTCCCTTGCCGGGGTCTTCGCCAAAGGTATCGTCGTGGTCCGAGGACGGGATCGCCAGGACGCGGAAATCGACGGGGAGCGCTGCCCAGGTGTACCACTACGACGTTTTCATCAGTTACGAACGGCGCGCCGAGGCCATCTCCAAATGGGTCCGCAACCATTTCCACCCGCGGCTGTGCGAACTGCTCGACGGCAACCTCGACCGGGACGTCCAGGTGTTCTTCGACGGGTCGGTGCAGGTCGGCGGCAAGTGGCCGGACGAACTGCGCTCCGCGTTGCGGCACACCAGGATCCTGGTCCCGGTGTGCTCGCCGAAGTACTTCTACAACGAGTGGTGCCTCGCCGAATGGGCCTCGATGGAACGCCGCGAAGAACTCGCCGGACGGGACCGCCCGGCGACCCTGATCTACCCGGTCATCTACTGCGATTCGAAAAACTTCCCGCCGTACGCGCACCAGCGCCGGATGAAGAACCTGACCGAGTGGAATCATCCGTACGAGCAATTCCAGGTCTCGGCCAAATACATCGGTTTCCACGACGAGATGAACCGCATCGCGACCGAGATCGAAGAACTGCTCAGCGCCGCCCCGGCGTGGCGGCCGGACTGGCCGGTGCTGACTCCGCGGCCGGACGTCCCGCCCGCTTCCCGGTTCCCGAGGCTCTGAGCGATGACGGGCGTCGTGATCACTTTCTATTCCTACAAGGGCGGCGTCGGCCGCAGCTTCACGCTGGCCAACATCGCGGTGCTGCTGGCCCGCTGGGGACACCGCGTGCTGTGCATCGACTGGGACCTCGAAGCACCGGGTCTGCACGAGTACTTCCGGCCGAAGCTGGACCACGATCCGCAAGGCGGCGTAGTCGATCTCGTCGCCGATTTCCGGGCGGGCACCGTCCGGCCGAACCGGCACGTCCTCCCGGTCCGCCTGGACAACGTGCCCGGCGCGCTGGACTTTCTCGCCGCGGGCGGCGAAGGCCCCGAGTATCCGGGACAGGTGCAGGGAATCGACTGGGAAGGCCTGTACGACGAGGAATTCGGCGAGTATCTCGAACGCTGCCGGGAAGCCTGGACCTCGGAGTACGACTACGTCCTGCTCGACAGCCGCACGGGAATCTCCGACGTCGGCAGCATCTGCACCGCGCACCTGCCGGACCGGCTGGTCGTCCTCTACACCGCGAACATGCAGAGCGTGCGCGGCGCGGTCGACGTCGCGCGCCGGGCGAATGTCGCGCGGAACGCCCTGCCGTACGACCGTCCGCAGCTTCCCGTGCTGCCGGTGCTTTCGCGGTTCGACACGCGCGAGGAGTACGACCGGTCGGAAAGCTGGCGGGAGATCTGCCTGAAGGAGACGCGGAGCCTGTTCGACAGCTGGCTTGACCAGGACGTTCCGCCCGCGGTGATCGCGCGCCACCTCACCTTGCCTTACGTCTCGTACTGGACCTTCGGCGAGCAACTTCCGGTGCTGCTGGAGAAAAGCCCGGGTGCGGACCAGATCGGGTTCGCGCTCGAGACCGTCGCCGCGGTGATCGCGCATTCCTTCGACCGGACCGAACTGCTGGCCGAAAACCGCGACGCGTACGTGGCCGCGGTGCGCACCCGGACGCAGAGTTTCGCCTACGACATCCAGGTCAGCATGCCCCGGTCGAACCTCGAAGTTTCCCGGGAGCTGGTGGCGGAACTGGAGACTCTCGGCATCCGGGTGGGCCGTTCGCTGTCGGGCGACCGTTCTTGGCTCGGCCGCGCGGAAACCGACGCCCGGCACCTGTGCCTGGTGATCGACGGCAAGGCGAGCCGGTGGCAGCTGGCGGAGGTCGAGTTGTTCCTGCACCGCACGCTCGGCCAGGACCGCAGGCTGATCCCGGTGCTCACCGAGGGAACCGACTCGCGCGAGCTGTCCGGCTACCTCGGCAACCTGCGGCATCTGCGCCTCAGCGCGCTGAACGGCCCGGCGAAGGTCGCGCGGAGCCTCGCCGACGAGATCGGCGCCGGGCGGGCCCTGGTCGACACCGGCCAAGCGGACCTGGTTTCCCTGCTGCGGCAAGCCGAACACGTCCGGCTGCGTCCGGAACTGTGGGACCTCGTGGGCGAGTTCGCCAGCGAACTGCCCGCCGTCGTCGGAGCCGGGGACAGCGTGCGCGCGCAGGAGCTCGGCGCGGACCTGGCTGTGGTGCTGCGCCCGCGCCACGACAACGGCGCGATACCGCCGCCAGTGCCGGTCCAGAAGGCCCTGGCGTGGGCCCAGCAAGTGCTCGACGTGCGGGTGAACGGCAACTAGCCGCACCAGCCAGACACCCGCCCGCGCCCGCGGCCGGGATGCCCCGAGGAAGGACGGCGGATGCACGAACGACTGAGCCACAAGCAGTCCGCGGCGATGATCGCGCTGATGGTGCACGGCAAGGAGATGACGAACCCGGAACTACGAGACGCCGCGGGCTTCGCGCTCGACGGGAAGGACCGGGTCAAGCTCAACCAGCGCTACGTCAGCAGCAGGAAATCCGGCCGCGCGTTCGCGCATCAGCTCACCGACGCCGGCTGGGACTGGTGCGCGGAGGAACTGGCCGCGCTGTCCCCGCCGCAACCGGTGCGGAGCACGCTGACCGTGGTGGCTTACCTGGCGCTGAACAAGTTCTTCGAGTACCTGCGGCTGCACAACGTTTCGCTCAAGGAGGTTTTCGGCGGCGCGGAGGGCAACGCGCCGCAGGCGGTCAACCTCAAGGAAATGATCGTCAAGGCCTACCGCGAACTCGCTCGCGAGCCCCGGGGCTGGGTCGGGCTGGCCGATCTGCGGTCGTCGCTCGGCGACGCCGAGACCGCCGAGGTCGACGCGGTGCTCAAGGAGCTGAGCCGTACCGGGCAAGCGAAACTGGTGCCGGAATCCAACCGCAAGGTGCTGACCGCGGCGGACCGGGCGGCGGCTGTGCGCATCGGCGGTGAAGAGAACCACATGCTGTCCATCGAGGCGTCATGATCGAACATCTGGCCGTGCTGGCGACTTTGCGGTTCGACTGGGCGGACACGCCCGACCACGTGTGGCGCGATTCGCCGTACCACGTCGACGGGCTGCACGCGGACGTGATCGCCGCGATCGACGTCGGCATCCGCGACGCGGCGGCGAGCGACGGGCCGAGCCCGATCGGCCTGGTCATGCAGGGGATGAAGGGCGTCGGCAAGACCCATCTCCTCGGGATGGTCCGGCGGGCGGCGCACCGCGCGGGCGGGTACTTCTTCCTCGACGACCTCACCGCGGGCGACGCGTTCTGGGAGAACACGGCCGACGCGTTGCGCCGCGGCCTGCTGCGCACCGACGACTCCGGGGAGACGCAGCTGCGCAGTTTCGTGCGCCGGGTCTGCGAACGCGGCGACGTGTCTTGGGAAGCGACCTCGGCGTTGCTGGGCACGGGCGCGCTGACTCGCGCGCACCTCGACGCGTTCGTGCTGGGGCTGCGCAAGCTCGACCGCCAGGTCGCCGTGGAATGCGCGGACACGGCCCGCGCGCTGGTGCTGTACGCCGCGGAAGACCTGACCCAGAACGAGATCGGCGACGAGTACCTCGGCAGTTCCGAGGAATCGAAATCCGGCGTCCGCCGGAAGTGGGGCATCCGGGCGAAGGCGAAGTCCGCGCTGGGGCAGGTGCACGACATCACGCGGCTGCTCGCGCTCACCGGTCCGCTCGTGATCGGGGTCGACCAGCTCGACACGCTCATCGCCCGGTCTTCGTTGCAGGCTCGCGAAATCGGGCACCGCGGCGAGGAAGACTTCCTCGTCGCCCAGATCGCCGACGGCCTGATGGAACTGCGCGAGGTCACCCGGCGGACGTTGACCGTGCTCGCCTGCCTCCCGACGACGTGGATGCTGATCAAGGACAAGGCCTCGGACACCGTTCCGGACCGTTTCCGCGAAACGCTGACGCTCGGCCGGGTGCTCGACGCCGAGGTCGGACGGCGGCTGGTGGAGCGGCGGCTCGGAGTGGCTTACGCCGCGATGGATTTCACCCCGCCGCATTCGACCTGGCCGGTCGCGCCTTCCGCGTTCGACGGGCCGTGGGAGGAGTACACCCCGCGCGAACTGCTGAAGCGGATCGGCGCGCACATCGACGCCTGCGTCCGCGCGGAACGGGTGCAGGAGCTGACCAGCTTCGACACCGACGCGCCACCGGTGCTTTCGGCCCGCGCGGAACCGAAGCCGGACCGCTTCGCCGAACTCGACGCCTGGTTCGAGCAGCTGCGCGCGGCCGCGGATCCGTCGGCGCTGCTCGACCACAAAGTGGAAGACGAGGTGATGCCCCGGCTGCTGTCGGCCGCGCTGCGCGGCTGGATCACCGAGGTCGGCGACGACGAAATGGAGTGGGACGCCCGCGGCAGCGAGGACGAACTGCACGCGTGGCTCACCCACACCCTCGACGAGGATTCCGATCTGGAGGAACATTGGGCGTTCCGGGCGATCTCCGTGCGGCATCCGCTCGCGGTGCTCAACCGGTTCCGCAAGGCGCGCTCGGCCGCGGGACTGCGGCCCGGGGCGGACAACCGCCACCTCGTCCTGATCCGGAACTCCTCGTGGTCCAAAGGGGAAAAGACGCAGGCCGAGATCCGGGCGTTCGAAGCCGCCGGAGGGAAGCGGCTCAAGATGTCCGAAGCGGACGTCCGCACGTTCTGGGCGCTGGACGAGATGTTCGCCAAGGGCGGCCCGGACGTCCACGAATGGCTCATCGACCGCAGGCCCGCGCGGCGCTCCCAGCTGCTTTCCGGAGTCCTCCCTGATGCCGCGGTGCGCTCCGGCGGCCCCGCGAGCCCAGCCCCGCTGCCAGCAGATAAGCGACCCGTGCACCCGGCACCCGCCGCTCAGCCCTCCCTCTTCACCCAGACCCCGCGCTCAAGCCGCAACGGAACCGCCCAAGCCCCGCGTTCGGACGGAACCCACCCGCCGCCCGACGGCGCCCTCACCCTCGGCACCGAAACCGGTTCCGGCAAACCCATCCGCATCGAACTCTCCGCCCTGCGCAAGCACGCCGCCGTCTTCGCCGGTTCCGGGTCGGGGAAAACCGTGCTCCTGCGCCGGATCATCGAAGAATGCGCGCTGCTCGGCGTGTCGTCCATCGTGCTGGACCCGAACAACGACCTCGCCCGCCTCGGCGACGCGTGGCCGAGTCCGCCGAGCGGTTGGGGTCCGGAAGACGCCCAGCTCGCCGAGCGCTACTTCGAGGAAACCGACGTCGTCGTCTGGACGCCGGGCCGCGCCACCGGGCGGCCGCTCGGGTTCGAGCCGTTGCCGGACTTCGCGGGGGTGCTCGACGACGAGGACGAGTTTTCCGCGGCAGTCGAGGTGGCGGTCGCGGCACTCGCGCCGCAGGCCCGGCTCACCGGCAGCACCGCGAAGGCGGACATCGGACTGGCCGTGCTGCGGCAGACGATCGTGCACCACGCCCGCACCGGGTCGCGGAGCCTGCCGGAGCTGATCGAGGTCCTCGAAGACCTCCCCGAGGGCGTCACGAATCTCAACGGCGGCCGGAAAATCGCCGCTGAGGTCGCGGAGCTGCTCAAGGCGGCGATGGTGAACGACCCGCTGTTCGCCGGAGCCGGCACCCCGGCCGACCCGGCGGTGCTGCTCACCCCGGCCGACGGCAAGCGGGCGCGGATCTCGGTGATCAGCTTCGCCGGGCTGCCCGCCGAGGCGCAGCGGCAGAGCTTCGTGAACCAGCTGCAGATGGAGCTGTTCGCGTGGATCAAGCGGAATCCGGCGGGGGACCGGCCGCTGGGCGCGCTGTTCGTGATGGACGAGGCGCAGACGCTCGCGGCGTCCGGGTCGCTCACCGCGAGCACGCGCAGCACGATCGTGCTCGCCGCGCAGGCCCGGAAGTACGGGCTGGGGCTGCTGTTCGCGACGCAAGCCCCGAAGGGCCTGCACAACCAGATCGCCGGCAACGCGATGACGCAGTTCTTCGGGCGGCTCAACAGCCCGGCGCAGATCGCCGCGGCGAACGAGATGGCGCGGGCGAAGGGGAGTCCGGTGGCGGACATCTCGCGGTTGGAGCGGGCCCAGTTCTACGTGTCCGGCGAGGCGTTCGGGTTCCGGCGGGTGTCGACGCCGCTGTGCCTGAGCCACCACCCGGCGAGCCCGCTGCGGCTCGAGGAGGTGCTCGCGCGGGCCAGGGACGGGGAGGGGTGAAACAAGCGGCCCGGACCCGGGGATCCGTCCGGGTCCGGGCCGCCCGCGATCAGACGCCCGCGACCGACTGGATCCAGTCGCGGTACTGGGTGACGTTGATGTAGGCGGTGTAGGACTGGCGGTCGCTGGTGGAGGCGACGCCGACCTGCTTGCCGTTCGCGTACATCGGGCCGCCGGAGTCGCCGCCGGCGGTGATGCCGTCGCCGCGGTTGGCGCACACCGAGACGCCGGCCGCGCCGTCCGGGCAGTCGACCGAGGTGACCTGGACGTTCGCCACCTTCAGCACCTGCGACTGGCAGTTGATCTCCGGCTGGTCGGTGCAGGTCGCGCCCCAGCCGTAGACCTGCGCGGTGTCGCCGACGTTGACGTCGCTCGCGGTGCCCAGCGGCGCGTACTCGGTCTGGACCTTCTGGTCGATCTGGACCAGCGAGATGTCGGCGTCGGGGGAGTCGTGCACGGACGTCGCGGAGACCTCGGTGCCCTGGGTCTGGTCGAGGCTGCCGACGTGGAAGGTGATCTGCTTGCCGCCCGCGCCCTGCGTGCAGTGCCGGGCGGTGAGGATCCAGTCGGGAGCGATGATCGTGGCCGAGCAGAGCTCCTGGCCGCCGGCGAACATCCGGGCGGCGGCGTGCAGGGAGTCGGCCGTGCTGCCGTCGATGATGGCGGGCTGGGCGGGGGCGGCGGTGGCCGGGGCCGCCGCGGCGACGGCGGCGAAGGCCAGGCCGGACAGGACTGCGGCGGTACGCGCGATTCGCACTGGTGATCATCTCCGGTGGGTACGGGGAGTGTGGTCAGGTACTGACCCACCGTCGTGAATGTCGGTAAATGACGGAACCCGCCGAAGGTCGGGGCGGTTCAGTTCCCGACTTTCGTCGTGGGACAAGCGGACCAGCGCGCGTTGACGAGCCGCCGACAAGGACTGTGAGCGCGGTCACCGTGCCCGGAGGGCCAGAATGGTGTCGGGTGGACGAGCGGGCGCGACGGGCCCCGCCTGGACAGGGAGTGCTGCACGCGGATGGAAGCCGGCTCACAGGGATCGGCACGGCTGAAGTCGTCGTACCGCTACGACGACCTCGACGTGCTCACGCTGCTGCTGGCGGGGGAACTCGACGCCGGCACCGCGCTGGTGGTGGTGCGGGCGGTGACGTTCGCGCTGGCCAAGCGCCCGATGGCGCTGGTGCTGGACCTGACCGGGCTGACCGAATTGAGCGACGCGGGCGTGCACGTCCTGCGGGCCGCGCAGGACCGCGCGGCCGCCGAGGGCGTGGTGCTGCGGCTGCTCGCGCATCCCTCGGGCGCGGCGGGCCGCAGGCTGGCCGAAACCGGGATGACCGGCGTGTTCGACATCTACCCGGACCGCACGGCGGTCCGCGTGGAGACCGACCGGATCGCGTTCCTGCGCCGGATGAAACGGCGGCTCGACGCGGGCTGAGCCGGTCCGGACCCGGGCGTTCCGGGCCCGCCCGCGCCGCCGAAGTGGCCCGAGCGGGTGAACTTCGGGGATTTTTTTTCTCCAGTGGTCCGGACCAGTTCCGGCGATGTTGCGAGTTCACGCCAGCAGCGCTTCGGCGAGTCCCTGCTCCTGGATCGAGTCCCGCAGTTTCGCCAGCGCGCGGCATTGCGTCACCCGGACGTTGCCCGGCGACATCCCCAGCGCCTTCGCCGTTTCGGCCGACGTGAGGCCGACGACGACGCGCAGCGTCAGGATTTCCTGCTGCAGCTTCGGCATCCCGGCCATCAGCCTGCCCAGCGAAGCGCCGAGGTCGGCCGTCATCGTGTGCGATTCGGGGCCGTCGCCCAGGTCGGGGTTCTCCGGGACGTCGGACACCGGCCGCGAGCGGTCGCGCGACACCGCGCGGAACGCGTCGGCCACCTTGTTCGCCGCGATCGCGCGCACCAGGTGCAGGAACGATCCGCCGCGGTCCTCGTAGCCCGGGACGGCCTGCAGGACCGCGATGCACACCTCCTGCGCGACGTCGTCGGCGGACAGGTACGACAGGTCGCGTCCGCCGATGCGGGCGCGGCAGTAGCGCGCGATCACCGGTTTCAGCAGCGCAAGCAGTTCCGGAGCCGCGCCGGGGACCTTGTCGCGGGCCGCGCGGACCACGGTTTCCAGCCGCTGCGCCAGCTCGGACAGACGCGGCAGCGCGGACAGCGGGACATAGCCTTCGACCGGTTCGGGCACGGTGGCGGTGGACATAGGGGTCGTTCCTTTCGTACGGGCGGCCGCGGTGGTCTCGCCCGCTCGATCCGGGAATCGGCCGCCCGGGCGCCGGTGTTGCGCCCGCGCAGGTGTTGTCCAGCTTCTGTCCGTTGCGCGGCAACGGAATCCGCACGGACCTGGACAGATCTTGGACAGGTTCCGCCGGCGGGTAGCGCGGCGCGGCGCGGCGCCGATCCCGGTGCGGTCGGAGAAATCCCGAGCGGGAAGGGGAATCGCGATGATCACGCACTGACCGGCGCCGGGCCCGGCCGGGGAGGTTCAGCCGGCCGGGCTCCACCGGATGCCGTAGGCGAACCCGGGCGCGAGCCGGTCGAACCGCAGGTGCACCTCGCCCGAGCCGTCCGGGCTCACCACGTCGCCGCGCGCGCCCAGATCGCGTGCGTCGTCCTGGAACACGCGGTCCAGCCGCACGATTTCGGTCGGCGGCGCGGCCGGGAAGCGCACGTGCAGGTCGAACCGGTCGACCGGATGCCGCGGCACGCACACGTAGTGCGGATGCCGGAACTCCGCGCGGAACCGCAGCGCGAGGTCGTGCGTTTTCCCGCGCGGCAACGGTTCGGCCAGCTGCAGCGCCAGCCCGACCCGGTCGTTCGACTCCATCGCGCGGCGGACCAGCGTGCCGCCGTGGAAGACGTCGACGTCCAGATCGCTTTCCCGCACCGGCCCGGACGCCGTGGACGTGGTGGTGAGGGTGAGCGCGAGGTCCAGTTCGGCGAGGTCGTCGGCGTCGGCGACGATCCGCCGGAACTCGAACACCTCGGGCCGCTCCTGGTCCAGGGCAAGGGACACGCGCAGCAGTTCGGTGTGCCAGCTGCCCTCGGGCGCGGGCCGCCCGCCGCCCTCGCGCGGGCCGGCGAGCGCGAGGTGCGCGACGTGCTCGATGCCCTCGTCGATGCGCCGCCGGATCGTGCGGTCGTCGCGGTCGAGCTCGCGCGCGGCCCAGTGCACCCGCTCCTGGTAGAACGGCTTGCGTGCCGGTTCGTGCATCGCGAACGCCGCGAGCACGGCGATCCGGAGGTCGTCCGGGAGCGTCTTGGCCAGCGGTTCCAGCACGTGCGCGAGCCGGTCGCGGATCTCGACGTTTTCCGCGTTGTCGGGAATCCCGCACACCTCGCGCAGGACCGGGCCGACCCGAATCCCGAGCGGAGTGGTGAAAACGCCGCGCCCCTTCCGGAGCACTTTCAATTCCGCGACCAAGTCCGCCGCGTTCGGTTCCACCCGTTCCTCCCTCGCGTCTCCCCGCCCGCAGCCACTGTTCCGCAATGCGGGCGCGGATGTCCAGCCTCGCCCGGGCCCGGCGCACGGACTGTGACCGGAATGATTTCCCATTCCCGCGTCCGGCTGGTGCGGCCGGGTTTATCCGGGGCGGAAATTCGCTCGGATGGCTCCTTCCCGAAACGGCGGGTGACTGTTCCAGTCGGGGACAGCTGCGCCGCTTTCGATCCCGCGACCGGGGCTGGCACCCTGCTCATCGGAGCGGAATGCCTTTCGCCGCGTTGCCTCCGGTTCCCCGTTCACGCGATTAAGGTGGAAACGGGAAACTCCTTCCCCGATTGCCGCGCGCTCCCGCATTCTCGGGACAAGCCGCTGATCAGGCAGGCGGAAATCCTCGGAAGGAGCTTGTCGTGAAGGTCGTCTGTTCGTTTTCTCTGCTGGTGCGCGCCGCGTTGTGGCTCGCCGCGGCCGCGCTCGTGTCCGGAGTCGCGCTCGGCCATCCGGGCGGACCGGCTCCGGTCGCGCCGCCGGTGTCGGTGCGGACCGCGCCGTGACGAAACCCCGTCCCGGCGTCTGCCGGACAGTCATACTGGGAGCGAGAAGAAGGTGGGGGCGGATGACAGCGCGCGCGACGTTCGGGGCGGAACTGCGGCGGCTGCGCACCTCGGCCGGGCTGTCGCTCGCCGAACTGGCCGGACGGGTGCATTACAGCAAGGGGTACCTGAGCAAGGTCGAAACCGGCCTCGCTGCCCCGAATTCCACACTCGCGGCATTGTGTGAAGCCGAATTCGGCACTCCAGGAGCCCTTGCCGCACTGGTTCCCGCGGAAACCGGAAAACGCCGGACCCGGCCGGACGTCCGCCCGTCCGGCCTCCCTCCGGTAACCGCGGACTTCACCGGCCGCGACGCGGAATCCCAGACCGTGCGCGAGATTCTCGAGTCCGACGGCGGAGTCTGCGTCATTTCCGGCATGGGCGGAGCCGGCAAGACGGCACTGGCGGTGCGGTGCGCGTACCGGCTGGAGGCGTCCTTCGCCGACGGCAGCCTTTTTCTCGATCTCCGCGGCACCTCCGACGAACCGGTCACGCCCGCCGACGCCCACGACCGTCTGCTGCGGATCCTCGAGGTGCCCGCCGACCGGATCCCGGCCGATCCCGACGACCGCGCGGCGCTCTTCCGGACCTGCCTGCGCGGCCGGAGTTTCCTGCTGGTGCTGGACAACGCGGGCAGCACCGGTCAAGTGCGCCCGTTGCTGCCCGCGGAACCGAAATGCCGGGTCGTGATCACCAGCCGCAGCCGCCTGCCCGCACTGGACGAAGCCGAGCACGTCTCGCTGGGCGTCCTCCCGTCCGCTTCCGCCGCCGCCCTGGTCGCCGCCCTGACCGGGGCGCCCCCGGATGCTGCCCTGCGCATCGCAGACCGCTGCGGCCGCCTCCCGTTGGCGATCCGCATCGCCGCCGCCCGCCTGCGCGCCCACCCGGCGTGGGACGTCGCGGAGTTGGAACGCCGCCTGGCCGACGAAACCCGCCGCCTGGGCGAACTCGACGACGGCGAACGAAGCCTGGCCGCCGCCTTTCGGTTGTCAGTCCGCCAATTGGAGCAGCCGGAAGCACGGCTGTTCGGCTTGCTGGCCCTGCACCCCGGCGTCGACTTCGACGTCACCGCAGCGCAAGCGCTCGGCTCCCTGGACGCGGTGGCGGCCGAGCGCCTGCTGGACCGCCTGCACCAGGCGTACCTGCTGACCCAGCCGGAACTGGGCCGGTACGGTTTCCATGACCTGGTAAGGGTTTTCGCCGCCTCCGACGTGCCCGGCGAGGACGCGCTCCGCCGCCTGGCCGATTTCTCGGTCGCGACCGCGGAACGCGCCGACCGAGCGCTGAGCGGCCCGCGGTACCGCCCGGAGGTGACCTATCCGCCCGGCCTGCCCGACGTGGAATTCCCGGATCAGGACAGCGCGATCGCCTGGTTCCGCGCCGAATGGCCGAACCTGGTCGCGCTCTGCCGCCGGACCGGGGAGTCCGAGAGATGCTGGCAGCTGGCGTTCTTCTTGCGAGGCTTCTTCTACCTGACCAAACTGTGGGACCCGTGGATCGCGACACACCGCTGGGCCCGCGCCGCCGCCGAAGCTGTCGGCAACCGCTGGGCCGCCGCGACGACCACCGCGAACCTGGGAATCGCGTACGTCGACCGCGGCGATCTGGACGAGGCGTCCCGGTGCTACCGCCAGGCCCTGCGGGAGTACCGGGAAATCGGCGACCGCCACGGCGAAGCGACCGCCCTGGCGCATGCCGCGTGGGCCGAGCACTATCGGGGCAACCACGAACAAGCCCTGCGCGACCTGCGCTCCGCCGCCGATTTCTACGCCCTGACCGGCAACCGACGCAGCGGCGCGATCACGACGCGAGGTGTCGCCCTGGTCCTGACGGCCCTGGGACGGCCTGCCGAAGCCGCCCGCCTGGTCGAGGAAACGCTGGCGGTTTTTGAGGAACTGGGGCTGGAACTGGACGTCGTGATGGGACTGAACTGCCTAGGCTGGGCACGATTCCGCGCCGGGGATCATCCGGGTGCTGAGTCGGCGTACCGGGAAGCGGCCACCCGTGCGGAGACCTGCGGCAGCACCCACGAGGCGGCGCGGGCTCACCTGGGGTTGGGAAATGCCGCTGCGGCGCAGGGGATTGCGGATGAGGCTGCGACGCAGTGGGAACGGGCCGAGGCGACCCACCCGGATCTCGACCCGGTGACGGTGGGGGAGGCGGCTGCGCGGGCAGAGTTCCGGTGAGCGACGGAGGGGGGCTGGCTTCTCCGGGGCGGCTGGGCTGAGGTCGGTGAGCCGGGTTTGTCGAGTTCAGGCCGGGGCGGTTGCGTGAATGCCGGTCGCTGATCTTGCTCGGGAGGTTTGCGGACCTGGGTGTGCCGGTCGAAGCGGTGAGAAGCGATCGCTGTTCTGCGGGCGTTGGCCGTCGCCTGACCGGGCCTGACAATCCGTGTGCGATAGCGGAGTCTCAGCTGACTCCGGATCCGCCTGGGCTGAGAGCGGCGCGGCGGGTCTGTCGAGTTCAGGTCTGGCTCATGAGGGGTGCGGGCCGGAGCATCGGTCGAAGAGAGCGAGAAGTGACCGCTGCTCGGCGGGCAGCGGACGAGTACGGCGGCTCGATCGCCGAGAGACGAGAGCTCGCTGCTGCGATGCACGAGGGCTGGCGTGGTGCACGAGCGACGGGCCGCGTTCGGCGGGGTTGCCGTCGTTTTCTGTCCGCCGGAATTGGTGGGCGGGGTGCGGCGGGCTGGCGTGACGGCTGTGTTCGCGGGGCTGGGTTGTCTTCTGCTCGCAGGGTTAGCCAGCGGAGCCCGAGGGCTGGGTGTCGCGGTGGGTTGGAGTGACGACTGTGTTCGCGGGGCTGGCGGTCGTCCTCTGCCCGCGGGGTTCGTGAGCAGAGCCCGAGGGCTGAGGGTGAGCGGCGAGGCGGGGGACAGCCGCGTCCGGTGGGCCGGGCAGTGTCTCTCCGTCCGCGGGCCAGGCGTTTCGATCCCGGAGCGAACCCGGCACCGGGAGTGTGCTCGCGGTCTCTGCCAGCCGTGGCCGGGCTTTCGGGGTGGGTGGCGGCGTGTTGGGATGGGCGGATGGAGTCGCCCGAGCCGGTTGAGCAGTTGCCTCGCGTGGCGGGTTTTCGGGCGCTGATGTTCGCCTTGCCGCCGGTCGGGCGGAGGTGGTCGGCGGGGTTGCGGGCAGCGGCGGCGGTGGCCGTTCCGGGGATCGCGCTGGTGTTGGCGGGGGCCTCGGCCTCGGCGTTGTTTGTCACGCTGGGGACGTTCGCGGTCTTGTACGGCGAAGGGCGACCGTACCGGGTTCGGGCGGGTGTCGTGGCTACTGCTGGCGCCGGGTTGCTCGCGGCGGCTGCCTTGGGTGCTTCGGTGGGGACCGTGGTGCCGCCGGGGCCGGTGTCGGTGCTGGTGGTCTCTGTGGTCGCAGTGCTGGCGACTTACGTCGTCGACGCGTTGCGGCTTGGGCCGCCGGGGCCGTTGTTCTTTGCGCTCGTGTGCGCGGGTGCGCAGGCGGCGGTCGAGGCTGGGGCCCGGCCGTGGGTGGTGCTGGGGTGCGCTGCGGCGGGGGTCGGATCGTCGGTTGTGGTGTCGATGGCCGGGGTGCTGGCCGACCGGACGAAACCGGAGCGGACGGCCGTCGAGCGTGCGGTGCGGGCTGTCGACGCCTTCATCTCGGCTGAGCGGAAGACGGCGGAGGCTCGGCACGCTGCCGGTGCCGCGGTGTCTGCGGCGTGGACTTCCCTGCATGACGCGGGACATCCGCGCCGGGGCACGCAACCGGACCTGGTGGCGGCGTTGCTTGCTGCCCATCGGCGGTTCGCGGACGCTTCGCCGGGCGAGTCCGTCGAGCTGCCGCCGGGGAAGCTGCCGTTGCCGCGGCCGAACCTCGGGTACCGGCTGCGGCGGGCGGTTCCGTTGCGGTCGCATGCCGCTTTGACGGCGTTGCGCGTCGGTGCCGGTTGCGTGGTCGCTGGGGAACTGGCGGTGGCGGTCGGGTTTGGACGGCCGCACTGGGCGGTGCTGAGTGCGTTGGTGGTGCTGCAGCAGGGGTTGGACCGGCGGCGGGCGAATGTGCGTGCGCTGCACCGGTTTGTCGGGACCGCGGCTGGGCTTGTGCTGTTTGGGCTGGTGATGATGGTCGCGCCGTCCGGGGTGGTGCTGATTTTGATCCTGGCGGTGCTGCAGTTCTGCGTGGAACTGGTGGTGCCGCGGAATTACGCGGTGGCGACAGTCGTCATCACGCCGCTCGCCCTGCTGGCTGCCGGGGTGGCGAGCCAGCCGGGGCCGGTGTGGCCCGCGGTGGCGGACCGTTTCGCGCAGACGGCGATCGGGGTCGTGGTGGCGGTGGCTGTGCAGTATGCGGTGGCGCCGCGTGCGCACCGGAAGACGTTGGACTGGACCGGGTCTCGAGTGCGTGCCGCCGCGCGTGCGGTGCTGGCCGGTGCGCCGGTTCCGCGGGCGGCTGCGCGCCGGGACCTCCAGTTCGAGCTGGAAGGCGCGACCCGGGCCGGGGTGGATTCGGTGCACAACGAGCCCGGCTGGGCCGCCGAGCGCTGGCCCGCCCACGCCGCCCTGGTCCACGACGGCTACGACCTGCTCCAAGCCTGCTGGTCCGCGCCGGACGGCAGGGTGCGGGACGTCGAACGGTGGGAGCGTGCGTTCGGCCGCTGAGACCGGGACCCCTGCCCGGCTGGATGGTGGGGGTGGGTTCGGTCGGTGAGGCCGGGATGCCTGCTTGGCTGGATGGTGGCGCGGTGTGGGGGAGGCGGGAGCGTGCGTTCGGCCGGTGAGACCGGGACGTCTGCCCAGCCCAACGGCGGCGCGGTGTGGTGGGGCGCGGGCGTGCGTTCGGTCGGTGAGATCGGGATGCCTGCTTGGCTGGATGGTGGCGCGGTGTGGGGGAGGCGGGGAGTGTGCGTTCGGGCGGTGAGATCAGGGCGCCTGTCCGGCTGGATGGCGGCGCGGCCTGGCGAGGGGATGGGCTGCTGCCCGACGATTGCGCAGGTGCTCGGCGAGAGCGCCGGTCCGATCGTCGCGAGCGCGAGGCTGATCGGAGCATCGCGGACGCTCCACGGGGTTGCGCAGCCATCGCCGCGGACCTGCGTGTGGTTGCCCCGCGGGCAGTGGGCGCTGACCTCGGCGCGCTAGGTCGCGATTTCGCCGCGGCCCGGCATCCGCCTCCGGACCGAGCAGTTCGAGGCCTGGCGACGACCGGACTGCGGTCGTCAGCGCGGGCCCCGAGCCGCTCGTTCCGGAACGGTCCAGTCATCGAGGGCGCAGGGCTGCCTCGACCTCCTCCTGCTCCGCCTCGCCGGGGACGATCGTCAGTGGGCCTGCGACCTCCAACAGGCCCGGGTGCCGGACGGTCCAGTTCAGCACCGGCAGCGAGTCCTTCGTGAGGTCGTGTGCGGACGTCACGGTGACCCCGGGCGTCGGGCCGCAGGTGACGACGTCTGCGGACGGGCCGCGGCCGTCGCTGTGGCAGAAGGCGGCTCGGCCGTCGGCGGATAGGGCCAGCAGCGCCGGGGTGCCGTCGGCGGTGGTGGCTGGCAGGACGTGGTCGTAGCCTGCCAACCGGCGCGTGATCAGGCGGTGGACGCGTCGGCCGCGGATGCTGGTCATCGGCGCGGTGTAGGTGCGGGCTACGGCGTCGAGCCGCTCTGAGTCCACGGGATCAGGCCTCCTCCGGTTGTTCCGGGCGGGGCGACCGGACGAACCAGGCTCCGATCACCGCGGCCACACCGATGCAGCCAGCGACGAGGAACGCCATGTGCAGGCCGTCGGCATCGGGGCTTACTGCCGCGTGGTCGGCGCTGCTCAGGGTCGCGACGCTGATGAACACGGCGGTCCCCAGCGCACCGGCGACCTGTTGGAGTGTCGAGAGGATCGCGCTGCCGTGCGAGTAGAGGTGGTCGGGCAGCGCTGCCAGCGATTCGGTCATCAGCGGCGTCATCATCAGGCCGAGACCGGCCATCAGGACGATGTGGATGCCGATCACCGCGATCAGCGGCGAACCCGGGCCCAGCAACGAGAACAGCCACAGCGAGACCGCCATCGCGAGCGCGCCGGGCAGGACCAGCGGGCGCGCGCCGACCCGGTCGAACAGGGCGCCGACCGGACGGCCGAGCAGGCCCAGCACCAGACCGCCGGGCAGGACGGCCAGGCCGCTGACGAAGGTGGACTTGTGCAGGACGGTCTGCAGGTACAGCGGCAGCAGGATCGCGCCCGCGCCGATCAGGCACATGAACAGCAACGCGCTGAGCCCCAGCGCGACGACGAAACTGCGGTGGGTGAACGGTCGCAGGTCGAGCAGGGCGCGGTCGCGTTGCTGCAGGCGAAGCTGCCGCCAGCCGAACACCGCCAGCGAAACCACGCCGACGACGATCGGCAGCCACGGCGGCACCAGCGCGGTCTCGGCGGATTCGCCCGCGGACGACAGGCCGTACAGGACTCCACCGAAACCGATCGCCGACAGGACGACCGAGAGCACGTCGAGCGGGACCGCGCGGGTTTCGCTGTCGATCCGCAGCTGCAGCATCCCCGTGACCAGCGCGGCCAGTGACAGCGGCAGCACGATGAAGAACATCCACCGCCAGCCGAGCGACGACAGCACCGCGCCGCCGATCGTGGGGCCGATCGCGGGCGCGACCGCGATGACGATGCTGATCGTGCCCATCGTCGCGCCGCGGCGCTGTGCGGGCACGAGCCGCATGACGGTGGTCATCAGCAGCGGGATCATCACCGCGGTGCCGCACGCCTGCACGACGCGGCCCGCCATCAGCAGGCCGAAACCGGGCGCGACGCCGCACAGCAGCGTGCCGAGGCTGAACGAGGCGAGCGAGAAGACGAACACCTGCCGCGGCGTGAACCGTTCGAGCAGGAACCCCGTCGTCGGGATCACCACCGCCATGGTGAGCAGGAAACCGCTGGTGAGCCACTGGATCGTGGTGGTCGGGACGGCCAGGTCGACGGTGAGGTCGCGCAGCGCGACGCTCAGGATGGTCTCGTTGAGGATCATCACGAACGCCGACAGCACGAGCACGCTGATCAGCAGGCCGGGCTTGGCGGCCGGGCGCTCCAGTGCTTCCGTGGCGGGGGAGGAGACGCCGCTCATCGGCGCACCTCGCTGACCGAGGCGAGGGCGCTCGCGAAGGCGGCGGGCACGAGGTCGGCGGCGCGAACGAAGCGGGCGCCGGCCGACGGAAGGCTGCCGGGGAAAGCTCTGCGCGCGGCTTCACCGGCCGCTGCGGACGGGGTTGGGGACTGCTGGATCTTCACCTGGCCAGGATACGGAGAAGCACCGACAAAACCGGCGGCCTTTTCCTCCCGCGGACCGCGGCGGCGGCCCGCGAAGAGCCTCGGGAAGCGGCGGAAAAAGCGGCTCGACCAGCGGTCGGTCACCAGCCGCGGCAACGATAAGCGAATCGGGAATCTCGTCTGCGGGCTCGGCGTGACAGGATCGCCGGGCGGCTCTTCTCCCGCCGAGGTCCGTGAGGGGCTCCTTCACGGACTTGGATTCCCGCAAGGCGTCCTTCACGGCCCTCGCCACCGCGCGCGAAGCGGTCAGCAGAAGCTCCATTGTGGAGCGTTCCGCCAGCACACCGTCACGGATTCATCGCCAGCACCAGGAATCCCGCCAGCAACACCAGATGCACCCCGCCCTGAAGCCGCGTAGCCCGCCCCGGCACCACCGTCAGCACACTGACCACCACTGTGAGCGCCAGCAGCACGATGTGCGTCGGCCCGAGACCGAGCAGCAACGGGCCCTTCAGCCACACCGATGCGAGCGCGATGACCGGAATCGTCAGGCCGATGCTGGCGATCGCGGAGCCGTACGCGAGGTTGAGGCTGATCTGCATCCGGTCGCGCCGTGCCGCGCGGACCGCCGCGAGCGTTTCCGGGGCCAGGATCAGCAGGGCGATCACCACGCCCACGAAGGACTGCGGCAGCCCGGCCGCGCGCACGCCGGCCTCGATCGCCGGGGACTCGACCTTCGCCAGACCGACCACGGTGACCAGCGCGATCAGCAGCAGAACGAGGCTCACCAAGGTCTTCTGGGCGCTCGGCGGTTCCGCGTGCTCCTCCTCGCGGGTCTCGCCGTCATGGTCGACGGGAAGGAAGAAATCGCGGTGGCGGACGGTCTGCGTCATCACGAAAGTGGCGTAGAGAACCAAGGACGCACCGGCCGCGAAAGCCAGCTGCGGCCCGGAAAAGGCCGGTCCGGGCGTGCTCGCGGTGAACGTCGGCAGGACGAGGCTCAGCGTCGCCAGCGTGCCGACCGTCGCCAGGGCCGCGCCGCTGCCTTCGGGGTGGAAGCGCGTTTCCCCGTACCGGCGCGCACCCACGAGAAGCGACAGCCCGACGATGCCGTTGGTGGTGATCATCACCGCGGCGAACACCGTGTCGCGCGCCAGGGTTTCGGCCTTGTCGCCGCCGGAAGCCATCATCGTGACGATCAGCGCGACTTCGATCACGGTCACCGCGACCGCGAGCACCAGCGAGCCGTACGGTTCGCCGACCCGGTGCGCCACGACCTCGGCGTGGTGGACCGCGGCGAGAACCGTGCCCGCCAGCGCGATCGCGACCAGCGCGACCGGCACCGGACCCAGCGTGCGTCCCCAAGTGAGCGCCAGCAGGACCAGGGCGAGCAGCGGCAGCAAAGTGGTCCAGGACAACAGATAACCGCGGACGCTCGCCATGCGCACACCCTGGCATATCGGACCCCTGGTCGCCGGGCATCCGGCCCGCGCGGGGGAGTGTCGCGTCCGAAATGGACACTGCCCGTTGCCCGGCCGGGCACGAAATTCACTCGTTCGGCCTAGCGAATGCAGGGTTCCGCAGGTCGGCGGCGGGGTACGCGCGGCGGACAGGGGTGGTCGGCGCGGAAAGGAGCCGAGGATGACCCGGGAAATGAAGATGGCCGACCGCGCGATGCCGGCAGGCGGCGACGGCGCGGAGTATTCCTTCTGGCGCGAGCACACGCACATCAATCTCAGTCCGGTGGCCGCACCGTCGATCCTGGGACTCGCCGGGTTCGCGGTGTCCACGTTCATGGTGGCGGCCAACATGGCCGGCTGGTTCGGCGACAGCACGACGACGCCCCTGCTGCTCGCCCCCTTCGCGTTCGCCTTCGGCGGCGTCGCGCAGTTCCTCGCCGGGATGTGGTCCTACCGGGCCCGGGACGCGCTCGCCACGGTGATCCACGGGGCGTGGGGCGCGTTCTGGATCGGCTTCGGCGTCTACCAGCTGTTCGTCGGCCTCGGCGGGCTGCCGTCGACGGCGGCGAGCCCGGTCGCGGCGGCCGCGATCGGCTTCTGGTTCATCGGGCTCGCGGCGATCACCTGGACCGGCGCGCTCGCCGCGCTGGCGGAAAGCCTCGTGCTCTGCGCGCTGCTCGCGGTCCTCGCCGCCGCGTCGACGCTGCTGGCGATCGGCCTGATCGGCGACGTCGGCGTCGTGCGCACCATCGCCGCCTACTTCCTGCTCGTGTCCGCGGTGCTGGCCTGGTACGCGTGCAGCGCGATGGTCCTCGAAGCGGCGCACCACCGGGTGGTCCTGCCGATGGGCCTGCGCGTCCCGCGCTCCGCCCGGACCACGACGGTGCCGTTGCACCAGGCGATCCAGTTCGATCACGGCGAACCGGGAATCAAGGCCGGGCAGTAGCCCCGGCGAGGAGGTGACCACCGGATGAAGAGCATGGCGCTCACCGCGTTCACGCCGCGGGACCGGAAGCTGCGGGAAAGCAGGCTGCCGCTCACCGCCGAATTCCTGGCCGGGGCGTGGCTGGTGTTCGCGGCGTTCGCGTACAGCTACTCGTTCACGCTGTCCGCGACGGCCGGGTTCTGGAACAGCCTCGCGTGCGGGATCGCCGTGGCGGCGGTCGCGCTGGTCCGGTTCGGCCTGCCGGAACGCGCGCGCTGGCTGGGACTGGTCAACGTCGCGATCGGGTTCTGGCTCATCGCCGCGCCGTTCGCGTTCGGCTACCCGGTCGACGGGCACCGCGACGCGATCCGCACGAATTCGCTGATCGTCGGCGTGCTGCTGGCGATCTTCTCGGTGATCTCGGTGACTGTCGCCTATCGCAGGCACAGCGGCGAGTTCCGGGAGTGAGGAGGGTGTACTGGCCGGTGCTGGCGGTGCTCGCGATCGGCGTGCTCGCTTTGGGCAGCGCGGGATTGCGTGCGCGCAAGGCGACGCCGCCGGCCCGGAAGGAAGCGCTTGTCGGGGCCTGGCTGGTGGCCGCTTCGGGCGTGGTGTGGTGGGCGTCCGCGCCCGCCGCCGGAGCGGTGCTGCTGGTGGTCGGCGCGGCCGTCGTGTTCGGCGCGGCGCTGACGAACGGGCAGCTGCCGTATCACCGGGACAGCTGACACAAGCCGGGGTTTGCCGCGGGTCCCGGCCGGTTACCCGCCCCGGGTGAGGCCGGGCGGCCGCGGGCTGCCCGGCGATCGTCGGGTGCGCGGGAGGTCGGTCATGACACAGCTGAAGCCCCGGCCAGTGGTGATCGCCGCCGCGCCGCACCGGGGCAAGAAAGGCTCGGTGCTGCTGGGCATCCTGCGCACCACCGACCACAAGCAGATCGGGCTGCTCTACCTCGGCACGTCGTTCGCGTTCTTCTTGGTCGGCGGCGCGATGGCGCTGCTGATGCGCGGCGAATTGGCGCAGCCGGGGCTGCAATTCCTGTCGCAGGAGCAGTACAACCAGCTGTTCACCATGCACGGCACGATCATGCTGCTGCTGTACGCGACGCCGAATGTGTTCGGCTTCGCCAATTTCGTGCTGCCGCTGCAGATCGGCTCTCCGGATGTCGCGTTTCCGCGATTGAACGCGTTTTCCTACTGGTTGTACCTTTTCGGCGGGTTGATCGTGCTGAGCGCGTTCCTCACGCCGGCCGGGGCTCCGGACTTCGGCTGGACCGCTTACACGCCGCTGTCCGACGCCGTCCACAGTCCCGGTGTCGGCGGCGACCTGTGGATCATGGGCCTGATCGTGTCCGGTCTGGGGACAATTCTGGGCGCGGTCAACATGACCACCACGATCCTGTGCCTGCGGGCTCCGGGAATGACGATGTTCCGGATGCCGCTTTTCACCTGGAACATTTTCTTCACCGCGATTCTCGTGCTGATCGCGTTCCCGATCCTCACCGCCGCGCTGTTCGCGCTGGAGGCGGACCGAAGGCTCGGCGCGCACGTGTTCGACCCGGCGAACGGCGGGGCGATCCTCTGGCAGCACCTGTTCTGGTTCTTCGGCCATCCCGAGGTGTACATCGTCGCGCTGCCGTATTTCGGGATCGTCACCGAGATCATCCCGGTGTTCAGCCGGAAACCGCTCTACGGCTACCGGCTGATGGTGTTCGCGACGGTCGGCATCACCGGGCTTTCCGCGACGGTGTGGGCGCACCACATGTTCGCCACCGGCGCGGTGCTGCTGCCGTTCTTCTCGATCATGACCTTCCTGATCGCGGTGCCGACCGGGCTGAAGTTCTTCAACTGGATCGGCACGATGTGGAAGGGGACGCTGTCGTTCGAATCGCCGATGCTGTGGTCGGTCGGATTCCTCGTCACGTTCCTGCTCGGCGGCCTGACCGGGGTGCTGCTGGCCGCGCCCGCGCTGGACTTCCACATCACCGACACCTATTTCGTCGTCGCGCACTTCCACTACGTGCTGTTCGGCACGATCGTGTTCGCCACGTTCGCCGGGATCTACTTCTGGTTCCCGAAGATGACCGGACGGATGCTCGACGAATCGCTCGCCAAATGGCACTTCTGGACCACGTTCATCGGCTTCCACACGACGTTCCTGGTGCAGCACTGGCTCGGCGCGGAAGGAATGCCGCGGCGGTACGCGGACTACCTCCGCAGCGACGGGTTCACCGTGCTGAACACCATTTCGACCATCGGCGCGTTCATTCTCGGCGCTTCGGTGCTGCCGTTCATCTGGAACGTGGTGAAGAGCTACCGCTACGGCGAGAAGGTCAACGTGGACGACCCGTGGGGCTTCGGCAATTCCCTGGAATGGGCCACCTCGAGCCCGCCGCCGCGGCACAATTTCACCGAACTGCCCCGGATCCGTTCCGAACGGCCCGCTTTCGAACTGCACTATCCCGACATGGTCGAGCGGATGCGGGAGGAGCAGCACATCCATTGGGGCAAGCGGGCGAAGGCGGAATCGGACGCCTGATCAGGCCAGCCACATCAGCGGACGCCCGGATCTCGGACGCGCACAAGGTACGCACCTGAGCCCGGCCGAGAGCCCTTGCGCGATCAGCCCTGCTGACGGCGGAACTCGTCCAGCACCCGGCGCTCCCGCTTCGTCGGACGGCCCGCGCCGCGCTCGCGGCGGGCGACCGGGATCGCGGCTTCCGGCGGCGGCTTGGGGGTGCGGTCGATGAGACAGGTGGCCGCGACGGCCGCGCCGACCCGTTTCTGGATCACCTGCACGACCTCGACCACGCGGGTCGTCGTCCCGATCCGGGCACGGACCTCGTCGCCGGGCACGACCGTGGTCGCGGGTTTCGCCGGGCGGTCGTTCACGCGCACGTGCCCGCCGCGGCAGGCGGCCGCGGCGTCGGCGCGCGTCTTGGTCAGCCGGACCGCCCAGAGCCAGCGGTCGATCCGCGTCGATTCCATGGGTCCATCATGGCGGGTCCCACTGCCAGCGCAGGCCGAGGATCCCCGGAGTGACCTCGGCCGACACGACGTGCGCGGGAAGGCCTTCGGTGATCGGCAGTTCGGCGACGGTCGTCTCCGGCCCGGCGGGGGAGTCGAGGCGGTAGGCGTGGCAGGCCCGCGGTTCGAAGCCGGGCGCGAAGTGCAGTTCGAGCAGGTGCTCGTGCACGGCGTTGCGGAACCGGCGCTCGTAGGACCAGTCCGGGCGGTCGTCGGTGAACTCGAATTCGTACTCGGCGATCGCGGTTTCGCCGCGGTCCAGCCCTCGGCCCAGGACAAGTTCGCACACCGTGAACCCTTCTTCGGCGAGGGTTTCCGTGCGCCCGGGCGAGCAGTAGCGGGTGCGCACCAGCCGCGGCGGGCAGCCGGGACCGACGCCGTGCGCGGTGACCAGCCGGATGTGCGTGTCGTCCTCGGTCGCGCGGACGACCTCGCGCACTTCCAGCCGGTGCAGCCGCCGGTCCGGGCCCACGTGCACGGCCTCGTGGAGGCTGACGACCACCAGCGACGTCCGGTATGCCGTCTCGAACGAGTTCAGCACGCGCAGCACGGCGTTCCGGCGTCCCCACAGCCGTTCCCAGCGCACGACCGGGACCGGCGGCGGTTCCGGATCGCGTTCGATCAGCCCGGTCAGCGAGCCTGGCGGCAGGTCGAGCACGCCCTCGAGAATCCGCACGGCGACGCGCGAACGGGCGCGGGCGGGCACGGTGCGGCCGGTCCGCCAATAGCTGAGAGTCGTGGTGCTGACCGCCGCGCCCGCCGCGGCGAGCCGGTCGCGCAGCCGGTCGAGACCGAGCCCGCTGCGGTCGATGGCCAGGGTCAGGGCACGGCTGAACGGCCCGTCCGCCAGCGCGTCGGCGAGCCGGTCCGGCTGGGTGCCGGGACCTGTCGAGAACACCTGCGTCCTCCTCGGGTCGTCCCCACCCATTCGCGTCCGGAACGAGCGGCGGCGCAACCCGTCGAAGGTCGGGTCTTGGCCGGTCAGCGCGGTTCCTCGACGAACGGCTCGCACAGTTCGACGACCCATTCGCGCTCGTCGCCGGAGGTGTGGAGGTAGACCTCGCGGGGGAAGTCGTCCGCGCGGAACCCGTGCTCGTCGGTCCACCGGGCGAGCCGCTGGTAGCCGTCGAGGAATCCGCTCGCCGGCCCGCGGTGGACCAGCGTCGCGGCGCGGGCGGCGGGCAGTTCGGCTGCCTCGAGGCCGTTCGGCCGGGCGACGGCCCCGGACACCGGGAGGGCCGCGTGCACGACGACGGGATCGTCTTCGCCCGCGGGCTTTTCGTAGTAGCAGGTCAACGGCCCGGCCGGGACGGCGTCGGATCCTTCGAGGCGGCGGCCGAGTTCCGCGCACAGCGGGCGCAGGACCGGGCTGATCGCCTCGGGGGAGAAGCTCTCGACGGTCGCGGTGAGCCGCACGACGCGCGCGGCGGGGAGGTCCTTGACGATGATTTCGGTGTCCGGCATGGCGTGCTCGCTTTCCAGCGTGCGGAGTCTCGCCTCGACCTCGGCCAGCCGGAGCCGGTCGGCGGCGACGCGTTCGGCCAGCTCGGCCCGGCGCAGGGCCAGCATGCCGCGGACCTGGTCGAGCGGGATCTGCTCGTCCAGCAGCGCGGCGACCTCGCCGAGCCCGAAGCCGAGCTCCTTGAGCGCGACGATCCGGTTCAGCGCGGCCAGCTGCCCGGCGGTGTAGCGCCGGTAGCCGGTCCACGGGTCGACCTCGGCGGGCCGGAGCAGGCCGAGCGCGTCGTAGTGCCGCAGCATGCGAACCGAAACCCGGCCGTGGCGGGCGAATTCTCCGATGGTGAACATGACCTCCCCAGCACACGCTCTGACACGGTGTGAGAGTCAAGTGTCCCCGCCGGACCGGGAACGGGCCGGCCCCCTGCGCCGACCCGCCCCGGCGGCCCCCTCGTCCCCCGACGAACGAGGGGACCTCGCCGGTCCGCCGCCCTCCACAGGACGGACCGGCGCCGGTCGCGGCTCCCGCGAACGGAACAGCGCAGGTCCGCCTTCGTGACGGCAGTCGCCCGCAAAGCCACCCGATCGGGTGAGGATCCGCAGGTCCGTAGGCTGGCCGGGTGAATCGCACGGACCGGCTGTACGCACTTGTCGAGGAACTCCGGGCGGTCGCGCCGCGCACCCGGACCGCGGCGTGGCTCGCGTCCCGGTTCGAGGTCAGCGTGCGCACGGTCGAGCGCGACCTCGGCGCGTTGCGCGAGGCAGGCGTCCCGATCTGGACCGAAACCGGCCGGACCGGCGGCTACGGGCTCGACCGCGAACGGACCCTGCCGCCGCTCACGCTCACGCCGGAGGAAGCCATCGCGATCACCGTCGCGCTGCGTTCGGCCGCCGGTTCGCCCTTCGCGGGCGCGGCGGAGTCGGCGGCGCGCAAGGTGCTCGCGCGGCTGCCGTCCGACGTCCGCGACGCGGAACAGCACCTCGCCGCGCGGCTGCACCGAGTCGGCGAGCCCGAACCGCCCGCTGTCCACAGCGGACTGATCCTGACCGCTCTCGCCGCGCGGCGCGTCCTCCGGCTGTCGTATGTGGACGCCAAAGGCCAGGAGACCGAACGCGACGTCGAGCCGCTAGGCCTGCTGTGGGGCCCGGCGGGCTGGTACGTGCTCGGCTGGTGCCGCCTGCGCGACGCGGTCCGCGGCTTCCTGCTGGACCGGATCCGCGCCCTCGCGCTGACCGGCGACCGCGTCGAGCGCCGCGAGGTCGACCTCGACGCCGAACTCGCGCGGATCTCCGCCCGCCCGCTCGGCGAGTGACGTGCGCCACGCGGCGGGGAAACACCGACAGGACGGTGTCGCCGGCGGCCGCGATCGTTCTCGCATGGCAAACGACCTGAACCCCGAAGAAATCCCCGCTCTCTGGTGCCGCATGTGGAACGAGGACGCCTCGCTCGCGCACCGGCTGCTCACCGCCGACGGCCGCCAGTGGTCCGGCACCAAACCCGGCCTCGACCCGCTGGTCGGCCCGGCGGACGCCGAGGCGTTCATCGCGAAGTACCAGCGCGACGTCGGAAACGTGTTCGTCCCGCGCACTTTCGTCGTCGACGGCACCGAACGGCTCGCCTTCACCTGGGACGTCACCCGGCGCGACGGCGTGGTCATCACCGGAGCCGACCTGTGCGTGCTCGCCGGCGGAAAGGTCTCGCGGAACTGGACGATCCCCTCGCCGGACGGCCGGTCGGCGCTGACGGACGGTCCGGGCGAAGGCGATCTGGACCGCGAGGAATTGCGGGTGCTCGCCAAGGACGCGCACCCGTGGCACGGCGAACTGGTGCTCGACCCGGAGCGGCAGACCATCGCCGGGACCTGGTCGGACGGCTCGCGCGGCGGGATCGCGGTGCTGGTCGCGGTCGACGGCCGGGTCGACCGGGAATGGGTGGTGCCGGGGACGCGTCCGCTGCCGTGAGCGAGTCGCTGGTCCGTGCGTCAACAGTGCGTACGGACCAGCGGGCTCGTGCCATAGTGGAGCCCGTGATCGAACTGCCCGTCCACCGGTTCCGCGCGCACGACGGGCTCGAACTGGCTTACCGCGAACTCGGCGAAGGCACGCCGGTCGTGTTGCTCCACGGATTCACCTCGTCCGGCGAGGCGTGGCTGCGCAGCGGGTTGGCCGAGCAGCTCGCCGAACGCGGGTTCCGCGTGCTGCTGCCGGATTTCCGCGGGCACGGCGCGAGCCCGCAGCCCGGCGATCCAGCCTGCTATCCGCCGGACGTGCTCGTCGACGACGGGCTCGCGTTCGCCGAGCAGCTCGGCCTGACCGAATACGCCCTGGGCGGGTATTCGCTCGGCGCGCGAGTCGCGCTCCGCATGGTCGTGCGGGGAGCGCGGCCGTCCCGGATACTCCTTGGCGGGCAAGGACTTGCCGCCATGCAGCGGGGTGGTGGAGGCGGTCCGCTGCACCGGGTGCTCACGGCGTTGGCCGAGGGCCGGACGGTGGAACGGGCCGACGCCCAGACGGCGCACTGGATCGGCCGTCTCGGCGCCGACCCGCGGGCGCTGCTGCTCGTTCTCCATTCGGTCGTGCCGATGCGCGAACTCGCCGCGCTGAACATCCCGGCGCTGGTCGTGGTCGGCAGCGAGGACGAGGGGCACGCTGACGGCGAGCCGCTCGCCCGGCTGCTGACCGCGGAGTTCGCCGCGATTCCCGGCAATCACTACGGGGCGTCGGCCGCGCCGGAGTTCACCGCTGCGGCGGCGAAGTTCTTCGCGGGCGAAAGTCCATAGTAGACATTCGGTCAGGCTCCGATCCGGCGCTCGAATCCCTCCGGCACGATCAGGTCGTCGCGGCTCAGGTCGTGCACGCTGCGGTGCCCCAGCGCGAGCAGCGTCGAATCGATGCCGTTGCGCAGGACGTCCAGCACGTTCTCCACCCCGGCCTGTCCGCCCGCGGCGAGGCCCCACAGGTACGCGCGCCCGATCAGCACCGCGCGGGCCCCGAGCGCGAGCGCCTTCACGACATCGCTGCCGCGCCGGATTCCGCCGTCCAGCAGCACTTCCACCTCGTTTCCGACCGCCTCCGCGACCGCGGGCAGCGCGCGGATGGTGGCGGGGGTGCCGTCGAGGTTGTTGCCGCCGTGGTTGGACACCGAGATCGCGCTGACCCCGGCGTCGACCGCGCGGCGGGCCTCGTCGACGCGGTACACGCCCTTGAGCAGGAACGGCCCGTCCCACTGCTTCCGCAGCCAGCTGACGTCTTCCCAGGTCGGCGGCGCGGTCTGCATCCACTGGCCGTACGCGCCGAAGAACGTGGGAATCGGCGTGCCGGGCTCGGCCATGTTCGGGACGCTGAGGTCGGGCAGCTTCTTGGTGCGGGCGTAGGTCAGCAGCCAGCGCGGATGCATCATGCCCTCGGGCGCGAAGCGGATCAGTTCGCGCAGCGTCATCTTTTCCGGGATGTGCGGGCTGCCCCAGTCGCGGCTGTGCGAGAACGACCAGTCGAGCGTGAGGATGATCCCGACCGCGCCCGCCGACCTGGCCCGGTCGAGCCGGCGCAGGATGTCGTCGCGGCTGCCGGTCCAGTACACCTGGAAATACGTGTTCGGGTTGACGGCCACTACTTCCTCGACGGGCTTGCTCGCGAACGACGACAGCCCCATCGACGTCCCGCGCGCCGCGGCTGCGCGAGCCACCGCGACCTCGCCGTCGGGGTGCACGGCCTGGACGCCGGTCGGCGAGATCAGCACCGGCAGCGCGACGTCGCGGCCGAGGACGTTCGTGCTCAGATCGCGTTCGCCGGGCAGCCCGGCGGTGCGCGGGGCGAAGCGCAGTTCGTCGTACGCGGCGAGATTGTCCTGCAGCGTCAGCCCTTTTTCCGAACCGGCGATCAGTGCCGAGTAGACGGACGCGGGCAGGCGCTTCTTCGCCCGCCGCTGTGCTTCGGCGACGGATTCGAACCAGGTGGTGCTCATCGTTTTCCCTTCGGGTCGACGCGCAGAGGGCGCCAGGTGACGCGCGGCCGCAGCGGGACCGCGGTGCGGTGGTTGAGGCAGCCCGCCCACACCCCGGCGCCGTACGCGAGGTCGTCGGCGATCGCGCCGGTGGTGTAGCGGAACGGGTCGAGGCCGGGGCGGTGCCGGAGCCAGGCGGTCAGCGGCGGTCCGGCGAGCAGGGACGCGACCGCGGCCCGGCGTCCCCAGCGTTTCCGCCCGCCGGGCAGCAGGAGCGCGGCGAGCAGAGGAGCGGCGAATTGCGTGCTGTAGCGGCCGAATCCGAGCCAGGTTTGGCCGACGGCGGTGGCCATCGTCTGGGCGACGCCGCGGGTTGGCACGTCGCTTTTGCGCAGTACTCGGGTCATGGTCAGCACCGCGCCCGCGAACGCGGCGGCGGCCGGAAGCGGACGGCGGGCGAGGAGAGCGGCGACGGTCAGCGTCGGCCAGGGGTGCAGGACGAGCGGAGCCATCGCGGCTGGGCGGCGGAGGGCGAGCGGCGCGGCGGAAGTCCCGTAGCTGGCGCGGCGGCTGAGCAACGCGCGCCAGGTCGTGGGTTCGTGGTGGTCGACGTGCGCGGACGGGTCGTATCGGATCCGGAAACCGGCGTCGTGGAGTCGCCAGCCGAGGTCGACGTCCTCGCCGACGCGCATTGCCGGGTCGAAGACCGCGCCGTCGCGGGCGACGGATTCCAGTGCTGTTCGGCGGACTAGGAGTGCCGCAGTGGGCACATAGGACAGTCGAGTGCCGGGCGCGACACGGGCGGCGGCGGTGCCGAGGTCGAGGCTGCTGGCGGCGCGGGTGTAGCGGCCGGCCCAGGTATCGGGGGCGAGGGGACGGACGCGGGGGGCGACGGCGGCGACGAGCGGGTCGGCGAAATGCCCGGCCAGCCGGTCGATCCAGTCCGGCGACGGGACGCAATCGCTGTCCAGGAAAGCGATCAGGTCGGTGGAAACGTGCTCCAGCGCGGTGTTTCGGGCCGCGCCAGGGCCGCCGTTGACGTCGCGGCGGACGAGTTTCGCGCCGTGTGCGGAGGCTGCGGCGGCGATGGCTGCGGGGTCGGCGGATCCGTCGTCGACGACCAGCGCGGGGTATCGGCCGTCGAGTGCGGCGAGGCAGCGGCCGAGCAGTTCGGCGCGGTCGCGGACCGGGATGACGACGGTCGCGTCGGCGGTTTTGGCTGGTGGCAAGGGGTGTGCGAACCCGGCGTCGGTGAGCAGCCGGGCGAGGACGCCTTCTGCCGAGGTCTCGACCGGATTGTCCGCCAGGCGTTCCAACGCCGTCCGTCCGGCTTTCGTGAGGCGCAGTACGCGGGCGGGGGAGCCGCCGAAGAGGAGGCCATCGGAGAGCCGTTTGACGCTCGGGTCCATCTCGAGGCGGAATCCGGCGGGCAGCGGGGTGGTCACAGCGCCAGCCCTCCGTCCACCGGGATGACCGCGCCGGTCGTCGCGCTGCTTTCCGGGCTGGCGAGGAACGCCAGGACGGCGGCGACCTCGGCGGGATCGAGCAATCGCTGCACAGGTTGTTGCGCGGCAAAGCTTTGTGCCGAAGGAAGGTCGTACAGGCGGGCGCTCTCGGCGAGGATCGGCGTGTCGGTCGAGCCGGGGCTGACCGCGTTCGCGGTGACGCCGGAGTCGCCCAATTCCGTGCCCAGCGCGCGAATCAGCCCGGCGACTCCGGCTTTCGCGGCGCAGTACGCGGCGAGCATCGGCAACCCGCGCGTGGCGGCGGCGGACGCGACAGCCAGGAACCGTCCGGAGCGGGGTTTCGGACGGCGCAGCAACGCGGGAATCGCGACGTGCGCGAGGTTGAGGACACCGCGGAGGTTGACGTCGAGGACCGCTTCTTCCTGCTCCGGCGGCATTTCCCACAGCGGTACTCCGCCCGCGATCACCCCGGCGGCCGCGATGGCCGCGTCGAGGCCGCCCCAGCGTTGTTCCGCTTCTGCGACCGCTGCGGCCAGTTGGGCGCGGTCGCGGACGTCTGCGCGGAATTCCTCGGCGATGCCGCCGGTTTCGCGGATTATCTCGACCACTGTGGACAGTTCTTCGCCGGTTCCCATGGGGTAGGGGAGAGCTGGGTCGTCTTCGGCGATGTCGACCGCGAGCACGGCCCAGCCTTGCGCAGCCAGCTTTATCGCAGTGGCTGCGCCGATCCCGCGCGCGGCGCCGGTCACGAGGGCGGCTTTCATGGCGTGCCTACCGAAGTCCAGTCGCGCACGTGCGCTCGCAACTGCGCCGTCAGGTCGTCGAGGAGATCCCGTCCTTCGTCTGCCGTCGCGCCGGTGGGATCGCCGAGGATTCCGGTGTCAGTCACCGCTTTGACACCGCCTTTGCGTAGTGCGGGGAGCAACTGGCTCAGTGGACGGCCGTCTCCCGGCACGGCTTTGCCCATCTGCACCTTGTCCGGCCGAAGGTTCAGCTGCAGAGCGGTTTCCGGCCGTCCGGCGTGCGGATCTCCTTGCCAGCGCGGCTCGAACACCGAAACGTCCCGCGATTCGGCCCGCAAAGTCGCGACCGCACGGGTCACCGAAGCGGCATTTCCGCCATGGGCGGACACGAAAAGCAGCCGCCGGAAGGTTTCGGAGGCCGACCGGCCCAGTTCCACGAGCAGAAGTTCCGTGGCCGCCTGACCGATCGACAGCGTCCCGGCGAAGCCCGCGTGTTCTCCGCTCGACCCGTACGGCACGGCCGGCGCGACCAGCACGTCCGGTCGCTCCGCGGCGAGCCGGTCGCACAACGCCGTCGCGATGTCGGTGTCCGTGCTCAGCGGCAGGTGCGGGCCGTGCTGCTCGGTGGCCCCGAGCGGCACGGCGAGGATCGCGCCGGACGCCGCGTGTTCCGCGACGTCCGGCGACGACAGATCGGCCAGGCGCATTTCAGCGGCCCGGTGCCGGGGCGAAGCCGGCGAGCGGGTTTTCGTCGCAGGCCCGGTCCGGCGGACGGCGCATGCCGATGGTCACCGGCACCGGTTCGCGCTTGCGGGTGCGGTGCGAGTGGTCCAGCGACGGTTTCGGCACGCTGCCCGCGGCGACCCCGGCCAGCGCGCGTTCGCCGTGGCCGCGCACGCATTCCGGGTCCGGGCCGTCGAGCGGCAGCCCGGTGAAGAACTTCGCCGCCATGCACCCGCCGCGGCAGGCGTCGAAGGCCGAACACGACGTGCAGGCTCCGCCGCTCTGCGGGCTGCGCAGTTCGGCGAACAGCTCGGATTCCCGCCACACGCTGGTGAATCCGCCTTCGCCGCGGGTGTTTCCGGCGAGGAAGGTGTCGTGGATGGCGAACGGGCACGCGTAGACGTCGCCGACCGGGTCGATCAGGCACACCACCCGGCCCGCGCCGCACAGGTTCAGCCCGGGCAGGCCGCCGTCGCCGTAGCCCGCGAGGTGGAAGAACGAGTCGCCGGTGAGCACGTTTTCGCCGTGTTTCACCAGCCACTCGTACAGCTCCCGCTGCTGGGCGGCGGTGGGGTGCAGCTCGTCCCAGACGTCCGCGCCGCGGCCGGACGGGCGGAGCCGGGTGAGCCGCAGCTGGGCGCCGTAGCGGTCGGCAATGGCTTTGAAGTCGTCGAGCTGTCCCGCATTCTGCCGGGTGACCACGACAGAAATCTTGAAATTCCCGAACCCGGCCGCGGCGAGGTTCTCCATCGCCCGGATCGCGGTGCGGTAGGAGCCGGGGCCGCGGACGTGGTCGTTGACCTCCTCGGTGGCGCCGTCGAGCGAGATCTGGACGTCGACGTAGTCGCTGCCGGCGAGCCGTTTCGCGACGTCCTCGGTGATCTTGATGCCGTTGGTGGAGAACTTGACCCCGACGTGGTGCTCGGTCGCGTAGTCGACCAGCTCCCAGAAATCGGGCCGGACGGTCGGTTCGCCGCCGCCGATGTTCACGTAGAACACCTGCATGCGCTCGAACTCGTCGATCAGCGCCTTGCACTCCTCGGTGCTGAGCTCGCGCGGGTCGCGGCGGCCGGACGAGGAGAGGCAGTGCACGCAGGACAGGTTGCAGGCGTAGGTGAGCTCCCAGGTCAGGCAGATCGGCGCGTCGAGCCCGAACTGGAATTCGTCGACAAGCGGCATCACACGCTCCTCGGATGGATCATGTCCGACGCCGCGAGTGCGGCGAGGGCGGCGCGGTAGCGGGGCAGTTCCGCCTGCGCGACCCCGGCCTGCGCGCACGCGGCGCGGGCGGAGGGGTGGTCGGTCAGCGCCTGCACCGCGGCGAGCATGGTGCGGCTCTTGAGAAAGGACAGCCGGCGAGTGCCGAAGTGGTACAGCAGCGCGCCGAACCGCTCCGGCCGGATGGAGACCCGGCTGTCCAGTTCCCAAGCACCGTCCAGATCGAACGCCGCGGCGCTGCGATCAGTAGACACCGCACATTCCGTCGATGGAGACCTCCTCGACGAGCAATTCGTCGGCTACGACCTCTTCGGCCTTCGTCTCGGCGGCGGTTGTCGTCTCGCTCATCGTGACTCCCTTGTCTCGTGGCGGCGATATTTGACACTTCGTGTCGAATGTGAGGACGACAATACTGTCACCGAGTGCCAGAAGCAATGCCTCGCCGGTGCGAGGCACCTGAACGGGCGTTCGCCGCGGCCGGGAACCGACTGCCCCGCCGGTCCGACTCCTCAGGAGGCGGACCACGCGAAGGGAGCAGGATGGCCATCGGCATCGACGAGGAACCCACACGGGTGGCGGGGTGGGCGGCAGTCCGGCCGTTAGTGCTGCGGCTGCATTTCTACGCCGGAGTGTTCGTCGGCCCGTTCCTCCTGGTCGCTGCGTTGACCGGGATCGCGTACGTGTGGACGCCGCAGTTGGAGCAGGCTGTCTACGCGCACGAATTGCACGTCCCGGCCGCTGCTGGGGACGTCCCGCTGGACCAGCAGGTCCTTGTCGCGCGAGGTCAGGTCCCGGACGGGAAGGTCATCGGCGTCCGCCCGGCGCCGTCCGCGACCGACACCACCCAGGTGATCTTCGACCGTCCGGGTCTGGAGCCGAGCTATCGGTACACAGTGTTCGTCAACCCGCACGACGGCGAGGTCCGCGGCGCACTGGAGACCTACGGTTCCGGACAGGCGCTGCCAGTCCGCGGCTGGATCGACACCCTCCACCGCAACCTCCATCTAGGCGACTTCGGCCGCCTGTACAGCGAACTCGCGGCCAGCTGGCTGTGGGTGATCACCCTCCTCGGAGCGGCCTTGTGGCTCGGCCGCCGCCGGCGCTTGCGCGCGGTGCTGCTGCCGTCCGCGGGCAAACCCGGCCGGGGACGGCTGCGTTCCTGGCACGGCTCGACCGGCCTGTGGATCGCGGCCGGTTTGCTGTTCCTTTCCGCGACCGGCCTGACGTGGTCGCTGCACGCCGGTGCGAACATCACCGACCTCCGGTCCACTTTGGACTGGACGACACCGTCGGTCTCGTCGGCCGCCCCGTCGCCCGGCGACGTCGGCTGGCAGGCGGTCCGGGACGCGACCGCACGCGCCGGATTGTCCGACCCCATTGAGATTCGGCCGCCTTCCGACGGCGGCTACGTCGTGCAGCAGGTCGGCCGGAGCTGGCCGTCCAAACAGGACTCGATGTCGGTTGATCCCGGGACGGGGAAGATCACCGGGACGTTGAGGTTCGCTGATTACCCGCTCGCCGCGAAGCTGAGCCGGTGGGGGATCGACGCGCATATGGGGCTGTTGTTCGGGGTGGCGAACCAGGTGCTGCTGACGCTGCTCGGGGCGGCGTTGGTTTGTGTTGTCTTGTGGGGGTACCGGATGTGGTGGCTGCGGGGCCGTTCCGGGCGGTACCGGCCTGGTGAGCGGCTGCGCGGCAGCGGAGGCTCTGTGCGACTGGCGGCGGCTGGCGGTCAGTTACCGGAGGTGCTTGCCGGTCGGGGCGCGGGGCTGCGTGACGTTGCTCCGGGTGGGTCGTTGGTGGGCGTTGAGCCGGTGGGTGGCGAGGTTTCGGTGGGCAGGGAGGCTGATCCAGGTCGACCGGATCGTGCGCGGGTGCGTAACGCTGCTTCGAGTGAGTCCTTGATGAGCATCGAATCGGTATGCGGCGAGGCGCCGATGGAGGGTGCGGCTGGCTCCGCTCGGCTGTCCTCGGATGGCGCAGGGTTGCGCGTCGACGCTTCCTCGGCCCAGCCCTTAGCGGAGTCGGCATGCCAGGCACCAACGCGCGAGCTTCGATCCGCTAGGTCGCGAGGCAGGAGCCGTTTTGGCCGCTTGCCAGTGCGTGGCGCATGGCGGCGAATCCCCGGTCGAGTGCTGGCCCCGGTCCTGGTCGGACTGGCGGTGGTGGGCTGGTTCCTGCCGGTATTCGGGGTGTCGTTGCTGGGATTCCTGGCGGTGGACTGCCTGCTGGGCCTGCGCCGGGACGCCGTCCGATGATCGCCGAACCGGGTCTGAGGTGGATCCTGACGCTGCTGTTCGCGGCGGGTGGGGCCTTCTGCCTGTACCGATGCGCGCGGCGCCCCGGCTTCAGCGGACGAGTGGCCGACGCACTCCACGCGGCGATGTGCGCCGGGATGGTCACGATGGCCTGGCCTGCGACCATGACGTTCGCCCGGATGCCGCAGGTCGTGCTGTTCGCGGCGGCAGCCGGATGGTTCGCGGTCAGCACGGCGCTGGGATTCGGGCACGGACGCCTGCCCGGAGCACACCACGCGCTGATGATGGCCGGGATGGCGTGGATGGCGTTCGTGATGCCGTCGGCGATGGCGGGAATGACGATGTCCGCGACCGCGATGGGCGGCGAGCACGCCGGAATGGACATGGGCGACGCTGGCATGACGATGACCGGGCACGCGCCTGCGCATGTCGTGGTGGTCGCGGTTGTGCTCGCGGTGGTCTTCCTGGTGGCGGGGATCGCGTGGCTGGCCCGGGCGATCGATCACGCCCGGACGGTCGCCCGCCCCGGACGGCGGGAGGTCGGGCTCGCGATGGAAGGCGTGATGAGCCTGGGGATGGCGGTGATGGCGGTTGCGATGATCTGAGCCCTGCGGGGTGGTTCGGATGCGCTGCCTTCTGAGATTGAGGTGGGTTTCAGGCCGCGTCTCGCAGCCGGGGCCTTTGTTATGGCTGCACAGCCAGAACTCACTGAGCCTGTCGTCGAGCGAGCTGTGTTTCGCGAGGCGGGCTTCACGGATCTGACTCGACTGGCTGGTTCTGGGCGGGTGGGACAGATTCCGCGGTGTCCGTTATTGGGCTGAGCGGATGTGTCCTCGCTGGATTGGCGTTAGCCACGAGGGCGGTTGCCCCGCAGTCCGGTCTGCGAGCGGAGAACTTCGCGGGTTCGATTTGGGCTTTGTGAATGGTCTCGCCAAAGACAGCTTTCGGGCAGTTCAAGGCTGGGCCTCGCGCTGCGCCAGCGGCTCCAGGCTGCGCCCGCCTCTTTGGGGTGCGCTTCGCGTCGCTCGCTGTCCCTGTGATCGTGCAGCGGATTCCGTGCTCGCACCGCGGGTTTCCGGCTGGGTGAGCTGTCCAGTCGGAACCCCGGGTGGGCGTCAGGCGGCGCGGTGCCGTCCGGTCGGGCGTTGGGAGTCGCGGCCTCGCTTCGGATGCGGGCGGACCAGGGCGAGCGCACCGTGGGTCGGCACGGTGGTGTGGTCCGGGTCGTCGGCGGTGTCGGCGAGGTCGGGGCCGGGCTGGTGCCGGAGGCGGTGCTGCCGGTGGACGGCGTAGAGCAAGGCCAGCCCGACGACGAGGAAGACGTGCGACAGCACCCGCGCGACGGTCACCCGGTCGCCGATCAGGTCGCTGGTCGTGAGCACTGCGAGGACGAGCACGAACCCGGTGATCATCGGCAGCTGCCCGGCCGCCGCGCGGGTGCGCAGGGCGGCCCACAGCAGTCCGACGCCGACGGCGAGGTTCCAGGCCGCGCTTTCGTTGATGAGGTGGCCTTCCATGAAACCGCCGCCGCCGTGGGCGTTGTCCATGCCGAGCAGTTGCGCGAACGCCAGTCCGCACTGGACCAGGCCGACCAGTCCCAGCGCGACCCGCAGCCCCCATTTTTCCCGCGGCGGGGCCGGGGTTTCGGCGAGGATCCGGCCGGTGAGGTCGGGCACCTCGGGCGCGCTGCGGACCAGCAGGGCACGGCGCAGCGTCGCACTCCGCTCGTACCAAGTCCGGCACGCCGCGCAGGTCTCGAGATGCTGGTCGACCTGCGGTTCGGGCAGCGGGCCCGCTTCGCCGTCGAGTCGCGCGGACAGCGCTTCGCGGAAGATTTCACAGCTCACGTCTGTCATAGTCGCTCGGATCCGCGTCCCGGTTCCCGGCGGGTCCGGCGATTTTTCTCCGGCCTGGTCAGGCGACTGTCCCGGACGGGCATGGACTACCGTGATGTCCGTGTCCACCGGCCGCGACAACGACGACGAGCGGATCACCGCGCTGGCCCTCGCCGCCGGCCGCGGCGACCGGGCCGCATTGGAAGCCTGGGTCCGCGCGACGCAAGCCGACGCGTGGCGGTTCCTGGCCCACCGCGCCAGCCCGGCCGAAGCGGACGACCTCACCCAGGAAACGTACCTGCGCGCGTTCGGCTCGCTGCCGAGGTTCGCGGGCCGGTCGTCCTCGAGGACGTGGCTGCTGTCCATCGCCCGCCGCGTCGTCGTGGACCGCATCCGCGCGCGCTCGGTCCGCCCCCGCGAATCCACGACCGCCGACTGGCAGCGCGCGGCCGAGGAACAGTCCGCCCGGACGCGCACCGCGGGCTTCGAAGACCTGATCGAACTGGGCCTGCTCCTGGACACTCTCGACGAGGACCGCCGAGAAGCCCTGGTGCTGACCCAATTCCTGGGCCTGTCGTACGCGGAGGCGGCCGAGGTGTGCGGCTGCCCGGTCGGCACGGTGCGTTCCCGGGTGTCCCGCGCCCGCGACGATCTGCTGCGCGCCCAGGAGGAGAACGACACCGCGATGTGACGCGGGGTCCGTTTCTTCGTCAGGTTGCGCGGTTGTCGGTTGGGGCGGGGTCGTTCGGCGGCGAGGCGGTCCGCTTGGTGGGCAGGGTGCTGTTCGCGTCAGGTAACCGGCGGGTTGGTTGGACGGTTAGCTTCGTCGGGTGGTGGCTGCTCGCTCGACAGTGATCGTCCGGGGCGGGCGGTGATAGGTCGCGGGGGCTGGTGATTTGCTCCCTTCCAGAGCAGAGCAGAGCAGAGCAGAGCAGAGCAGAGCAGAGCAGAGCAGAGCAGAGCAGAGCAGAGCAGAGCAGAGCAGAGCAGAGCAGAGCAGAGCCATCGTCGGTCCGGCGGGCCGTCGTTCCGCGCGAACTGGATCATGACGTGATCCACGTCGCGGGAACTCGCCCCCACCTCCTTCCGACCACTCTGGTGTGCGCACTATTCCGACCCCGCACCGGCGGGGTTTGCTTGCCGCGGCAGGGGTTGCCGCGGTGGCCGTCGTGGTGGTGGTCGCCGCGGCGGGCGATGTCTATGCCGCTCTCGGCAACCCGGCTCCTGGTCCGGTCACGTCCTTGGGTACCTCCTTGCTTCGGTTGGTTGCCGACGCGGCCGGGGTGGTCTGCGTCGGCGGGTTGGTGTTCGCGGCGTTTCTGAGCCGGCCGGGCGAAGCGGGCCGGCTCTCCCCGGACGGTTACGCGGCGACCCGCACCGCGGCGGCTGCTGCGGGCGTTTGGGCGCTAGCAGCCGCGATGCTGGTGCCGTTCGACGCCGCTGACGCATCAGGGCGGCCGATTTCCGAGGCGTTGCATCTGGCGAAGCTGGCCGTCCTCGTTGACGCCATGGAGGAACCCAAGGCGTGGCTTTGCGTCCTCGCGGTAGCCGCCGTGGTGGCGATCGGCGTTTGGCGCACGTTGACCTGGCGCACCACGGTGCTGTGGCTCGGCCTTGCCCTCGTCGGGTTGCTGCCGAGGGCGATCGCCGGGCACGTCTCCATCGGCGCGTGGCACGACCTGGCCACGAATGCCTTGGTGTGGCACGTGATCGCGGCGGCGTTGTGGACCGGTGCGCTGGTTGCGCTGCTGGTCCACCGCGGCTCAGGCGCGGCACGAGAAATCGCGCTCCGCCGGTATCGACGGCTGGCGACGTGTTGTCTCGTCGTGCTCGCCGCATCCGGAATCGTCGACGGTCTGGCGCTTGCCCGTCCGGCTGGATTATTTACTGGGTATGGCTTTCTCCTCGGGGTGAAGGTCGTGGTCACGGTGGTGTTGGCGGTGCTGATCGCCGTCACGCGCGGCCATTGGCGTGGCGGCACAGCGGCTCTCGTGGCGGAGGTCGTGGTGCTGGCCGGGGCGATGGGCGTCTCGGCCGGGTTGGCGCATCTGGTGCCGCCGGCGTTCGTGGACGATCCGGCAACAGTCGGCGAGACCGTGCTCGGGTACGACCTGCCTGATCCTCCTTCGTTCGCTCGGCTCTTTCTCGATTGGCGTCCGGACTTGCTCCTCGGTGTCGTCGCGGTGCTTGCGGTCGCGGGCTACGCAGTCGGGGCACGGCGTCTCCGCAATCGCGGCGACGACTGGCCTCGCGGCCGGTTCTGGGCGTGGACGTGCGGCTGGGCGACGGTGCTGATCGCGACGTCGTCCGGTCTGGGCACGTACTCGTCCGGAACCTTCAGCCTGCACATGGTCATCCACATGACACTGGCCATGCTCGCCCCGGTGCTGCTCGTGCTCGGCGGACCGGTGACCCTCGCGCTGCGTGCCTTGCCGGTGGCGGGCAAAGGACCGGACGGTCCGCGCGAGTGGCTCGTGGTGCTGCTGCACTCGCGGTTCACGCGCCTGGTCGCGCACCCGCTGGTGGCGTCTGTGGTGTTCGTCGGCTCGTATTACGCGCTGTACTTCTCGGGTCTGTTCGGCGAGGCGATGCGCTACCACTGGGCGCACCAGCTGATGAACCTCCATTTCCTTGTGTCCGGCTACGTTTTCTTCTGGCTGGTGATCGGCGTCGACCGCCCGCCGCGTTCGATGCCGCATCTCGCGCGGCTCGGCATGATGTTCGCGGTGATGCCGTTCCACGCGTTCTTCGGCGTGATCCTGATGAACAAGCAGACCGTGATCGCCGAGACGTTCTACCGCTACCTCTCCCTGCCGTGGATGCCTGACCTCCTTTCGGATCAACGTCTCGGCGGCGGAATCGCCTGGGCCACCGGGGAAATCCCGATGATCGTGGTCGTCGTGGCGCTGCTGGTGCAGTGGGGCCGCCACGACGACCGCGAAGCCGCCCGGCTGGACCGCCGCTTCGACCAAGGCGACGACGACGATTTCGCCGCCTACAACGCGATGCTCGCCAACCTGGCGGCCAGAAGGCAGTAACCGAGGCCCGATGCCCGCCGGTGCGGATCAGGGTCGGCCGCCCCTGAGTTCCACACGACCGGCATCGGTCCGTCGGCCGCTGAATCCGGCCGCCCGCAGATCTCGTGCCCGCGTTGCCGCTCGCGGCGAAGATCTCGTTGCACCGAGCCGATTCCGCCGCTAGACCACCGCAGTCACCACCTTGTCCAAGGCTCCGCCTTTGACGTCGTCGACGAGAACTTTCAGCTGTGCCAAGCTCATCTGCACTCGCTGCCCGAAGTCGTCGGTCAGCACGACGCGACGCTCTGGCGGGGCGGCGTCGTCGAGGAACAGCTCCGGGCAGCCGCAGTCGCAGTTGCCGCAGAACGTGGTCACGTGCTGAAGGTTTCCTGCTGAGCCAAGGGTTTCGGACATTTTCGCTCCTGTCTGATCGGGTTGGGTCGGGCACTGCCACCATCCGGATAGTCGTCGGGGAGAGCCGAAAGGTTCCCAAGTCACCCGAAGGAGTGGCGGCGGAAAAACAGGCGTACGATGGAAATCGGTCCGCCTTCCCCGGCCCGGCACTGCCACCGACTTCGTGCCCGTCCTGGAATCCGGAGAACCATGTCTACGCAGACCGCCGCCCCCGCGGCGACCCCGACCCGTCAACTCGATCTCGCCGTCGGCGGGATGACCTGTGCCGCCTGTGCGGCGCGCGTCGAGCGATCCCTTGGCAAACTCGACGGCGTCCGCGCCACGGTGAACTACGCGACCGAACGCGCGACTGTCCACTATCCGCCTGACCTCGACCCCGCTTCGCTGGTCGCGACGATCGAACGCGCGGGCTACACCGCGGCTGTCCGCGGCGAAGCGACCCCGGAAAACCGCGACGCGCGGGTCCGCGACCTGCGCCGCCGGCTGATCGTGGCGGCGGTGCTGGCCGTCCCGCTCGGCAACCTTTCGATCACGCTCGCGCTCGTGCCGTCGCTGCGATTCCCGTTGTGGGAGCTGGTGTGCCTGCTGCTCGCGACCCCGGTCGTGTTCTGGTCGGCGGCACCGTTCCACCGGGCCGCGCTGCGCAATCTGCGGCACCGGTCGTCCAGTATGGACACGCTCGTTTCCTTGGGCATGCTGGCGTCCTACCTGTGGTCGGCGGTTTCGGTGCTGATCGGATCGGGCAGTGAGGCGGGCTACTGGATCGGGTTCGGCGCGACCGCGCCGGGCGCGGATTCGGTGTACCTCGACGTCGCGGCCGGAGTGACCACGTTCTTGCTCGCCGGCCGGTACTTCGAGGCGCGGTCCCGGCGTGGTGCGGCGGACCTGCTCGGCGCGCTGGACGCGCTGGCGGCGAAGGACGTGCGGATTCTGCGCGCGGACGGTGAAGAGCTGGTCGGAATCGGCGAACTGGCGGTAGGTGACCGGTTCGTGGTGCGACCGGGGGAGAAGATCGCCGCGGACGGAACCGTCGACAGCGGTCTGTCCACAGTGGATGTCAGCGCTATCACGGGCGAACCCGTTCCGGCGGAGGTCGGGCCGGGAAACCGGGTGATCGGCGGGAGCATCAACCTGAACGGCCGGCTGGTGGTGCGTGCGGAGGCCGTGGGAGCGCGATCGCAGCTGGCGCAGATGAGTGCGCTCGCCGAGCGCGCGCAGGAGCGGAAGGCGGCGGTGCAACGGCTGGCCGACCGGGTGTGCGCGGTCTTCGTCCCGGTGGTGTCGGCGTTGGCGGTGCTCACCCTCGCGGGGTGGTTGCTCACCGGGAATCCGGTGAGGGACGCGTTCGGCGCGGCGGTGTCCGTGCTGATCATCGCGTGCCCGTGCGCGTTGGGGCTCGCGACGCCGACCGCGCTGATGGTCGGCGTCGGGCGGGGTGCCCAGCTCGGGATCCTCGTAAAGGGGCCGGATGCTCTCGAGGCGAGCCGGACGGTCGACACCGTCGTGCTGGACAAGACCGGCACCGTAACGGAGGGGCGGATGACTCTCTCCGAGACCCGGGCGTTCGGATCGTTCTCGCCGACGGAGGTGCTTCATCTCGCGGCCGCGGTCGAAGCGTCGTCAGAACACCCGATTGCCGCGGCGATTGTCGCTGCTGGCCCGGCGGTGCTTCCGGCTGCTGAATTCGAGGCACTGCCCGGGCTGGGTGCCCGCGGTGTGGTTGAGGGAACGGCGGTGGTCGTCGGGCGGCCGAGGTTGCTGGCGGACGAAGGGATTTCGGTTGGCCCTGAGGTCGAAGCCGCGGTGGCGTCGGCGGAGGCCGGCGGGGCGACGGTGGTGCTCGTGTCGGCGGCCGGTCAGGTCGCGGGCATGCTCGCCGTGCGGGACGAGGTGAAGCCTTCGGCGCGGGCGGCGGTCGCGCAATTGCATCGGCTGGGGTTGAAAACAGTGCTGCTGACCGGCGACAACGAGGTGACGGCCCAGGCGGTCGCCGCGGAGGTCGGGATTCCCGACGTGCTCGCCGGAGTCTTGCCGAGCGAGAAGGCGGCGGCGGTGTCTGCGTTGCAGGACAAGGGGCATCGGGTGGCGATGGTCGGCGACGGGGTGAACGACGCTCCGGCGCTGGCGACCGCTGATCTCGGGCTGGCAGTCGCCGAGGGGACCGATCTCGCCTTGCGGTCAGCCGACATCATCCTCGTCCGCGACGACCTCTCGGTGCTTCCGGACGCGATCCGTCTCGCGCAACGCACGTTGCGCACCATTCGGGGGAATCTCGTCTGGGCGTTCGGGTACAACGTGGCCGCGCTGCCGCTCGCCGCGTGCGGACTGCTGAACCCGCTGATCGCGGGGGCGGCGATGTCGCTGTCGTCGGTGCTGGTGGTGGCCAACAGCCTGCGATTGCGGAACTTCGCGCCGGGTCGCTGAGCCCGGGGTGGGCGGGATCACCCTGGCCGACGCTCACTCGATTAGGTTAGGTTTGCCTAATCAGTCGGCGACGGAGGGTGAGGTGCGCGGTGACGCGGGACGCGGGAGCCGGGATCGAAGGGCGGATCGCGCTGGTGACCGGCGGTGCGCGCGGGATCGGGGCGGCCGTCGTGGGGGCGCTCGCCCGAGCCGGTGCCGTGGTGGCTGCGGTGGACATCGACGAGGAGGGGTTGCGGGAGGTCGCGGCGCGGGACTACGGCGCGGGGCTGGGCCGGGCGGATGTCCGAGGTGATTCGGACGCCGGCGCCGGTGAAGATACTGTGCGGGCTTCTGTTGCGGTGGAAGCGTCCGCGGCGCGTGCTGGCGAGCGAGTTTCTGGGGGTGTCCCGGCGGGGACACTCGCGGGTGGCGACGTCGCCGGGAGTTCTGCGGCGGCGGGTGGCGATGGCGCACGGCCTTCCGGGGTTGCGGCTGAAGGGGATTTGTCGAGCGGTGCAGTGCCGACTTCTGCTGATGGGGCAGCGGAGGTGGTCGCTGCGCTGGTAGCCGACGGCGGCGTTGATACGGCGCGGGCTCACGCGGCTGGCGACGCCGGGCGGCCGGTTGACGTCCAGCCGTCGGCCGGTGGGCACGTGGTGCCGTTCGTGGCGGATGTCGGGGATCCGGCGGCGGTCGCGCGGGTCGTGGCGGACGTCGAGCGGGAGTTGGGGCCGATCGGGATCGGGGTCTCGGTCGCGGGGGTGCTGCGGCCCGGGTCGGTGGGGGAGACCAGCGACGAGGACTGGGCGGCGACCTTCGCGGTCAACTCGACCGGGGTTTTCACTGTGCTGCGCGAGATCTCCCGGAGGATGCAGCCGCGGGGGAGCGGGGCGCTGGTCACCGTCGGGTCGAACGCGGCCGGTGTCCCGCGGACCGGGATGGCGGCTTACGCGGCTTCGAAGGCCGCGGCGACCATGCTCACCCGCTGTCTCGGGCTGGAGCTCGCCGGGTCGGGGATCCGGTGCAACATCGTCTCGCCGGGGTCGACGGACACCGACATGCAACGTCTACTGTGGACGGACGACTCCGGCGAACACCGGGTTATCGCAGGGAATCCGGAGCAGTTCCGCGTCGGGATTCCGCTCGGGCGGATCGCCGATCCCGCCGACATCGCGGACGCGGTGCTGTTCCTCGCGTCCGACCGGGCCCGGCACATCACCATGCAGAACCTCTACGTCGACGGCGGGGCCACGCTTCGCGCGTGACCCGGGTCGATCCGCCGGGCGGCTTTTCCTTTTCGTCCGGATACGTTACTGTCCATTAGGTTAGGCTAACCGAACAGTCAAGGTCCGGACCTTGTGCAGGAACGGACGGGGCGGCTCGGCCGCCTGCGCGTGTGCGAAAGGGAATTCACCTCGTGTCCTCACCTGCTCCGGCCCGTCCGCGGCCGGTCCACCGGGCGGCGGATCTCCTGGCCGCGTACCTGCCGGGGTCGTTCTACTACTCGTCGGCCCGCGGGGTGCTGCTCGCCGACGGGGTGCACTCGCACGTCCGCGGCACGACGGGCAACCGGGCCGCGGCGGCTGCCGAGGCGTTGGAAGCCGCGGTGCTGGCGGGGGTCGCGAATCCGGTCGTGGTGGGGGCGATCGGGTTCCGGCCGGATTCCGGGAGCAGCTTGATCGTGCCCGCGGTGGTGCGGCGGGCCGAGATGCCGGGCGACGGCGGCCTGCGAATGGGGGAAAGTTCGCGGGTCGTGGGCGATGCGGCGGAGTCCGGCGGGGACGCGGGTGAGTGTTCGCAGGCGGCCGAGTTCGGCGGGAACGCAGGCGGGCGTTCGCAGGTGGCGAGCAGTGCGGTGGAGCCTGATGGGAACCAGAGTGCGGCCGTCGCCGGATCGCGTAGCGGTTCAGGCGTCGACGGCATCGATGCCGCCACCTCCTGGACCGTAATCCCGCAGCCAGCGCCCGAGGTTTATGCCGAAAGCGTCCGTCGGGCGGTCAATCTCATCGGTGACGGGGAACTTCGTAAGGTCGTCCTCGCCCGGGCACTGGATCTCGTGGGCGAGCAAGGGGTTTCCGTGCGGAAACTCCTCCGCAACCTCGTCGTGGCGGATCCTGCGGCGCATGCCTTTGCTGTCGACGTCAGTGCGCCTGGGGATCCGGCGCCGCGGACGCTCGTCGGGGCCAGTCCGGAGTTGCTGGTGTCTCGCAAGGGGAACGTCGTGACCGCGAATCCGCTTGCCGGGTCGCGGCGGCGGACGGGGGATCCGGCGCAGGACGCGCAGGCGATTTCGGAGCTGCGAGTGTCCGAAAAGGACCTCAATGAGCATGCCCTCGTCGCCGCGCAGGTAGCGGAGGTGTTGGGGCGCTACTGCACCGAGCTGGACGTTCCGGAAGAGCCGGAAGTGATTGGCACGCCTACGATGTGGCACCTTTCGACCCGGATCACCGGGCGCGTGGGGGCGGATGGGCCGTCGTCGTTGGAGTTGGCTGAGGCGTTGCATCCGACGCCCGCGGTGTGCGGGGTGCCGGTCGGTCTGGCGCGCGACACGATTGCGCGGCTCGAGCCGGAGGATCGCGGGTATTACGCGGGACTGGTCGGGTGGACCGATCTCGCGGGGGACGGCGAATGGGTCGTCACGATCCGGTGTGCCGAGGTGTCCGACAAGACCGCGCGGTTGTTCGCGGGGGCGGGGGTCGTCGCCGGGTCTGATCCGGCGGCGGAATTGGCGGAGACCAGTGCGAAGTTCGGGACGCTGCTGCGTGCGCTCGGTGCGGAGGGGGTCGCGTGAGTTTGTGGCGGGAAGCCGCGGCGAGCGGATGTCGGCGAGGCAGGACGTTGCTGAGCGCGGAGGAGACGGCGGCGCGGTATCGGGCGAGTAGGTGTCTGCGAGGGCTGACGCTGCTGGGTGCGGAGGAAGTCGCGTGAGTTTGTGGCGGGAAGCCGCGGCAAGCGGGTGTCGACGAGACCGGACGTTGCTGAGCGCGGAGGGCGACGCATGAGCTTGTGGCCAGAGGAAACCGCAGCGCAGTACCGGGCCAGTGGCTACTGGCGGGGACAAACATTCGGAGCCTTGCTCACCTCGCTCAAGGAGGCGTACGCGAACCGCACGGCGGTGGTCGGCGAAGGGCAGCGCTGGACGTTCGCCGAGGTGGACGAGCGGGCTCATCGGTTGGCCGCCGGGTTTGTCGCGAGCGGGATCGGGCAGGGCGATCGGGTCGTCGTGCAGTTGCCGAATATTCCGGAGTTCGTGTCGGTCGTCTTCGGGTTGTGGCGGGCCGGGGCGGTGCCGGTGTTCGCGTTGCCTGCGCATCGGGACAGCGAGTTGCGGCACTTCGCCGAGCAGAGCGACGCGAAAGCGATCCTTACCGTCGGCGAGCATGCTGGGCATGATCACGCGAAGATGGCGCGGGAAGTCGCGCAGCAGCGGAAAGTCTTCGTCGTCGGGGAACCGGAATTCGCGGCGTTGGCGGAGACCGCGCCGCGGGAGTTGCCGGAGCCGGATTCGGAGGGGATGGCGTTTCTGCAGCTGTCCGGTGGCAGCACTGGGTTGCCGAAGCTGATTCCGCGGACGCACGACGATTATCTGTACAGCGTGCGGGAAAGTGCGCGGATTTGCGGGCTCAAGAAGGAAAGCGTGTATCTCGCGGCGTTGCCTGTCGCGCATAATTTTCCGCTCAGTTCGCCTGGGTTGCTCGGTGCGCTGCACGCGGGGGCGGCCACGGTGATGGCGCCACGGCCGGACGCTGACACCGCGTTTCGGCTGATCGAGGCTGAGGGCGTCACGATCAGCGGGGTCGTTCCGCCGTTGGCGGCGGCTTGGGTGCAGGCGGCGGCGCGGACCCAGCGGGATCTGTCCTCTTTGGACGTTCTGCTGGTCGGCGGGGCCAAGTGCGGCCGGGAGCTCGCGGAACGCATCGGTCCGGCGCTGGGGTGCCGGCTGCAGCAGGTGTTCGGCATGGCGGAGGGGCTCGTCTGTTACACCCGGCTGGACGATCCGGCGGACCTCGTGCTCAGCACCCAGGGGCGGCCGATTTCGCCGGACGACGAGGTGCGCGTCGTGAACCCGGACGATCCGCTGGCGAAGTCGGACGATCTTGTCGAGCCGGGCGAAATCGGTGCGTTGCTTACGCGCGGGCCGTACACGATTCGCGGGTACTACAACGCCGCTGAGCACAATAAGACCGCGTTTACCGAGGACGGGTTTTACCGCACCGGCGATTTGGTGCGGCAAAAGGAATCCGGGCACCTCGAGGTCGTCGGGCGGGCGAAGGAACAGATCAACCGCGGCGGGGAGAAGGTCGCTGCGGAAGAGGTCGAGAACCATCTGATGGCGCATCCGGGCGTGCTCGACGCCGCCGTCGTCGCGGTGCCGGACGAGTACCTCGGCGAGCGGACCTGTGCGTACGTCGTTCCGGCGGACGGGGAGCAGCCCAGCGCGGCGGAACTGCGCCGGTTCGTGCGCGGGCGCGGGGTGGCCGCGTTCAAGGTGCCGGATCTGGTGGAGGTGGTCGGGGAGTTCCCGGTCACCGGCGTGGGCAAGACCAGCAAACGCGAACTGCGGGCGGCGCTGGCCGCCCTGGCGAAGGAGAGGTGAAGCGTGTCCCTGCCGAGAATCCGGGCGTACCCGCTGCCGACGGCGGCGGACCTGCCCGCGGGCCGGGTCGGGTGGCGGCCCGACCCGGCGCGGGCGGCTTTGCTCGTGCACGACGTCCAGCGGTATTTCCTTGCCCCGTACGAGGGTTCGCCGATTCCGGAGATGGTGGCGAACATCGCGGAGCTCGCCGAGAAGGCGCGGAGCTACGGCATGCCGGTGTTCTACACCGCGCAGCCGGGCAAGCAGCCCGCCGCCGATCGCGGGCTGCTCACCGAATTCTGGGGCGACGGCATCGGCGCGGTGATCGACGACGACCCGCGCGCGGCGGACATCGTTGACGAGCTGGCTCCGCGGCCGGGCGACACCGTGCTGGACAAATGGCGCTACAGCGCGTTCCAGCGCAGCTCTTTCCGCGAGCAGCTCGGCGACCGCGACCAGTTGCTGATCACCGGCGTGTACGCGCACATCGGCTGCCAGACGACGGCGGTCGAGGCGTTCATGCGCGACGTCCGGCCGTTCCTGATCAGCGACGCGGTCGCGGACTTCGACCGCTCCCGGCACGACCAGGCGTGCGAGTACGTCGCGCAACGCTGCGGCGTCGTCACCACCACCGCCGACGCGCTCGCCGCGCTGTCGGCGCCGATTCCCGCAGGAGCACCTCGATGAGCACCCCCGGACTGACTGCCGAGCAGGTCAACGCCGACGTCGCCGACCTGCTCGGCTGCGGCCTCGACGAGCTGACCCCGGACACCGATCTCGCCGACCTCGGCCTCGATTCGATGCGGATCATGAGCCTGGTCGAGAAGTGGCGCGGCGCGGGCGCGCCCCAGCTGGAGTTCGCCGACCTCGCCGAGGACCCGCGGCTCGGGCACTGGACGAAGCTGCTCACCGGCGGCTCGCAGTGAGCCGGGATACCCACCGGCACCGCCACACCGCCCGGATCGCGGAGGTCCGCGCGGGGCGGCAGGCCGAGAAAGTGCCGTACCCCATCCGGATCCGGCGCGCCGAGGTCGTGCGAACCAGCGCGGTCGGCGCGGGATTGCTGCGCGTCACCCTCGGCGGGCCGGGCACGGCCGGGTTCGAGGCGCATTCGCCGGACGAGCACGTGAAGATCCTCTTCCCGGACGCCGACGGCGAGCTTCGGCTGCCCGAGGCGAACGGCGACATGCTCCGCTGGCCGAAGCCGTCGCCGGTCTCGCGCGAGTACACCGTCCGCCGCTACGACCCGGCGTCCGGCGAGCTGGACCTCGACGTCGCCCTGCACGACGGCGGTCTCGGCTCGGACTGGGCGCGCGCGGTGCGGCCGGGCGAGACCGTGCACGTCGCCGGTCCGCCGGGCGGGCTGATCGTGCCGCACAACTACGACCGCTACCTGCTCGCCGGCGACATCACGGCGCTGCCCGCCCTCGCGCGCTGGCTGGAGGAACTGCCGCGGACCGCTGCGGGCTGGGCGTTCGCCGAGGTCGCCGACGCGAGCGAGGAGATAGACCTCGACGCGCCGGACGGCGTCGAAGTCCATTGGCTGCACCGCGGAACCGCCGCACCGGGCAGCGTCGAGCTGCTCGCCGACGCCGTGCGCGAAGTCAAAGTGCCGGAAGGCGAACGGCTTTACGCGTGGATCGCCGGGGAAGCGGGCGCGATCAAGCCGCTGCGCCGCTGGCTGCGCGACGACCTCGGGCTCGCCCGCGAGGACTACGACGTGACCGGCTACTGGAAACGCGGCGTCGCGGACTTCGACGACGAGCACGACCACTGATTCATCAGCAACAGCAAGGACCCTCGCATGACCGTCACCAGAAAGACCCGTCTCGCTGCCGCCGCGCTCGCGGTCGCCCTCACCGTCGTCGCGGGCTGCGGCTCCGGCGACGCGCAGAGCAGCAGCGGGAGCGACGCCCCGACCCGCGTGTTCGCCGCTGACAACGGCGAGATCAAGATCCCGGTCAAGCCGAAGCGCGTGATCGCGACCGGTTACGCGGTTCCGGCGCTGCTCGAGGCGAAGGCGCCGCTCGTCGGGATCTCGACGTGGAAGCGCGGCCTGCCGATGATGACGACCGAGGACCGCAAGAAGTACGACGAGCTGCCGAAGGTCGCGGGCGAGCAGGCCGCCGAGACGAACTACGAAGCGATCGCGCAGGCCGATCCGGACCTGATCGTGATCGGCGTGCCGAAGCCGGTGCTCGCGGACATCGACGTCAAGCGGCTGCAGGAGATCGCGCCGGTCGTGGCGATCGGCCCGTCGGTGCCGTCGGCGTGGCGGGAGCTTTCGCGCAAGCAGTCCGACGCGGCCGGCGCGCTGGCCGGGTTCGACGCCGCGCGCCAGGAGTACGAGGCGAAGGCGAAGCAGCTCGCGGACAAGTACAAAGCCGTGCTGCCGCAGCTGAAACTGGGGCACGTCGGCGCGTACGGCGAGGTCGCGAAGGGCAACTTCCAGCGCGAGTTCAAGGATTCCTGGGGCACCAACGTCGCGCAGGACATCGGCGCGAACTACTTCGGCCAGGTGAAGGTCAAGGGCGGCGGTTCGAAGGACGTCAGCGAGTACCCGTCGATCGAGGAGCTGCCGACCGAGTTCGCGCAGGCGGACGCGATCACCTACTCGGTGAAGCCGGACGGCTCGGTGCCGCCCGCGGTGAAGTACGTGCTCGATTCGCCGCTGTGGAAGGAACTTCCCGCAGTGAAGGCGGGCAAGACCTTCGCCTTCCGCTACACCGAAGCGGCCACCTACCGGGCGGCGATGAAGACGCTGGACGCGGTGGACCAGGCGTTCGCGCCGCTGCTGAAGAAGTGACCGCGCGCAGCCGGACCGCGCTGCTGGCCGCCGCCGTCGTCCTGCTGGCGGCGGTGGCCGTGGTCAGCGTGGGCGTCGGCGCGCACGGCATCGCGCCGGCGGAGGTGCTCCAGGCCATCTTCGGGCACGGCGATCCGGCGGATCAGGCGGTGGTGCGCGACGTCCGCGCGCCGCGTGCGCTGCTGGCGGTCGGGGTCGGCGCGGCGCTGGCGGTGGCCGGGGTGCTCGTCCAGGTGTTGTCTCGCAACCCGTTGGCCGAACCTGGTGTGCTCGGGGTGACCGCCGGGGCTGGGTTCGCCATCACGATCGGTTCCGCGCTCGGCATCGCCGTTTCCGCGTCGGGGGAGTTGTTGTTCGCGGTGCTCGGCGCGGTGCTGGCGACCCTGCTGGTGTACGCGGTCGGCCGGCGGTCGCCGTTGCGGATGGTGCTGACCGGCACCGCGCTGACGTTCGTGCTCAGCGGCGTTTCGCTTGGGCTGCGGTTGCTGCTGCCGGACACCTTCGATCGGTACCGGTTCTGGGCGGTCGGCTCGCTGGCTGGTCGGGAACAGGCTCCGCTGACGGTTCCGTTGATCGTCATTGCGGTGAGCGTGGTCGCGGCGTTCCTGTTGAGCCGCCAGTTGAATGCGCTTGCGCTGGGCGACACCGTCGCGCACACTCTCGGCGCGCGCGTCGCCCGGATCCGTGCGGTGACACTGTTGCTGATCACCCTGCTGGCCGGAGCGGCGACCGCGGTGGCCGGGCCGATTCTGTTCGTCGGCCTGATCGTGCCGCATCTCGCGCGCCGAGCAGCGGGCGCGTCGGTGCCGTGGCTGACCGCGTTCGCGGTGGTGCTGGGCCCGATTCTGCTGCTGGTGTCGGACATCGGCTCGCGCGTGCTGCTGCCGACCGGCGAGGTGCCGGTCGCGATCGTGACGGCGTTCGTCGGCGGCCCGGTGCTGATCTGGGCGGTCCGCAAGTACGGGACGGCCGCGTTATGACCGCGTTCGTGTTCCGCCGAGGGCGGATTTCGTTGCGGGTCGAGCGTCGCACGGTCGTTCTCGTCGCCGTGCTCGGCGTCGTTCTCGCCGGGCTCGCGTTGCTGGGGCTTTGCTACGGCGCGGCCTGGGCGAGTCCGGCGCGGGTGTTCGCCGCGCTCGGCGGGTCCGGCGGCGGACCGGGCGTGGTGATCCGCGAATGGCGGTTGCCGCGCGTGGCGGCCGGGCTGGTGTTCGGGGCCGCGCTCGGGCTGGCCGGGGCGATTTTTCAGAACGTCACGCGGAATCCGCTCGGCAGCCCCGACGTGATCGGTCTCGACTCCGGTGCTTACACCGGCGCATTGATCGCGATGACGGTGCTGTCCGGGTCGTCGGCGCAGCTGACGTTCGCGTCGGTGGTCGGCGGGCTGATCACCGCGGCCGCGGTCTATCTGCTGTCGATGGGCGGCAGCCGGTCCGGGTTGCGGCTGATCGTCATCGGGATCGCGATCAACGCGATGCTGACCGCGTTGAACTCGTGGATCGTGCTGCGCGCCGACCTCGAAGTGGCGATCGCCGCGGTCGGCTGGAGCGCCGGTTCGCTCAACGGCATCGGCTGGAGCGACGTCGCGGTGCCGTTCGGGGTGCTGGCCGTGCTGTTCGCGGTGCTGCTGACCCGCGCGCCCGCGCTGCACCAAGCGGCGCTCGGCACGGAACTCGCGGTGACGACCGGCGTCCGGCACGAATCCCTGCGGCTGCAGCTGGTCGTGATCGGCGTCGCCTGCACGGCGACGGTCACCGCGGTAGCCGGGCCGATCGCGTTCGTCGCGCTCGCCGCGCCGCAGATCGGCCGCAGGCTCGCCCGCGCGCCCGGCATCCCGCTGCTGCCCGCGGCACTGACCGGTGCGCTGCTGCTCGCCGGTGCCGACCTCGTCGCGCAGATGCTGCTCGCCCCGGTCTCGCTGCCAGTCGGAGTGGTCAGCACGGCGATCGGCGGCTGCTACCTGATCTGGCTGCTCACCAAGGAGGTGCGGCGGAAGTGACCGCCCGCTTGACCGCGCGGGACCTCACCCTGCGCTACGGCGACCGCGTCGTGTCGACGCAGTTGCAGCTCGACGTGCCCGACCGCGCGTTCACCGCGGTGGTCGGCCCGAACGCGTGCGGCAAATCGACATTGCTGCGCGCGTTCGTCCGGCTGCTCCGCCCGTCCGACGGCGGCGTGACCTTCGACGGCCGCGAGGTCGGGGCGTATCCGGCGAAGGCGCTGGCGCGGGAACTCGGCTTCCTGCCGCAGGATCCGTCCGCTCCGGAGGACGTCCGCGTCCGGCAGCTGGTCGCGCGCGGGCGGTTCCCGCACCAGTCGCTGCTGTCGTCGTGGTCGGAGGAGGACGAGACCGCGGTGGTCGGCGCGATGACCGCGGCCGGCGTCGCCGGGCTGGCCGACCGTCCGGTGCAGGAGCTGTCCGGCGGGCAGCGGCAGCGCGTGTGGATCGCGGTCGTGCTCGCGCAGCGCACGCCGTACCTGCTGCTCGACGAACCGACGTCGTTCCTCGACATCGCGCACCAGTACCAGGTGCTGGAGCTGCTGAAGCGGCTGCGCGACGAGGGCCGCACGGTGATCGCGGTGCTGCACGACATCAACCAGGCCTGCCGGTACGCCGACCACGTCGTCGCCATGCGCGACGGCCGGGTCGTGGCCGAGGGCGAGCCCGGCGACGTCGTGGACGCCGCGCTGATCAAGGAAGTCTTCGACCTGCCGAGCGTCGTGGTGCCCGATCCGGTCACCGGCACGCCGATGGTCGTGCCGTCGCTCTGACCCCGGGAGTCACCAGTTGAGCACCGCACTCGCCGCTCTCGAGCTGACCAGCGCCCAGCTGGGCATCTGGAACGCGCAGCGGCTGGAACCGGATTCGCCGTACTACGTCGTGGGCGACGTCGTGGAAATCTCCGGCACGCCGGTCGACCTCGCGGCGCTGGCCGAGGCGATCCGAGCGACCGCCGAGGAGGCCGAAAGCCTGCGGCTGCGGGTGCACGACACCCCGGACGGGCCGCGGCAAACCGTGTCCGCTGAGCCGGTGCCGTTGCCGGAAGTCGTTGATCTGCAAGGGGAACCGGATCCGCTCGCCGCGGCGCACGCGCGGGTCGCGGCGGAGCGGCAGCGGGTGGCCGAGGCGTGCCGCGGGATGCTGGACCGGGCGTTGTTCTCGCACGTGATCCTCCGGCTTTCCGACACGGAAGTGTGGTTCACCCAGCTCGGCCACCACCTGGTGTTCGACGGCTACACCGCCGCGATGCTCGCTCGCCGCACGGCTGCCCGGTACACCGCGGCGGTGCGGGGCGAAGAGGCGTCGCCGTCCACGTTCGGCCGGTTCGCGGATCTCGTCGAAGCCGACCGCGAGTACCGGATGAGCGAACGGTTCGCCAAGGACCGCGCGTACTGGTGCGATCGGTTCACGCCGATGCCGGAGCTGGCCGACGACGCGAGCGCGGCCGGGCTGCCGGAAGCGACGTTCACCGCGCGCGCCGAACTCACCGCGGACGAGGTCGCCGGGCTGGGCGAACTGGGGAAGCGCGCGGGGACGACCTGGGGCGACGCGCTGATCGCGTGTTACGCGGCGTTCCTGCACCGGGTGCTCGGGACGGCGGACGTCGTGTTCGCGGTGCCGTTGATGTGCCGGGTCGGCGCGGCGTTGCGGACCCCGGCGATGGCGGTCAACGTGCTGCCGTTGCGGGTGCAGGTGCAGCCGGGCGATCGTCCGGAGGAGCTGACCGCGCGGGTCGCGCAGGCGTTGCGGGAGATGCGCGCGCACCAGCGGTACCGGGGCGAAAATCTGCCGCAGGATCTGGCGGTGCCCGGCGCGGGTGCGCTGCTGCACGGGCGCGGGATCAACCTGAAGGCGTTCGATCTGGAGCTGGCGTTCGGCGAGGCGCGCGGGACGATGCGGAACGTCGCGGGCGGGCCGCCGGAGGACATGGGGCTCAGCGTGCTCCCGACCGCTGGCGGCGGGCTGCTGCTGGGCTTCGAGGTCGACGCGCGTTCGCAGGACCAGGCTGGCGTCGACGCGCAGCTCACCGCGTTGAAGGCGATGATCTCCGCGTTCACCAGTGCGGACGCGCCGGTGGTCGGCGGGGTGGACCTGGTGCCGGACGTCGACGCCTTGCTTGCCGAATGGTCGACTCCCGCGGTTTCCCCGACCGGAGAAGGGTTCCTGGACGGGCTCGGCGGGCAGACCGCGCTGGTCTGCGGGGACGAGCGGCTCACCGGCGACGAGGTGCGGGACCGGGTGCACCGGCTGGCGCGGGCGTTGCGGGCGCGGGGCGTCGGAGCGGACGACGTGGTGGCGCTGGCGTTGCCGCGGTCGGTCGATCTGGTGGTGGCGCTGCTGGCGGTGCTCGACGCGGGGGCGGCGTTCCTGCCGCTGGACCTGGCGCATCCGGCGGAACGGCTGCGCTCGCTGGTCGCCGAGGTGACCCCGAAACTCGCCGTGACGGATTCGGACCTGCTGCCGGACGTGCCGCAGCTTCGGCTGGACGATCCGGCGGTACGGGAGGAAATCGCCGGGTACTCGGCGGTGGGGGAGCAGGTAGACCGGCATCCGGAAAGCCTCGCGTACGTCATCTTCACCTCGGGTTCCACCGGGCAGCCGAAGGGCGTGCTGGTCCGGTCCGGCGGGCTGGAGACGTTGCTGCGGAACCATCGCGCGACCACGGTGGCCGAGACCGCGCAGGGGCGGCGGCTCCGCGTCGCGCACACGTACTCCTTCGCCTTCGACTCGGCGATCGAACAGCTGCTGTGGATGCTGTGCGGGCACGAATTGCACGTCTACGACACGGAAACCGCGCGCGACGTCGATGCGCTGCACGCCGCTTTCGTGCGCGACCAGATCGACGTCATCGACACGACGCCGTCGATGGCGGCTCCGTTGCTCGACGCGGGGTCGCTCGACCCGGCGTTGCTGGTGCTCGGCGGCGAGGCGACGTCACCGGCGTTGTGGCAGCGGGTCGCTTCGTCCGGAATCCGCGCGCGCAACATCTACGGTCCGACTGAGGCCACTGTGGACGGTGCGAGTGCGCCGATCACCGGAGACGAGCCGGTGATCGGGTTCGCGGTGCCCGGGACGCGGGCGTACGTGCTCGATGCCGCGCTGCGGCCGGTGCTGCCGGGCAGCCGCGGCGAGTTGTACCTCGCCGGACCGCATCTGGCGCGTGGTTACCTGGGTCGTCCGGGCGGGACGGCGGAGCGGTTCGTCGCCGATCCGTTCGGGCCGCCCGGGGAACGGATGTACCGCACCGGCGACGTCGTGCGCTGGGTGCCGGGCCGGGGGCTGGAGTATTTGGGGCGGCGCGACGGCCAGGTCAAGATTCGCGGCCACCGCGTGGAATTGGGCGAGGTCGAGGGCGCGCTCGGTGCGGTTCCCGGCGTGCGGGCGGCCGCGGCGGCGGTGCGCGGACCCCGGCTGGTCGGGTATGTCGTGGGCTCAGGGCTGGTTGCGGAGGACGTTCGGGCGACGCTCGCGGAGCGGTTGCCGGAGGCGATGGTTCCGGCCGCGGTCGTGGTGCTGGACGAACTTCCGGTGACCAGCAACGGAAAACTCGACCGGGCCGCGCTGCCCGCGCCTGCGGCGGCCGAGGGCGGACGGGAACCGCGGACCGAACGGGAACGGTTGCTGTGCGCGGCGATCGCCGAGGTGATCGGCGTGGAGCGGGTCGCGGTCGACGACGATTTCTTCGCCCTCGGCGGCGACAGCATCACCGCGATCAGCGTGAGCAGCCGGCTGCGGGCGCACGGGCTGGACCTCCGGCCGCGGGATTTGCTGGCGCGGCGCAGTTTCGCGGCGTTGGCGGCGGCGAGCCGGGATCTGTCCGAACCGGACAGTGAACCGGACGAGCCGATCGGCGAGGTTCCGGCGCCGCCGATCGTGCGGACGTTGTTCGACCTGAATCCGGATCTGGACGCGATTGTCGGCTATGCACAGTGGACAGTGCTCCGCGTGGACGGCCCGGTGCCGGGGCTGCGCGAAGGCGTGCAGGCGATTCTTGACCACCACGACGTGTTGCGGCTTCGCGTCGAACCTGATGGATCGTTGGTGATCCGGCCGCGGGGCGCAGTCTCGGCGTCGGTCAGCGAGGCGACAGGGAGTCCGGCTGAAGTAGCCGAACGGCTGGCGTCCGAATTGGACCCGCGCGCCGGGGAGATGCTGCGCGTCGCGCTGGTCGGGGACCAGTTGGTGATCGTCGTGCACCACCTGGCGATCGACGGGGTTTCGTGGCGCATCTTGCTACCTGATCTGCAGACGGCGTGCGAGGGTGGAGTGCTCGAGCCCGTGCGCAATTCCTGGCGACGACACGTGTTGGCGCTCGCTGAACAAGGGACGAGTGGCGCGCGGCGCGGTGAACTCGACTACTGGCGGTCGACGCGGAAGAGCAAGCTCGACCCGACGCGCGACACCGTTACCACCGCGCATCGTTCGGTCACCGTCGCCACCGAAGAGGAAAGCGCGGCGATTCTCACGACGCTGCCCGCCGCCTACCGTGCGGGTGTCGACGAGGTGCTGCTCGCCGCGCTCGTGCTGACCCTGCGCGGCGACGAAGACGTGCTCACCGTCACGATGGAGGGCCACGGCCGCGAAGGGCTGGACCTCGCCCGGACCGTCGGCTGGTTCACCGCCGAATACCCGGTCCACATTGAGCTGTCCGGTGTGGACACGCTCGACCGGTTGCTGCGCGCGGTCAAGGAAGCGCGGCGCGCGGTGCCGGACGGCGGGATCGGGTTCGGCATCCTGCGGTACCTGGACCCGGGGGCCGGGTCCGCGCCGGAGATGCCGGACGTCCTGCTCAACTACCTCGGCCGGTTCAGTCCGCTGTCCGGCGGCTGGCAGCTGCCGGACGAGGATCCGTTCGCCGTGATCGAGCCGCCCGCCAAGGCGTTGGAGCAGGTCCTGGCGCTGAACTGCTTCGTCCGCGAGGAAGGCGTGCCGCGGATCGCCGTCGAATGGACCGCCGCGAGCCGGGTTTTGCCGCCGGAAGAGGTCGAACGCCTCCAGGAAGCCTGGTCGACCGCGCTGGCCGCGTTGGCGGCGCACGCGCGGGAGAACACCGGCGGGCTCACTCCGTCGGACCTTCCGCTCGTCACGCTCACCCAGCACGATATCGACGCGCTTGAACAGCAGGGCCCGGTCGCCGACGTCCTGCCCGCGACGCCCCTGCAGGCCGGGCTGTCGTTCCACACGCTGACGCGGGGCGGGCCCGACGTCTACACCGTGCAAGCGGTGACCCACCTCGAAGGACGGCTTGCTCCGGAACGGATGCGAGCCGCCGCCGCGGAGCTGCTGCGACGGCATCCGGCGCTGCGCGTCCACCTGCACACGACAGCGGCGGGCGAGGTCGTGCAGGTCGTGCCTGCCGACGTGCACCTGGACTGGCGGCACGTCGAGCACCCGGAGAGCGCCGAGGACGAATGCGCGGCCGAGCTGGCCCGGCCGTTCGACCCGGCGGTACCGCCGCTGATCCGGTTCCTGCTGCTCACCCTCGGCCCGGCCGACCATCGGCTGGTGCTGACGATCCATCACGCGCTGCTCGACGGCTGGTCGATGCCGCTCGTTGGCCGCGCCCTGCTGGCCAATTACGCCGGACTGGACGGCGGACCGGCCGCTCCGGTCGCGCCGCCGCTGGCCGAGTACCACCGGGTGCTGGCCGCCCGCGATCACGACGCGGCGGTCGAGGCTTGGCAGACCGCGTTGGCTGGGTTGGAAGAAGGAACGCGGCTCGCCCCGGCGACCGCGGAGTCCGCTTCGGACCGTCCACAACGGATCTGGGTCGGGCTCGGCGCCGAGTTCAGCGAACGGCTGCGCGGCTTCGCGCGGGAACGCGGCGTGACGCCGACGGCGGTGTTCCAGACCGCGTGGGGCGTGCTGCTGGCGCGGCTCACCGGACGCCAGGACGTGGTGTTCGGCTGTCCGGTGTCCGGCCGTCCGTCCGACGTTCCGGGCGTGGAAGCGATGATCGGCCAGCTCGGCACGACCATCCCGGTGCGCGTGGCGTTCGCCCCGTCGGATCCGGCGTCGGCGGTGCTGACGCGCGTGCAGGACGAGAACGCGCGGCTCACCGACCACCATCACCTCGGGCTGCCGGACATCCAGCGCGCGGCGGGCGTCGGCGATCTGTTCGACACGATGCTGGTCATGGAGAACTTCCCGCTCTCCAGCCGGGAACGCGAACCGCTCGCGCCCGGGCTCGACCTCGCCGGCGTCGACATCACCGACGCGACGCACTATCCGCTGACCGTGATCGTGCTGCCCGGCGACGAGATCTCGATCGGCCTCGGCTACCAGCCGCAGGCCTTCGACGAGCTGACTGTGCAGGCCTACGGCCGCTGGCTGACGACGCTGCTGCACGAGCTCGTGGCCGACCCGCAGCAACCGGTCGCGCGGCTGCGTTCCCTTGACACGGAAGAGGAAGCGGCTCTGCTGCGGCAAGGAACCGGACCTGAGCCGCGGCGGGAAGCCGGTACCTGTCTGGAGGAATTCGCCCGCTGGGTGCGGGAAACTCCGGACGCCGAAGCCGTCGTGTGCCGAGACCGCCGCCTGACTTACGCGGAACTGGACCGGAAGGCGAACCAGCTCGCGCACGCCTTGCGCGCTGCCGGGGTGCGGGAACAGGACCCGGTCGCGGTGCTGCTGGAACGCGACATCGACCTGGTGTTTGCGCTGTTCGGCGTGCTCAAGGCCGGTGCGGTGCACGTGCCGATGGACCCGACGTACCCCGCGGAACGCCTGGCACATCTGGTGAAAGACAGCGCGCCCGCCGCGGTGGTGTCCACTTCGGATCCCGGCTTCGGCATCCCGATGATCGATCCGGGGGTCCTCAATGGACCGTCTACTTGGGACGACGTCGTTCCGTCGCCGGACTCGCTGGCGTATGTGATCTACACGTCCGGCACCACCGGAAAGCCGAAGGGCGTCGCGGTCACCCATCGCGGCATTCCGAGCCTCGTCGCGCTGCAGGAGGACATCGTCGGCATCCGGCACGGCGAGCGGTACCTGCACTTCGCGTCCACGAGTTTCGACGTCTCCTACTGGCAGTTCTTCCTGCCGTTGCTGTCCGGCGGCACCTCGGTGATCGCGCCGGAGGAGGTCCGCGGGTCCGGCGACGATCTGCTCGCCTACGCCGCCGAACACCGCGTGACTGGGCTGAACCTGCTGCCGTCGTTCCTGTCCGCGATGCCGGACGACGCGACGGTGGACCCGGAGGTGTTCTTCGTGGTCGGCGCCGAACGGCTCGACCCGGAGCTAGCGCACCGCTGGGGCGACCGGCGCGCGCTGTTCAACGCCTACGGTCCGACCGAGGTCACCATCAACTCCGTGACCTGGGTGTACTCCGCCGACGATCCGGGTCCGCTGCCGATCGGAAGGCCGGACCCGCAGGTGCGGGCGTATGTGCTGGACGCGGGGCTGCGGCCGGTCGGGGCCGGCGTCACCGGCGAGCTGTACCTCGCCGGGCCGAAGCTCGCCCGCGGCTACGTGAACCGGCCGGGACAGACCGCCGAACGGTTCGTCGCCGACCCGTTCGGCGCGCCCGGCGACCGGATGTACCGCACCGGCGACCTCGTCCGCTGGCGGCCGGACGGGCAACTGGTGTTCCTCGGCCGCGCCGACCACCAGGTCAAACTGCGCGGCTTCCGGATCGAACCGGGCGAGATCGAATCGGCGCTGGCACGGCATCCGGACGTGCGGGCCGCGGTCGTGCTCGTCCGCGAGGACCGGCCGGGGGACCGGCGGCTGGTCGGCTATGTCGTGCCGGTCGACGGCGCGGACCCGGATCCCGCCGCGCTGCGCGAGTACCTGGCTGCCGAACTGCCCGCGCATATGGTGCCGTCGGCGGTGCTCTCGCTGGAACGGCTGCCGCTCGGGCCCAGCGGCAAGCTTGACCGGGCCGCGCTGCCCGCGCCCGGTCCGCGGAATGTCGCCGCGGCGCGGCAACCGGCGACGGAAGCGGAAACCGTGTTGCTGCAGGTAGTTCGGGAGCTGCTCGGCCCGGACGTCACGATCGACGACGGGTTCCTCGACGCCGGCGGCGACAGTATCGCGTCGCTCCGGCTGGTCGCGCGTGCTCGCCGCGAGGGCCTGCACCTGACCGCACGGGACGTCTTCGAGGGCGGCACGATCGCCGGGATCGCGGCGCGGTGCAGCGAGAAAACCGTGGTGGTGTCGCCGGATCTCACACCTGCGGTCGGGGACGCGCCGCTGACGCCCATCATGCGTCAGCTGCTGGAACGCGCTGGCTCGGACGCCGACAGCTTCTGCCAGTGGGTCGAAGTGTGCGTGCCGTCCGGCGGCGACGTGCCGAAGTGGCGGGCGGCGCTCGACGCGGTCCTCGAACGACACGACGTGCTGCGGTCGCACTTGGCCGGCGACGTATTGCGCGTTCCGGAACCATGCACAGTGACCGGGGCGGACGTACTGATGGTCGTCCCGGCGGGCGAGGACGCGGATCTGCGGGCGCTGCTGGACGAGCAGATCGCGGCTGTCCGGTCCGCGATGGATCCGCGAACTGGGCCGATGCTGCGGGCGGTCTGGGTGGACGCCGGTCCGTCGCGGCCGGGACGGCTCGCGCTGGTCGCGCACCATCTCGTGGTGGACGCGGTGTCGTGGCGAATCCTCCTCGACGACCTCGAACAGGCGTATCTCGGCCGCCAGCTCCCGGATCGCGGACCGTCGTTCCTCGGCTGGGCACGCGCGCTCGTCGCGGCCAAACCGGCGCGGCAGGTGGAAAGCCTGCACTGGCAACGGATCGCGGCGACGGCCCGCCCGGTCAGCGGGACTGCGCGGCACCACGAGATCGAGGTGCCGGAAGAGATCACGCAGGCGGTGCTGACGACGTTGCCGAGCGCGTACCGGACGGGTCCGGACGCGGTGCTGCTCACCGCGTTCGCGCGGGCTTACCGTGCCTGGCGCGGTTCGGAGTTGCTGGTCGCGCTGGAGAGCCACGGCCGTCCGGACCACACGCCGGACTTCGCCGGAACCGTCGATCTGTCCCGGACGGTCGGCTGGTTCACCGCGATGTACCCCGCCCGGATCGCGCCGCCTGCCGGCGAGACGGCGATCGCCGCGGTCCGCGACCAGCTCCGGGCCGCGGGCGACGGGCTCGGGTTCGGGATCCTCGGCGGAACCTCGACCGGAGCGGACGTCAGCTGGAACTACCTTGGCCGCTTCGAGGCAGCGCCGCAGGCGGAGACGCCGTGGCAGCGGCCGCCGGACGCCGATCCGCTCGGCTCCGCGGGAGGGCCGCTCGGGCACGCGCTGATGGTGAACGCGATGGTGCGCGACGAGCGGCTGGCGGCGCGGTTCACCTGGCCGTCCTCGGAGTTCAGCGCGGACGAGATCGCGGCGCTGGGAGCGGCGTTCCAGGCGGAACTCGCGGCGCTGGCCGCCGAGGTACCGGCTGGCGAGCTGCTGCCGTTGACGCCGCTGCAGGAGCTGATCCTGCGCGAATCGCGGGCAGCCGACGAGGATCCGTACCCGGTGCAGGCGGCGTTTTCGCTGGCCGGAGCGCTGGACCTGGCCGCGTTGGCGGCCGCGGCGAACGCGCTGGTGCGGCGGCATCCGAACCTGGGCGCGGTCTTCCCGGACGGGCACGAGGTGCAGGTGCTGCCTGCGGAACCGTCGGTCGGCTTCCGGGTGCGCGAGGTGTCCGGGAACGTCGAGCAGCTGCTCGCGGAAGACCTCGCCGAGCGGTTCGACCTCGCTGCGGGGCCGCTGCTGCGGGTCACCGTGCTCCGGCACGGTCCGGACCGGCACGAACTCGTGCTCACCAGCCATCACCTGCTGTCGGACGGCTGGTCGGCGCCGCGGATCCTGGCCGAGTTGTTCGCCGGGTACTCCGGCGAGCCGCTGCCGGAGGCGGTGCCGGTGTCGCGGTACACGCGGTGGCTCGCGGTGCGCGACCACGCGGTCAGCGGGCACGCGTGGCGGACGGAACTGGCTGATCTGCCGTCGCGGAAACTCCTGACCGGGCAGCCCGCGGCGGTCGAGCCGGAACTGTTCACTGTGGACGCTGCGCTCGTCGCTTCGTTGACGCAAGCCGGTGCCCGACACGGGGTCACGGCAGGAACGTTGTTACAGGGCGCTTGGGCTGCAGTGCTCGCGGCTCGGGCCGGGGTCACCGATGTTGCTTTCGGCGCGATGGTTTCCGGTCGGACGTCCGAAGTGGACGGTGTCGAGGAGATCCTCGGGCTGCTCGCCAACACGGTTCCGGTGCGGGTGCGGTTCGCCGGAACCGTGGGGGAGACCCTGGTGGAAACCCAGGCCCGGCAACAGGAACTGCTCGCGCACCAGCACGTCGGACTGGCCGAGCTGGCTGCCTTGACCGGTCAGGACCGGTTGTTCGACAGCCTCGTCGTGTTCGAGAACTACCCGGTGGACCCGGCGAAACTGCGTGAACCGGCTCCCGGGCTGGCGATCACCGGGACCCGGTTCCGCGAGCGCACGCATTACCCGATGACAGTCACCGTGGTCCCCGAACTCGCGGGCGGCTGGTCCGGCATTTTCGGTTACCAGGCAGGGATTCTCTCGGCCGCGGAAGCCAAGTCGCTGGTCGCGGACCTGCTGCGGTTCCTCGGCGAGCTTCCGGCGCGGCTGGACGAGGACGCGGCCGAGTGGCTGCGCTGAACCTGTGGCGGACCGCGTTCGTGCTCGTGCTGGGCACGTTCATGGCGACGCTCGACAGCACGATCGTCTCGGTCGGCGTGGAGACGCTGGCGGAGCGGTTCGACGCGTCCGTCACGGAGGTCCAGTGGGTCACCACGGCGTATCTGCTCGCGGTGGTGACCGCCGTGCCCGCGTCCGGCTGGCTGGCCGCGCGGTTCGGCGGGCGGCGGACCTGGCTGACCGCGGTGGTCGTGTTCGTGGCGGCGTCGCTGTTGTGCGGGATGGCGGGTTCGCTGCCGATGCTGGTCGCGTTCCGGGTGCTGCAAGGGCTGGCAGGCGGGTTGCTGCCGCCGACCGGACAGGCGCTGCTGGCGCGCGCGGCCGGGCCGGAGCGGATCGGGCGGCTGATCAGCGTCGTCGGCGTGGTGCCGTTGCTGTCGCCGGTGCTGGGCCCGCTGGCGAGCGGGGCGATTCTCGACGTCGCGGACTGGCCGTGGCTGTTCTACGTCAACCTGCCGGTCGGCACCGTCGCTGTTCTGCTGGGGCTGCGGTATGTCGCGGCGGACGAGCCGACTGATCCGCGAGAGCCGTTCGATTTCCGTGGCGCCGCTTTGCTTTCCCCGGGGTTGGCCGCCGTGGTGTTCGGGCTGACCGGATTCTCCGACGGATATCCGCAATGGCTTTCCACCACGGCGGTCGTGCTGGGTTTGCTGATGCTGGCTGCGTTCGTCCGGCACGGATTGCGAGTGCGGGCACCATTGCTGGACCCGCGTCTGTTTACGCGGCCGCCATTCGGAGCCGCGGCGCTGGCGCTGGTCGTGCTGGGCGCTTCGGTGTTCGGGACGATGTTCCTGCTGCCGTTGTATCTGCGCCGCGGTGCCGGATTGGGCGCGTGGGACACCGGATTGCTGTTGGTACCACAGGGAATCGGTGCCGCCGCGGGGTCGGTGCTGGTGCATCGCCTGGTGGATCGGCTGGCACCGCGGACGCTCGTGGTGTCCGGAATCGGCTTCGTGGCGCTCGGAACCGCGGCATTCACGCAGCTGGGTCCCGAACTTCCGGATGTCGTGTTGGTCATTTCCTTGTTGCTGCGGGGATTCGGGGCGGCGATGATCAGTGCGCCGGTATTGGCGCTGGTGTATCGCAGCCTGGAGAAAACCCAGCTGCCGAAAGCGGCTGGTGCGTTGAATTTGCTGAACACTCTGGGCGGTTCGGTCGGGACCGCTGTGCTCGCGCTGGTATTGCAGAACCGGCTGGCCGCACGGGGCGCGGATGTCGCGGCGGCCTTCGCGGACACGTTCTGGTGGGTGCTCGGGCTGGTCGTGGTGGCGGTTGCCGGGGCGGCGAGGCTGCCCAAGGAAAGGAGCCGGTAGATGCAGGACACGTTGCCCAGCCCGGTGGAGGTGACGGCAGGGGTCGCGCCGGACGTCGCCCGGCACCGCGAAACGGTCTCGGCGGTGCTGGACCGGCGCGATCCGCGGCTGCTGGTGATCGTGGGTCCGTGCTCGGTGCACGATCCCTCGGCGGCGCTGGAATACGCGGAGCTGCTCGCTGGTATGTCAGCTCGGTACGCCGACGATCTCGTGGTGGTGTTGCGGGCATATCTGGAGAAACCGCGGTCGGTGACCGGGTGGACCGGCTTCCTGCCGGACCCGACGCTGGACGGCAAAGGCGATCTCGCCACCGGGGTCCGATTAGGACGGCAGTTCTTGCTCGACGCGGCCGCGACCGGGTTGCCGCTGGCGTACGAGTTCGTGGATCCGGTGCTGGCGCCGTACGTCGCGGACACGGTGAGCTGGGGCGCGATCGGGGCGCGGACGGTCGCCAGCCAGCCGCACCGGCAGCTGGCGTCGTGGTTGCCGATGCCGATCGGGATGAAGAACTGCGTGTCCGGACGGCTGGGCCCCGCGGCGGACGCGATCCGCGCGGCCGGGGCGGCGCACGCGTTCCCGGGACTCGGCGTCGACGGACGGATGAAAACCTTGCGCAGCACCGGAAACCCGGACGCGCACCTGGTCCTGCGCGGAGGCCCGGCGCCGAACTACGACGCGGCGTCGGTGGCCGAGGCGATGAAGGTGCTCGGGGAGGCGGGCTTGCCGCGAAGAGCGGTGGTCGACGCCTCGCACGGGAACAGCGGGAAGGACCACAACCGGCAGCCCGGCGTGGTGGCCGACGTGGCGGAACAGGTGCGCGACGGGGCGGCGGTGGCCGGGGTGATGATCGAGTCGTATCTGCGGGACGGGGCACAGGATCCGGAACGGGTGCCCGCCGACCCCGCGGTGAGCCGGACGGACGCTTGTCTCGGGTGGGAGCGGACGGTGCCGCTGCTGGAGACGCTGGCTCTGGCCGCCCGCGATCGGGCAGTACGGGTGTGAACGCCGCGGAGGACGGTCCGTGAAGGGCTCCTTGAGGGAATCAGATTCCCCCAAGGAGTCCTTCACGGACCTTTCGCGCGGCCGGGCGGGTCAGGGCAGCAGATTGGCTCGGCGGGCGGCGTTGACGGCCTGGAGGCGGGTCTTCGCGTCCAGCTTCCGCATCGCGTTGCGCAGGTAGCTTTTCACCGTCTCCGGGCCCAAGCCGAGCGCCGCCGCGATGTCCGCGTTCGTCTGCCCCGCCGCGGCCCCTTCGAGGACATCCAATTCGCGCGCCGACAAGGACGGCCCGCGGACTGGGTCGCCGGTCAGGGACTGGCACACCGCGTCGATGCGGGAGCGCAGTTCCGGGTCTGCGATCGCGGCGGCGATCCGGCGAAGCTCCGCGTGGCTTTCCCGGAGCGCTTCCAGCTCGGCCGGTTTCCCGGACGGCGCGGCTTCCGGCTCCGGGGCGAGCAGCTCTAGCCGCCGGCGCACTTCGGCGCGCACCGCCAGCTCCTGCTCCAGGTCACGGGCCACTTCGACCATCGCGGTGACCGACCGGTCGCCGAAGCGGACGTGCTCGCGGACCGCGCCGTAGAGCACCGCCCGGACGGTCCGGTGCACGATCACCGGCACCGCCATCACCGAGCGCACGCCCTCGGCCTTGACCGCCCGGTCGAAGTGGTGGCTGATCGCGTCGCTGGTGTAGTAGTCCGGCAGCACCACCGGTTTCCGCACGCCGATCGCGCGCCCGCCGAGGCCCTTGCCCTCCGCGACGACGAGGCCGAGCAGCGACGTGGTGGTGTTGCCGAGCAGTTCGGTCATCCGCAGCCGCTTGCCGTCCACGACCTCGCCGCCGAACGACAGCGGCACGCCCGCCGCGCTGCGCAGCCGGGCCAGGGCGCGGCGCACTTCGGCGGTGGTCTCGGCGGCACTCGTCACGGCAGGCACCCCACTTCGGCGGCACGGGAGGCTCCGGCAGGAGGTGCGATTCTACCCAGCGGCACCGCCGTTGTCGCCGTCCACGGGTCGAAACGCCTGGTCAGAGCACCGGCGCGCCGGCTGGCGCGACCACCCCTGTTCGGGGGTGGTCGGCTGGCTGACCTGCGGTGACGATGTGCCGACACCGGCCGACGATGACCGTGGAGCAGCCCCGTGAGCCCTGAACGCACCATGTTCGACCTGTTGCAGACCTATGCCGCGCCGGACGCGGACGCGACCCGCCTGCTGTGCGGGCGGCATCCGGCCGACGCCGTCGCGTTCACCCTGGTCGAGGCCGACCTGAGCAGCCGCGACCTCACGTACGGCCAGCTCGAGGCCGCTTCCGCCCGGTTCGCCGCCGCGCTGGCCGCGCACGGCGTGCGGCCCGGCGACCGGGTCGCGACGCTCATGGGCAAGTCCGCCGAACTGGTCACCGCGCTGCTCGCGATCTGGCGGCTCGGCGCGGTCCACGTGCCGCTGTTCACCGCGTTCGCGCCGCCCGCGATCGCGCAGCGGATCGTCGGCAACGGGACCCGCGTCGTCGTGGTCGACGCAGGTCAGCGCGCCAAACTCGACCCCAGCGACGACCTGCCCGCCGACCCGTCGCGGATCATCGTGACGACCGGCGAAGCGTCCGGCGGCGATCTGTCGTTCGAGGCGCTGCTGGACGAACCGCACCCGCTGCCCGACCCGGTCGCGGTCGGCGGCGACGGCACGCTGGTGGAGATCTTCACCTCCGGCACGACCGGCACCCCGAAGGCGGTGCCGGTGCCGCTGCGCGGGCTCGCCGGAATCCACTCCTACCAGGAGTTCGGCCTCGACCAGACCGACGAGGACGTCTTCTGGAACGCCGCCGACCCGGGCTGGGCGTACGGGCTGTACTTCGCGTTGCTCGGCCCGCTCGCGACCGGACGGCGCAGCATCCTGCTGCACGCCGGGTTCAGCCCCGAACTGACCTGGCAGGTGCTCGAGCGCTTCGGCGTCACCAACTTCACCGCCGGCCCGACGGTGTACCGCGCGCTGCGCAGCTCGGGCCTGCCGGTGCCGGCCGGCCTGCGGCTGCGGCACTGCTCGTCGGCCGGGGAGCCGCTGACGCCGGACGTCGTGACCTGGGCCGAGGAGGTCCTCGGCTGCCCGGTGCGCGACCACTACGGCCAGACCGAAACCGGCATGGTCGTCGGCAACGCCTGGCATCCGCACCTGATCGCGCCGGTCAAGACCGGCTCGATGGGACGGCCGCTGCCCGGGTTCGCCGTCGAGGTCCTGAAGGCGGGCAGCGACGAGATCGCGGAGGTCGGCGAGACCGGCCGCGTCGCGATCGACGTGTCCGCCAGTCCGCTGATGCCGTTCTCCGGCTACCGCGACGCCCCCGAGCGGACCGCGGAACGCTTCAGCGCCGACGGCCGCTGGTACTACACCGGCGACATCGCCGCCCGCGACCGCGACGGCTACCTGACCTTCGGCTCCCGCGACGACGACGTGATTCTCATGGCGGGCTACCGGATCGGCCCGTTCGAGGTGGAAAGCGCGCTGACGCAACACGAGGCCGTCGCGGAGGCCGCGGTGATCGGCGCGCCGGACGAGCTGCGCGGGGAACTGGTGGTGGCTTACGTCGTGCTGAACCCCGGTGCCGAGGCGTCGGACGAGCTGGTCGACGAGCTGAAGCAGACGGTCAAAACCCGCCTGGCCGCGCATGTTTATCCGCGGCGCATCCACTTCGTGGCGGAACTGCCGAAGACGCCGAGCGGCAAGATCCAGCGCTTCGCCTTGCGAGGCCGGGAGCTGAGCACCGCTTCGAGCTGAGTTTTCCGGCGGCCGGTGCCACACTGGCCCGATGCCGCCTGATCTGCACGGCCGGGTCGCCCTCGTCGCGGGGGCGACCCGCGGTGCCGGGCGGGGCATCGCCGCCGCGCTCGGCGAGGCCGGTGCGACCGTGATCTGCACCGGACGCAGCAGCCGTCTCGAACTGAGGCGCTCGGATTACGCCCGGCCGGAGACGGTCGAGGAAACCGCTTCACTGGTATCCCAGCTCGGCGGGGTCGGCGTTCCGTTCGTCGCCGATCACCTGGACCACGACGACGTCCGCCGGCTGGCCGCTTTCGTCCGTGCTGAATACGGACGGCTTCACGTGCTGGTCAACGACATCTGGGGCGCGGAGCGGCTCAAAGGCGGCCCGGCGGACTGGAACACGCCGGTGTGGGAACACGATCTCGACGCGGGTTTGCGGATTCTGCGGCTGGGGGTCGAGACGCATCTCGTGACGTCGCATTTCCTGCTGCCGCTGGTGATCCGCGAGCCGGCCGGGCTGGTGGTCGAGGTGACCGACGGGACTTCGGCGCACAATGCTTCGCGCTATCGGATTTCGGTGTTTTACGACCTGGCAAAGGCTTCGGTGAACCGGCTGGCGTTCTCGCAGGGCCATGAACTCGCCGCTTACGGCGGGACGGCTGTCGCGGTGACGCCGGGGTGGCTGCGGTCGGAGATGATGCTCGACGCTTACGGGGTCACTGAGGAAAACTGGCGCTCGGCTTTGGCGACGGGGGCTCCTCCCGGGTTCGCGGAGTCGGAATCGCCGCGGTATGTGGGGCGTGGGGTGGCGGCGATGGCGGCGGATCCGGCGCGGGAACGGTGGAATCAGCGGTCGGTGAGTTCGGCGGAGCTGGCGCGGGAGTACGGGGTGACGGATGTGGACGGGCGGCAGCCGGACAGCTGGTGACATCCTCACGACACCAGATCCGGTGGCGGTCAGGCACCAGCGAGTCTCGGCAGGCCGCGCACTACGGCCGCATACTCCTCCGCGATCCGCGAGACAATCTCGGCCGCCGGAAGGATTTCCGTGATCAGCCCGGCCGACTGTCCGGCCTCCACCTTCCCCGTGGCGACATCACCGTGCAGGGCGGCATCCTTCAACGACGAAGCCTGAAAAACCTTGCGCCGCAATTCCTCCTCAGCACCGGAAGCTTCCAGCTCAGCCATCCGTGCGGTGAAATCGTTCGACAGTGCGCGAATCACCCCGAGCCCATGACCAACCGTCCGCGTGTCATCGACACCGGCAGCCACCACGGCCTCCTGATAAGCAGGGTGCACAGTAGCCTCGGAACTCGCCAGGAACCGGGTTCCGAACTGGGCCGCACCGGCGCCCAAAGCCAGCATCGCGGCCAGACCGGCGCCATCGGCGACCCCGCCGGAGGCGATCACGGGGAGCGAAGGCACGGCCGAGACCACAGCGCGCACCAAAACCTGCGTCGTGACCATCCCCGGCGGCGGGTGTCCGCCCGCCTCGGCGCCGACTACCACCAAACCGTCGACACCGGCGGCAGCGGCCTTCAAGGCATGCGAAACCCCGGCGACGACGTGCAGGCACCGGGTGCCGACAGCGTGGAACCGATCGAGATACCGCCGCGGGCCGCCCTGGGAGGCGATCAGCACTGGAGGGCGGCGCGCGAGCAGGAGGTTGATCACCTCATCGGCGCCAGCCCGGTAGAGCGGCAGGTTCACTGCCCACGGACGGTCGGTTCCGGCGGCCATTTCGTCCAGTACCCGCGCCAGATCGGGCAAGCGCATCGGACCGGCGGCGACGACGCCCAGGCCTCCGGCGTTCGACACCGCCAAGGGGAGCGCCGAGGACGACGAGGCCCACGACATGCCAGCTTGGATGATGGGCAGGTCTAGGTCCAGCAGATCGGTGACTGAAGTACGCAGCCGCGTCATGAGTTCTCCAGCAGGGCTCGGGCATAGCGAGCCAGTTGGTTCTTCTGCACCTTGGCGCTGGCGGTCATGCCGATCGCCTCGAAACCGTCCACAATGCGCAGATGCCGTGGGACTTTGAAGCCTGCTAAACGTTCTTTCGCCCATAAGAGCAGGTCGTCCTCCGAAACGCCCGGCGCAGTCAGGACAACGAAAGCGAAGGGCACTTCGATCAATCGCTCGTCGGGGACGCCGACGACTGCGGCCTGGCGGACAGCGGGATGCCGGTGCAGTACGTCCTCGACATCGGCGGGCGCGACGTTCTCCCCGCCGACCCGGATGATTTCCTTGGTGCGGCCGGTGAAATGGAACCGGCCCGAGTCGTCGAGCAGACCGACGTCTCCGGTGGACAGCCAACCCTCGGCGTCGATGGTTTCGGCGGTCCGTACGGGGTCGTCCAGGTAGCCTTGCATGACGTTCCAGCCCCGCACCAGCACCGAGCCGGGTTCGCCGGGGGCGCAGTCGCGGGTGTCGTCCAGGGACCGGATGCGGATTTCCACGCCGGGTTCGGGGGCCATGGCTCCGGAGGCGCGGATTTCTTCCGGTTCCCACCACGCGGATTGGGCGACATTCGGAGACGCCTCGGAAAGTCCGTATCCGGCAACGCATTCGCGCGCGCCGAGTTCGTCGATGACGCGACGGACGACGGTGGGGGACGCGGCGACCCACGCGCCGCGCAGGGAGAGGCGGCGGCGCGGGCGGTCGGGGTGGTTGAGCAGGAGCAGGGCGATGGTGTCGTTGCCGGAGAAGTGCGTGCAGCGCTCGGCTTCCAGCAAGCGCAACGCTTCCGCTGGCTCGAATTTCGGCATCGTCACCAAGGTGGTGGCGTGCTGCAGGGAAGCCAGCACCGACAGGGTGCTTCCGGCGACGTGGAAGAACGGGCGCGCGGAATGGAACCGGTCGCCGGGGCGCAAACCCATGCGGGCGCCGGAAAAGAAAGCGTCGGCGCACATGCTGAGGTGGGTCAGGAGGACGCCTTTGGGACGCGACGTCGTGCCGGAGGTGTATTGCACGAGAAGGAGATCGTCCGGCGTGGCAACGGGTTCAGCGGGAGAACCGGCGGCCAGGAAATCGGTCCAGCTGTCTTGGCCCAGGATGATGATCCGCTGCAAAGAAGGCAGAGTCGCGCAGCCGGGTTCAATACCGGCGTCGGAGAACAGCGCGGGGAAGTCGACGTTCAAGACGCGCTCGGCGGCGAACAGTGTGCTGACGCCGGAGTGCGCAAGCGTGTAATGCACTTCGTCGGCGGTGAAGCGCGTGTTCACCGGGACGACTAGCGCGCCAAGAGAGCCCAATGCCAGGAAAAGCGTGACCCACTCGGGTGTATTGCCCAGGCAGAGCCCGACGCGGGAACCCCGGCCGATCCCGGCGGCGGCCAGCGCGCCGCGCACCCGGGCGACCTCGGTGGCCAGTTCCCGGTAGGTGATCCGGGCCTCGGCGGTGACGACGGCCTCGACGTCGGGGGCCAGGAGCGCGGCCCGGGCGAGGGCGTCCTGGACGGTGAGCGGGCAGTCGGTGCGCAGGTCGGTCATCGGGTCTCTCCAGTGAACCGGGCGACGCCGTCGCGCCAGCTGCCGTCGGCGAGGTTCTGTTCGATGGCGGACATTTCGATCCGGATGCCGCGGTCCAGGTCGGTTTCCGAACCCAGGTCCACCGCCCGTTTGGTCAGGGCGATCGCGCCGGGCGGGGCGGCGGCGATGGCGGCGGCGACCTCGGTTCCGGCGGCAGCGAGGTCGGGGACGACGCGGTTGACCAGGCCGAGCGCAGCGGCTTCTGTGGCGGGCAAAGGCGTGTTGGTGAACAACAGTTCCTTGGCCCGCCGTTTGCCGATGGCTCGCTGAAGCCGTTGGGTCGCGCCGACCGTGCCCCAATGCGGTTCAGGGAACCGGAAAACGGTGCCCGTGGCGGCGAGGGCGAAGTCGGCGGCGAGGGTGATTTCCCCGCCGGAGCCGACGACAGTTCCGTGCACCAACGCGACAACGGGACAGCGGCAGGCCTCGATCGCCGCGTAAGCCGCGAAGGACGCGACTCGGCGGCGGCGGACCCAGGCGGCGTCCTTGCCGGTCCGTTCCTTCAAGTCCGCCCCGGCGCAGAAGACCGGACCGGCACCGCTGAGCAGAACAACCCGGGCGTCTGAGATGTCAACGGCGTCGAAGGCTTCCTTCAGCGCGTGGCACATCGCGAGGTCCACGGCATTGCGCGCCGACGGGCGGGCCAGTTCGACGCGGGCGATTCCGTCGGTGACATCCAGCGTCACGCGTTCGTTCATCAGATCACTCCCGCGGCCCGCAGGCCCTCGATCTCGTCGTCCGACAGTCCCGCCAGGTCGCGCAGCACGACGTCGGTGTCCGCGCCGAGCACCGGAGGCGTTCCCGGTGCCGGAGCGTCTCCGGAAGTCTCGCGCAACGGCGTGCGCAGCGCTGGGAACGAGCCTTCGACGGGATGCGTGAACTCCCCGACGACCCCGCGCGCGACGGCGTGCGGATCGGCCAGCGCCTCGCGGACCGAACGCACCGCGCCAGCGGGGACCTCGGCCGCCTGTAGTTCTTTGACCAGCTGATCCCGGTCGTGCTGGGCGATCGCCCCGCGCAGCGCCTTCATGACGCGCGCGCGATGTTCGACGCGACCCGCGTTGTGCGCCAGCGAAGGGTCAGCGGCCAAAGTGGACAATCCGAGCACGGTGCACAGCGGCTGCCAATGCTGGTCGCTGCCGCTGATGTGCAGCCATTCGCCGTCCCCGGCCTGGAACGCCGCCGACGGCACCCGCCCCGGATGCTCGGTCCCGGTGCGGACCGGGTCCTCGCCGAGCGCGAACAGCCGCGCCGCGTTCAAGGCGTGCAGGCTGAGCTGGACGTCCATCATGGCCACGTCGAGGTGCCGGCCGCGACCGTCGGACGAACGCCCGGCGAGCCCGGTCAGCACGGCGATCACCACCCACAGCCCCGACGTCAGGTCCGCCACCGGCACCCCGGTTTTCGCGGGCGGACCAGCGGGATCGCCGGTCATCGCCATCACGCCGGACAGCGCCTGGAACACCGTGTCGTAGCCCTTGCGGTGCGCGTCCGGCCCGGTCTGGCCGAAGCCGGTCGCGGACACCAGCACGAGGTCCGGGTTCGCCGCGGACAATTCCGCGTAGCCGAGGCCGAGCCGGTCGAGCGTGCCGGGCAGGAAGTTCTCCACGACGACGTCGGCGCGCGCGGCCAGCTTCCGGACGACGTCGCGGCCGCGCGGGTCCTTCAAGTCCACAGTGACCGATTGCTTGCCGCGGTTGAACGCGAAGAAGTACGCGCTCTCGCCGTGCGGCAGCCGGGGTTCGAAGCCGCGGGTTTCGTCGCCGGTGCCAGGGCGTTCGACCTTGATCACGGTCGCGCCGAGTTCGGCGAGGATCTGGGTGGCCAGCGGCGCGGCGAGGACCCGCGAGAGGTCCAGGACCGTGACTCCGGCGAGCGGGCCGGTCATGAGCGGAACCCGCGCATCAGGGCGTTGACGTCCTGGCCGGCGCGCATCGCGGCGTCCGTCGGCAGGTCCGCGACGCGGTAGAAGAGGTCCTTCGCGGCAGCGAGCGCCCGAGGTTCGACCGAGGCCCAGCGCTGCGCGACGGCGAGCGCGGCGGGCACGATCTCGGCGGGTTCGACCACCTGGTTCACCAGCCCGTACGACAGGGCTTCCGCGGCGGTGAGCAGCCGCCCGGTGCTGACCAGCTCGAACGCCAGCTTCCGGCCGAGATGCCGGACCAGCCCGGTCATCACCAGCGCGGGCACGATCGAATGCTTCAGCTCGGGGTAGCCGAATTTCAGGTCCGACCCGGCGACAACCAGGTCCGCTCCGATCGCGAGACCGGCACCGCCGCCGACCGCCGCCCCGCGCACCGCGCTGACGACCGGAACCGGCAGCTGCTGCATGCGCGTCTGCAACCGGGCGGTGAGCGCGGCACGCTCGAGAACGGCCTCCGGCTGGTCCGGCGTGAGCGACGAGAACTCGTTCAGATCGGCCCCGGCGCAGAACCCGCGCCCGGCCCCAGTCAAAACGACAGCGCGGACGCGCGGGTCTCGGCCGGCTTCGTCAAGCGCGGTGTCGAGCGCCCGGGTGAGCGCGGTGTCGAGCGCGTTGAGTTTGTCCGGCCGGTTCAACGTGAGGACGCGGACGGCCTCGTGATTTTCAGTCAGCAGCACAGGTTTCTCCCCAAAGAAAAGTCAGGCGGACGCGAAGCCGGCGCGGGCGACCATGCTGTGCAGCGGGCGGCCGAGCGCTTCTTCGCAGGCCGCGGACGCCGCGGCGAGCTGGTCGAGATCGAGGCCGGTTTCGACGCCCATCGCGGCGAACAGGCTGGCCAGGTCCTCGGTGCACACGTTGCCCGTGAGCCCGGCCCCGTAGCCGATCTTCGCCGGATGCCCGCCGACACCGCCCATCGCGGAATCGAAATGCCGGCACCCGGCTTCCAGCGCGGCGACGGCGTTCGCGATGCCGGTCCCGCGCGTGTTGTGAAGGTGCGCGACCAGCGGCAGGTCCGGGTGTTCGCGGGACAACCGGGTGTACAGCGCGCGCACCGAACCCGGGGTCGCGACGCCGGTGGTGTCGCCCAAGGTCACCAGGCTCGCGCCGAGGTCGGCGAACCGCGCGACGTCCTCGGCCACCCGGCCCGGGTCGACCTTGCCCTCGAACGGGCAGCCGAACGCCACCGAAACCACTCCGACCAGGCGAAACCGGCCGTCGGCGAGCTTGACCATCTCGGTCACGCGCTCCCATTGACCAGTGCACGTGGTGCGCAGATTCCGCTCGGTGTGCGCTTCGGTGGCGGACACCAGCAGGCTCAGCTCTTCGGCACCGTGCCCGGCCTCGAGGTCCGCGAGCGCGCGTTCGACGGCGCGCGGGTTCGGGCAGGTCGCCTTGAACGCGACGCCCGGGTGCCGGTCGATCCCGGCGAGCACCTCGGACGCGTCGGAGAACCCGGGCACCCGCGCCGGATGGCTGTAGCTGGTCGCCTCGATCCGGCGGAAACCGGTGCGCGCGAAGGCGTTCAGCAGCGCGATCTTCGTCGCGGTCGGCACGGGCTCCGGCTCGTGCTGCAGCCCGTCGCGGGCGAAGCACTCGCAGATCGTGACGGCGTCGGACATCCTGGGCCCACCTCCTCGTCGGTGGATCCAGAAGTACGCGAGGGTGTTGATAAAGTCAACACTACTCGGCGGCCGGGTGAGCCCGCTCACTCTCCTCGACGGCCAGCGCGTGCTCGGCCAGCTTGTCCAGCGCGCGGTCCAGCACGCGCGCCTCCTCGCCGGTCAGGGTGGCGAGGAAGTCCGCGTCGCGCTCGTTGGCGGCGGTGATCAGGCCGCGGTACACCCGGGTGCCCTCGGCGGTCAGCGCCAGCTGCGACGTGCGCCCTGACCCGGCGGTGCGGTTCACCAGCCCGCGGTCGGTCAGCCGGCTGACCACGCGGCTCATCTGCGCTTTGTCGAGTCCGGCGCGGCGGGCCAGCCGGTTGAGCGTGAGCGTCGGGTCGGCCGCGATGAGCGCGATCGCGCGCCATTCGCCGAGGCTCACGTCGAAGTCCCGCCGGTAGCGCACCGCGGCGCTGCGCGACATCGCCGACGACGTGCGCGAGAGCCGGTAGGACAGCAGTCCGGAGATGGGGACCAGGTCGTGTCCGTCTGCGCGTTCGGCCATGGCCGTGCATCGTAGCCGTTACCCGCTGGGTGTTGACAAACTCAACACTCGATGCGGAGACTGCCACTCGCCCGATCCGGACGAAGGAGTCTCAGCCGTGGCCGAACCATCCGCTGTCACCGGCGCTCCGGCAACCGCCGCCGTCGACCGCAAAGCGACCTATCGCACGATCGCCCGGCGCGTCATGCCGCTGCTGGTGCTGTGTTACGTCGTGAGCTACATCGACCGCACCAACATCGGGATCGCGCAGCAGGGCCTCAAACGGGATCTCGGCTTCGGCCCGGCGGTGTACGGGCTCGGCGTCACGCTGTTCTTCGTCGGCTTCATCCTCTTCGAAGTCCCGAGCAACGCGCTGCTCGCCCGCATCGGCGCGCGCAAGACGCTCGCCCGCATCATGGCCACCTGGGGCGTGATGACCGTGGTGACCCTGTTCGTGCAGAACGAGATCATGTTCTACGCCGCGCGCTTCCTGCTCGGCGTCGCGGAGGCCGGGTTCTTCCCCGGCGCGCTGTACCTGCTGTCGCTGTGGTTCCCGTCGTCGCGGCGGACGCGGATGACGGCCGTGTTCTTCATCGGCATCCCGGTGTCCGGCGCGCTCGGGTCGGTGATGTCGGGCTGGATCATGCACTCGCTCGGCGGCGTCGGCGGGCTCGCGGACTGGCAGTGGCTGTTCCTGATCGAAGGGATCCCGCCGATCCTGCTGGCCGGGCTCGTGCTGCTCTTCGTCACCGACGGCCCGGAGCAGGCGAAGTGGCTCACCGCGGACCAGAAGGCCGCCGTGCGCGCCGACCTCGACGCGGACCTGCGCGACAAAGGGGAGACGAAGCAGAAGCACAGCGGACTGCTGCTCGCGCTGCGCGACCCGAAGGTCTGGATCCTCGGGCTCTGCGCGTGCGGCGCGTACACCCTGGCGAACGCCGTCTCGTACTGGACGCCGCGGATCATCGCCAACGCCGGCGTCGGCAACGTGCTGAACCTCGGCTTCTTCTCGGCGATCCCGCCGCTGCTCGGCATCGTGGTGATGCTGCTGGTCGGCAGGCATTCCGACCGCACCCTGGAACGGCGCTGGCACGCGGCGACGAGCTGGATCGTGGCGGTGTTCGCGATGCTGGCGATCTCGGTGTCCGGCGGCAACGTCGTGGTGGTCATCCTGCTGCTCGCGGTGATGGCGGCCGCGCACTACTCGGGGCTGACGGTGTTCTACTCGATCCCGTCGATCTATCTGACCGACCGGGCCGCGGCGACCGGGATCGCGGTCGTGACGTCGATGGGCTCGTTCGCCGCCGCCGCTTCGCCGTCGCTGCTCGGGTTCATCGAATCCTCGACCGGGAGCCTGTCGCTGGGGCTGCAGATCAGCGCGGGCATCATCCTGCTCGCCGTCGTGGTGCTGCTGGTCGGCGTCCGCCCCGGCGATCTTCGCGAACGGCGGCGCTGACCCTCCAAAGTGTGCCTTTCGGCACGCGGCAGCCCGTCCGACCTCGGCGGGCTGCCCGGCCGGTCCTCTCTCTCATCGCTCTCACAGGAACCCTGGAGTAGACCGGGTGCCGCCGGAGGGAGGAGCGGTGAGCGATGGAGCGCGCGAACGGGCACTGGGCCGAACGGATCGGCGTGGTCGCGCTGGTCGCGGTCCTGCTGGGCGGGGCCGCCTACGGGTGGGCCGAGCTGCGCGCGCTGCTGTCCGGGGTCACCACGTCGACCGCGCTCGACGGGCAGGCCCGGCCGGGCGGGGACACCAACATCCTCGTCATGGGACTCGATTCGCGGCTCGACGAACGGGGCGAACCGCTTCCCGCCGAGCTGTACGAACAGCTGCACGCGGGAGACCAGCACGTCGGCGGGTACAACACCGATGTGCTGATGCTGCTGCACGTTCCGGCGGACGGCGGGCATCCCACGGTCATCTCCATCCCGCGCGACGACTACACCGATCTCGCCGGCTGTCCGGACGGGGTGTGCCAGGGCCGGATCAAGGAGGCTTACGGGTACGCGTTCGCCGCGGAAGCCAAACGTCTTGCCGCGCAAGGTGTCACCGAGAAGGCGGCTCGCGAACAGAGGTCCCGGGACGCCGGCCGCGCGGCAGAAGTCGCTACGGTGCGCCAGTTCCTCGGCGGAGTCGCGGTGGACCATTTCGTCGAAGTCACCCTGGTCGCGTTCTATCAGCTGGCGCAGGTCGTGCAGCCGATCACGGTGTGTTTGACCGAGGCCGCCCACGACAGTTACTCGGGCGCGGATTTCCCGAGCGGGCAGCAGTCGATTTCCGCGGCGCAGGCGCTCGCGTTCGTGCGGCAGCGGCGCGATTCGCAGCACGAGTTCACCGACCTGGACCGGGAACGGCGCCAGCAAGCGTTTCTCGTTTCGCTGGCGCATCAGCTGGAAGAAGGCGGGGTGTTCGGCGACCCGGGGAAACTCGGGCAGCTGGTTTCGGTCGCGCGGCAGAATGTCGCGATCGATTCCGGGCTCGACCTCAACGCGCTGGCGCGGCAGGCGGAATCGTTCGCAGGCGGGGATCTGACCTTGGCGTCGCTTCCAGTCGAACGGTTCGAAAAAGACGCGCGCGGCGAAGACGTCAATATCGTCGATCCGGTGCAAATACGGGCCGCCGCGGCCCGGCTGCTCGGCCGGACCGTCCCGCCGCCGCCCGCCGCGACGGCCGGGCCCGCGGTGGACGTGGTGAACGCGAGCGGCCGTGAGGGCGCGGCCGCTCGGGTGCTGAAGACTCTCCCGTCGCGGGGATACCGCGCCGGGCGCACGTCCAACGCGCGGCACACGCGCCGCACCGTCGTCCGCTACGGGCGCGGAGATTCCGCGTCGGCGGCGAAGCTCGTGGCCGCCCTCGGCGGCGGGTACGGCGTGGGCTACGACGGCGCGCTGGCGGCGGGGGAGTTGAAGCTGGTGCTGGGCACTGATTTCCGGGAAAAGGCCGGCGAGGCCGTTCCGGTGCCGGTCGCCCCGGTTTCGCCCGCCGACGAATTGTCCGGAGGCGGGGTGCCCTGCGTGCGGTGAACGGGAGAAGCACAAAGATCCTGTGAACCGGTTGAGAACGAATTCCGAAATTAACTCTGCCGAGTGACGCCGGCGGCACTGCGTCCGCTAATGTCCGGACTCGCGTGACGAGCCGCACAGCAGCGGCCGGGGGGATTGCCCGATATCTGTTCTTGTTCCGATTTCAGCGTCCGGGAACGGCGCTGCTGCTTCAGCCCGGCCTCACGCCGCCCATTGTTGAGTGGTTTCCGGCCGGTTTCGTGACTCGTGTTCTCCTGGAAAGAGGTTTTCCTGTGACGCTGGACGCGGATCGGGCGCGCATCGTCGCGCCCGAGAGGCTCGCCGAAAAGGCGACGGCGGTTTACCAGGCGGGCCCCGCGCCCGCCGTGCGCACGCTTTACGACATTTTCGCCGAAACGGTGCGCAACCACCCGGACGCGCTCGCACTGGACGACGGAACCGAGCGCGCGACGTACCGCGATTTCGCCGCACAGGTCGAAGAACTCGCCGGACGCCTCCGCACCGCCGGGGTCATGCCGGGCGACCGCGTCGGCATCCGGATGACCTCCGGCACGGCGGCTCTGTACCGCAGCATTCTCGCCGTTCTTTCCACTGGCGCGGCTTATGTCCCGGTCGACGCCGACGATCCGGCCGACCGCGCCGAGACCGTGTGGACGGAAGCTCAGATAAGCCTGGTCCTGACCGATGCGGGAGTGCCGGCGTCGCGTGGACCGCAGTGGCCGCGAGTCCGTCCGCAGCCGCAGGACGACGCGTGGATCATCTTCACCTCCGGCTCCACCGGCAAACCCAAGGGCGTCGCGGTCACGCATCGCGCGGCTGCGGCCTTTGTGGACGCTGAAGCCCGGCTGTTCTGCACCGCACGGCCGCTCGGCCCGGGCGATCGTGTGCTGGCCGGGCTGAGTGTCGCGTTTGACGCGTCGTGCGAGGAGATGTGGCTGGCGTGGCGGCACGGCGCGTGCCTGGTCCCGGCGCCGCGCTCGCTCGTCCGCGCGGGTGCCGACCTCGGACCGTGGCTGGTCGAGCGGGGCGTCACGGTCGTGTCCACGGTGCCGACGCTCGCCGCGCTGTGGCCAGTGGACACTCTGGCCAGCGTCCGGTTGCTCATCCTCGGCGGCGAAGCGTGCCCGCCGGAGGTCGTGACGCGCTTCGACGACGGCAAACGGGAAATCTGGAACACCTACGGCCCAACGGAAACCACCGTCGTCGCGTGCGCACAACGGCTGCGCGCGGGCGAACCGGTGCGGATCGGGCTGCCGCTCGACGGCTGGGAACTCGCGGTCGTCGACCCCGAGGACCCGGCGGGCATCCCGGTGCCGTGGGGCCGCAGCGGGGAACTGGTGATCGGTGGTGCTGGCCTCGCCCGGTACCTGGACGCGGCGAAGGACGCGCAGAAATTCGTGCCGCTGCCGGGGCTCGGCTGGAGCCGCGCGTACCGCAGCGGCGATCTGGTGCGCGCGGTGCCGGAGGGGCTGGAGTTCGTCGGCCGCGCGGACGGCCAGGTCAAGATCGGCGGACGACGCGTCGAACTGGGCGAGATCGACGCCGCGCTGCGTGCGCTGCCCGGTGTCGCGGCCGCCGCGACGGTCGTGCAGCGCACGGACAGCGGCGCGCAGGTGCTGGTCGGCTACGTGGTGCCGGAGGGCGAGAGCCTCGATCGCACCGCAGCGCGCAGTCTTCTGCGGGACCGGTTGCCCGCGGCGTTGGTGCCCCGGCTCGCGTTGGTCCCGGGTCTGCCGGTGCGCGCGTCGGGCAAGCTCGACCGCGACGCGTTGCCGTGGCCGCTGGAGGAACCGGCCGCCGTGCCGGTGGTGCCGTCCGATCCGAAGCTGGCTTGGCTGTTGCAGGTGTGGAGCGAACACCTCGGGACCACGGCCGGTCCGGACGACGACTTCTTCGACCTCGGCGGCTCGAGCGTGACCGCCGCGCGGCTCGTTTCCGTGCTGCGCGAGCGGTATCCGAGCGCGGCAGTGTCCGATGTGTACTCCTGCCCGACGCCGCGGGAGCTGTACGAACGCCTCGCCGGAGCGCCGGTCGAAACCGTCGCGGCGGAAGAGCCGCAGGTCGCTCCGGTGCGCGGCAGCGGCTGGTGGCAGGCCGGGGTGCAGCTGGTTTTGCTGGCCCTGTCCGGAACGCGGTGGCTGCTTTCGGTGTCGCTGCTTGGCTCGCTGGTTTCGCTGGGGCTGCCGTTGCAGTGGCTGCCGCGAATGTCGTGGTGGATCCTCGTGCCCGCGTGGCTGGTGCTGCTGAGCCCGCCCGGCCGGATGCTGCTCGCCGCGGGCGGCGTGCGGGTGCTGCGCGGAAAGCTCGCGCCGGGGGAGTACCGGCGCGGCGGCATTGTCCACATGCGACTGTGGACGGCGGAACGGTTCGCCGCGGTGGCCGGCCCGCCCGGAGTCGCCGGAACCCCGCTCGCCGCGCCGTATGCGCGGTTGCTCGGCAATCGGGTCGGCCGAGGTGTGGACCTGCATTCGCCGCCCCCGGTGAGCGGCCTCGCCGACTTCGGCGACAGCTGCGCGATCGAGCCCGAAGCGGACCTGGCCGGATGGTGGCTGGACGGCCCGGTGCTGCGGATCGGCCGCGTCCGGGTCGGAGCCGGTGCCCGCGTCGGTGGCCGCAGCACGCTCTTGCCGGGCACGGATCTCGGCACCGGATCGGTGCTGTTGCCGGGCTCGACACTCGACACCCGCGTACCGGACGGCGCGGTCTGGGGCGGCTCCCCGGCCGGGCCCTCAGGCGAACGCCCATCGCGGCCGACCGTGGCGGCACCGCGGGCGAAGCGGTATTCGCTGGCCTTCGCGCTCGGCGGCACGGTGCGATCGATGTTCATGCTGGTGTCCGCGATCCCGCTGATCGTGGTCGCATTGTTGCTGATTCCGGCGGCGGACGATCCGCGCGGTGCCGCACTGGCGATCCTGCCGTGGACGCCGTTGCTCGTCCTCGCCGGAATCGTCGTGTACGCCTTGACGATCGTCCTGCTCGTGCGGCTGGCCAGCCTGGCCGTGCGACCGGGGGTTTATCCGGTGCTCAGCCGCGCGGGCTGGTCGGCCTGGTTCGTGCACGAACTGCTGGAAATCGCCCGGCGGCAGCTGTTCCCGCTCTACGCCGCGCTGGCGACGCCGGTCTGGATGCGACTGCTGGGCGCCCGAATCGGCCGCGGCGTGGAACTGTCCACTGTGCTCAGTCTGCCGTCACTGCTGCGAGTGCGGGACGGCGCGTTCCTGGCCGACGACGTCCTCGCCGCACCGTACGAACTGGACCGCGGCTGGGTCCGGCTGGGCGTCTCGGAAGTCGGGGAACGCGCGTTCGTCGGCAACTCCGCCGTCGTCGGCCCGGACCGGACGCTCGGTTCGGCAGCGCTGGTCGGCGTCCTGTCCGACACCCCGGCAGACGTCCCCGACGGCACGTCCTGGCTCGGCCGCCCCGCGTTGGAGCTGCGCCGGACCGCCGACACCGCCGATCCCGCCCGCACCTTCGCGCCGCCGCGCCGGTTGAAACTCGCCCGCGCGTTGGTCGAATCCTGCCGGATCGCGCCGCTGCTGATCGCGGGCCTGCTCGGGCTCGCCGTGAGCGCGGTACTGACCGGAGTGGACATCGCGGACGGCTTCTGGATCGCCGCCGCGCTCGCGCCCGCGGTGTTCGTCTCGGCCGGTCTCTTCGCCGCGCTGCTGACGACGCTGATGAAATGGACGCTGGTCGGCCGGTTCCGGCCGGGACGGCATCCATTGTGGAGCGCGTTCGTGTGGCGGAACGAGCTGTACGACACGTTCGTCGAGACGCTCGCGGTGCCGTGGTTCGCCGGATCGTTCCTCGGCACGCCGGTGCTGAACTGGTGGCTGCGCACCCTCGGTGCCCGGATCGGCCGCGGCGTCTGGTGCGAGAGCTACTGGCTGCCGGAAACGGACCTCGTCCACCTCGGCGACGGTGCCGTGGTGAACCGTGGCTGCGTGCTGCAAACACACCTGTTCCACGACCGCGTCATGCGGCTGGATCCGGTGCGCCTCGGTGCTGGAGCGACCCTCGGGCCGCGCGCGTTCCAACTGCCGGGCAGCGGAATTTCCGACGGCGCGACGGTCGGTTCGGGTTCGCTGGTGATGGCGGGGGAGACGGTCCCGCCACGCACCCGATGGCGGGGGACGCCGGTCCGTCCCTGGCGGTGAGCCAACCACTAGCCTGGGCGGACCATGGACTACCGGAAACTGTTCGGCGAGATCCGCCGATACCCGGGGCTTTACGGGCTGGACGGCAGTTATCACGACTACTGCACGTTCCTCCTCGGCGTCGACACCGGCAACGGCGGGCAGCTGCTCACAGGCTTCCCGGACCGCACGAGGGCTGGCGCGACGAAGCCGCCGGTGCGGGCCGGGACACCGCGAACGACCTGCTCTTCTCGCTGCTGGACGAGTTCTTCGAGAAGCAGGCTCAGCCCCGCGGGACGGCGGCCATCTTCGACGAGTACCTGACCTGGCGCAAAGCCCAGCCCTGGCATCGCGGGTGAAGCCGAACTGCCACCACTCAGTCAGACCGCTGCGGCTTGAGCTGCGTATGCGCCGCACCGATGGAGAGCGCGGCATCGACTTCTTCTGCGGACAGCCCCGCCGCGGCAAGCACCTCCCGGGTATCCGCTCCCGGCGGTCGCGGCGATTCCGCGGCGCACCCCGGCGTACGGCCGAGTTTCACCGGCACCCCGACCCCGCGATACCCGTCCCGTTCCACGACCATTTCCCGGTGCCGTACCTGCGGCGCGTTCATCGCCTCCGCGATATCGTGCACCGGCGAAGCCGGAACTCCCTTCGCCAGCAACAACTCGGTCAAGGAGTCCCGTTTGTACTGTCTGATGAGGACACTCAGCTCGGCCCGCAACGAACCCACATTGCTGACCCGGTCGGCATTCGAAGCAAACCGCGGATCGGAAGCCAGCCCAGGCGCACCGAGCACGTCGACCAACGCCGCGAACTGCCGGTCATTCCCCGCGCCGACAAAGAACAGCCCGTCCGCCGTCGAGAAAGTCTCGTAAGGCGCGATCGACGGATGCGCGGACCCTGTCCGCTGCGGCACCGCGCCGTCAGCCAGCCACGCCGCCGAATGCGGATGCAGCAAGCTGATCACCGTGTCCAGCAACGAACAATCCACCAGCTGCCCGAGCCCGGACCGCGCCCGCTCGTGCAGTGCCAGCAGGATCCCGGAAAACCCGAGCACCCCGGTCACCACGTCGACCACCGGCACGCCGATCCGCAACGGCGGCCCGTCGGCCTCGCCGTTCACGCTCATCAGCCCGCCATAGGCCTGCAACACCGCGTCGTACCCGGGCAGCCCGCCGAGCGGTCCGTCCGTGCCGAACCCGGTGATGCGGCAATGGATCAGCGCCGGATACTCCGCCCGGATCGTCTCGTCCGGCCAGCCCCAGCGCGCGAGCGTGCCCGCCTTGAAGTTCTCCACCACCACGTCGGCTCCCGCGAGCAGGGTGCCGAGCAGCGAACGACCGTCCGGACCGGACAGATCGAGCACGATGTTCTTCTTGCCCCGGTTGAGATTCGCGTAGTACGCGCTGGTCCCTTCGGACAGGAACGGCGGACCCCAGCCCCGCGTCTCGTCCCCGGCGGGCGATTCGACCTTGATCACCTCGGCCCCGTGGTCGGCCAGCATCTGCGTGCAGTACGGCCCGGCCAGCACCCGCGACAGGTCCAGCACCCGCAGCCCGTCGAGCGCGCCCATCAGTAGGACCTCGGCAGCCCGAGCACGTGCTGGGACACGTAGTTCAGCACCATTTCCTGGCTGATCGGCGCGAGCCGCAGCAGCCGCGCCTCGCGGAAGTAGCGCTCGACGTGGTACTCCCGCGCGTAGCCCATCCCGCCGTGGGTCTGGATCGCCTGGTCGGCGGCCTGGAACCCGGCGTCCGCGCACAGCCATTTCGCCATGTTCGCCTCCTTGCCGGCCGGCAGACCGCGGTCGTAGCGCCAGGCGGCGTTGCGCGCCATCAGCTCCGCCGCGTCGAGCCGGGTCGCGGCCTCGGCCAGCGGGAACGCCAGCCCCTGGTTCTGCCCGATCGGACGGCCGAACACCTGCCGTTCCCCGGCGTAGCGAACCGCGCGGCGCAGGGCGGCGCGGCCGATGCCGAGCGCTTCGTGGGCGAGCAGGATGCGTTCCGGGTTGAGCCCGTCGAGCAGGTACCGGAAGCCCTTGCCCTCCTCGCCGACACGCGCCGATTCCGGCACCCGCAGCCCGTCGATCAGCACCTCGTAGGAGGACACCGCGTTGCGGCCGAGCTTGGGGATCGCGCGCAGCTGCACCGCGTCGGACTCGATGTCCACTACGAACAGGGACATGCCGTCGGTCGGCTTCTCCACCTCTTCGCGCGGCGTGGTGCGGGCGATCAGCACCATCTTCTGCGACTGGCCCGCCTTGGTGATCCAGACCTTCCGGCCGTGCACCACGTAGGAATCGCCGTCGCGGCGGGCGAAGGTGGAGATGCGCGTGGTGTCGGTGCCCGCGTCCGGCTCGGTCACGCCGAAGCAGACGTGCAGCGACCCGTCGACCGCGCCGGGCAGGATCTCCCGGCGCATTTCCTCGCTGCCGTGCTTGACGATCGTGTTCAGCCCGAAGATCGTCAGGTGCATCGTGCTGCACCCGTTCATCCCGGCCCCGGACGCGGCCACTTCTTCCAGCAGCAGCGCGGCTTCGAGGATGCCGAGCCCGCCGCCGCCGTACTGCTCCGGGATCGCCATGCCGAGCCAGCCCGCGGAGGCGAACGCGTCGTAGAACTCGCGCGGGAACTCGGCCCGTTCGTCGCGTTCGGCCCAGTACTCGTCGGGGAACCGGGCGGCCAGCTCGCGCACGGCGCGCCGGATGTCCTCCTGGTCTTGGCTCAGCTGGAAGTCCACAGTGCTGCTCTCCATCGTGCGTATATGAGAACGCTAAGTTCGGATATACGTCCAACGTAAGGCGGCGCGCGGTTCGGGTCAAGCGCCGTTCCGGGCGGTCGGCGCGATAGGGTTCGTATCTGCGAACGCAGGGGAGGCTGTCATGACCGAGTCGAGCGCCAAGGCGCACCGGACGGTCGGCCGCGTCACCAGCATCCTCGAGTGCGTCGCGCGGCAGCCCGGGATGCGGCTGCACGAGCTGTCGGTCGCTCTCGACGCGCCCAAATCCTCGGTGTTCGGCCTGGTCAAAGGCTTGGTGTCAACCGGCTACCTGGTCGAGGCCGACGGTGCCTACCGGCTCGGCCCGGCGCTGGGGAACCTGCTCACCGGCGGCCTGCCCGGCATCGCGACCGCGGCCCGGCCCGCCCTGGAGGAGCTGCGCCGCCGGTTCGGCGAGACGGTGATGCTCGGCGCCGAGGTCGGGGATTCGCTCATCTACGTGGACGCGGTCGAGTCCGAGCAGCCGATCCGCTACTCGGCACCGCTCCGCACGCGGCGACCGCTGTATCCGCCGAGCGCGGGCAAGATCGTTCTCGCGTACTGGTCGGCGCGCCGGCGCGAGGCGTACCTGAAGTCAGTGCTCCCGGACGCCGAGCGCGTGCGGGCCGCGATGGACGAACTCGACACCGTCCGCGCCGAGGGCGTCGCGCTCAACCGCGGCGAAACCCTGCCCGACGTGAGCGCGGCGGCGCGGCCGATCCTGGTCGACGGAGAGGTCGTCGCGGCGATCGCGGTCGCGGGCCCGACCACGCGGATTTCCGGCCGCCTGCCGGAGATCGGCGACGCGCTCGCCGGCATCACCGCAGCGGTCGTGAAGCGCTGGGAAGCCGCGCGCCAGAGCTGACTCACCGCGTGCGTGTTGGGCGCGGCTAGAACCGTGATCAACACGCACGACCCTCGATCCACCCCCTTGACCGCCGACCCTGCGGCCTCTTAGCATCCGGATATACGCATCATGCGTTCCCAAATACGCACGCAACGGCGCGCGCCGGCTGGCTTCCGCTCGCCTGTGCCCCAGTTCCGGAGAGCAGGACCATGCCCAGTGTTGTGGACGACAGCGTCGGAACGACCCGGAAAGCCCCGCGCGGAGTCGGGGTCGCGGTGGTCGTCGGCTCCGCGCTCGAGTGGTTCGATTTCTATCTCTACGCGTCGATGGCCGCGCTGGTGTTCGGCCACGTCTTCTTCCCGCCCGGCAACGACGCCGCCGCGACGATGGCCTCGGTCGCGACCTTCGCGGTCGGCTTCCTGGCCCGCCCGATCGGCGGCATCGTGTTCGGTGCGCTCGGCGACCGGATCGGGCGCAAGAAAGTGCTGTCGTGGACCTTCGTGCTGATGGGCGTTTCCTCGGCAGGCATTGGATTATTGCCGAGTTACGCGAGCGCCGGGCTTCTCGCGCCGGTTCTGCTCGTGGTGCTGCGGCTGCTGCAAGGACTCGGCGCCGGGGCGGAATTCGGCGGCGCGATCGCAGTCGCCTACGAGCACGCTGATCCGCGCAAACGCGGGCGGCAAGGTTCGTGGCCCGCGCTGGGCGTGAACGTCGGGTTGCTCGTCTCCTCGCTCGCCGTCGCCGGACTGACCACTTTGGACAAGGAGTTCCTGCACGGGTTCGGCTGGCGGATCCCGTTCCTGGCCAGCTTCCTGCTCGTCGGCGTCGGACTGTGGGTGCGCCGCCGGGTTCCGGAAACCCCGGAGTTCGAGAACCTGGTGCGCAGCAAGAAAAACCGGCCGCGCGGCTGGGCGAACCGGCCGTTGGTGAAGCTGTTCCGCAGTGACTGGCGCGCGCTCGCGGTGGTCATGGTGATCACCATCGGCTACAACGGCGTCAGCTACGTGTTCAAGACGTTCTCGCTCGCCTACCTGACGAATTTCCGTGGCGTGCCGGCGAATATCGGCGCGCTGGGGATCAGCATCGCGAGCGCGACGGCGATCGTGACGGTGCCGATCGCCGGGTGGATCAGCGACCGGATCGGCGCGAAGAAGGTCGTGGTCGCCGGCGGGGTCGCGACGGGATTGCTGGCGTTCCCGTTCTTCTGGCTGCTCGACACCGGAAGCAGCTGGTTCATCTGGCTCGGCCTCGTGCTGGCGACCGGCATCGTGGTTCCGGCGATGCTGTCGGCGCAAGGAGCGTTCCTGGCCAAGCAGTTCCCGGCCGAGGTCCGCTCGACCGGGCTGGGCACCGGCCGCGAGGTCGGGGGAGCGGTGTCCGGCGGGCTGGCCCCGCTGGCCGCGTTGGCGATCGTGGAAGCCTCCGCGACGCACGCGACCTGGGGTGTTTCGCTGCTGTTCATCGCGGGTGCGTTGTGCATCGGCCTCGGCGCGCTCGCCGATCAGAGCCGCAGCAAACTCAACTGAGCCGCGGCCACCGGGTGCGGGTCTTGGGCAGTTCCGGACCGTAGACGGCTTCGGCGACCGAGCGTTTGAGGTTCGCGCAGTGGTGCAGCACGTGTGCCGGGAAACCGTTGCCGGAAGGGCGTTCCGGTGGTTTCTCGGCACCGGCTGGGACGAGTGTCCATCCAGAACCGAGTTCGATGAGGCTCTGGTGTTTCGTGGTGTAGTACTCCGGCGAAACGTCGACTGCCACGCCGGTCGCGCCCGCAGCGGCGGCGACCAGATGCAGATGGAAGCGGCTGGAGATCCAGGTCTGTCCGGGCGCGAGCGGGAGACCGCGATGCCACACGTCGCGGAACGGGTGGAATTCCGCACCGGGCAGTTCGTGTTCCAGCAACGCGAAAACCTCGCGGTCGACGCGAGGAATCCCTTCCACCACAGCGAGTTCGCCCGGCGGCAGCCGCCACTCGCGCACCAGGCCGAGCACCTGGGCGGCGAGCGAGGACGGTCGCTCGGTGCCGATGTCCGACTGCATGCACAGGACGAACTCGCGCGTCGTGGGCGTCGTCGGCGGTTGCGGCGCAAGGAAAGCGTCGTCGCAGGACCGCTCGACACCCGCGACGCCGTGCAGGAGTTCGGCGGACGGATCGTCGCGGACGTCCACGACGTCGAAACGCTCGGCAAGCGCGCGCAACAATACGGCCGCGCCCGGCGGGAAGGGGACGAAACCCTGTCCGGTCATCGCCGAACGGGCTCCGGAACGCTGCGCGGCCGCGGCGGCCCCGGCGACCAGTCCCAGGTGCCGGGGCCACAGCGCGTTGACGTAACCGCCGCCGATCAGATGCACGACGTCGAGCTTGCCGAGCAGTTCGATCCCCGCGTCCCAGCGCGGCGCGCGACCGGGGTCGTGTACCGCGGACCGCACCCAGGACGCGACTTCCCACGGATCGTCCGACGGCGCTTCGCCGCACAGCCGCCACAAGGTGTCCGTGCAGCGCAAACGCGGATGCAGGTCGCCGAACAAATGCTGTGCGGGACCCGGCGAATGGGTGTCGAGCCAGACTTCCGCGTCCGGCTCGGTGCGGGCCAAGCGGCGGATCCAAGCCGCGGCGATCAGTTCGTCGCCGAAGTTCGGATAGCCGCTCGGCCCGACCAGGTAATGCCGGCGGGGGGACGGGGCAGGAGTCACGAAGCGACGCTGAGCTGCGTGTCCAACGCCTGGTCGCCCTGTGCCTTCTCGCTTCCGCTCGGCTCGGCCTGGATGCGGTCCTTGGCCACGCCGTCGCCCTCGAGCGCGGTCGAGATCGCCTGCGCGCGCTCCTCGGACAGCTTCTTGGCCTTGTCCGCGTCCGGGTAGCCGGCGTGGGTCTCGACCTTCAGCTTGACATCGTTGCCCTGCATGGCTTTCGCGATCGCGGTGAGGCCTTCCTTGGCCTTGGCGGTCAATTCCGCCTTCTCCGGCTCGAACTTGATCGGCGAGGCCTGCGAGGCCTGCTGGATCGCGGCGGTGACCGCCTGCGCGGCCGGGCCGCCGGCGTTCTGCCCGGGGGCTCCGTTCTGGCCGGACGCGCCGTTCTGCCCGGCGTCGCCGGACTGGTTGGCTCCGCTGGGCTGTGCGGCTCCGCTGGACTGGGCGGTGTTCTGCCCGGACGCTCCGGATCCGGACGAGTCGTTCGATCCGCCCGACCCGCACGCGCTGACCAGCGCGACGACGGCTGCGGCCCCGACGACCGCCTTGACGAGTGCCCTCTGCATGAGAATTGCGCTCCTTCGGCTGGGTTCGCCGGGATCTGAACACGGGGCCAAGACCGCGGCAACCGGGACGCACCCGGCGAACGCGCCAAGCCACCGCCCGGTTTCGCCCCGTCAGCAGGGAAGGGGCGGCGGCTCGCGGCCTCGCCCGCGGAAACTGACATCCACCCGGGTGAGGGACCCGGGAAGTCCACAAAGGACAGTAAGATCGCGACGCGCGGGGCAGCTGTATAACGACCTATTCAGCGCGCCTTGGGGCGATTTGTCCGACTGGGCCGACGGCGAACCGGAGGCGCGCGTTCCGGTCCGATCAAGGGGCAAAAAGCCCCGGGGTGCGCCGCGGATTCCCGGGGTGCATCTCAGGGTGTTCCCCGATGCCGGGCAGTCACGGCCGCCAGCATGCTGATCGATGTGACCCTCATAACGCGGAAGGCCAAGGCGGCGGCGCCCGCGATCGCTGCCGGCGCGTTGGCTTTCTCGCTGGTGCCGATTCTCCTGTTGCACCTGGTGGCGGCGGGCACGATCGACCCGGTCCGCGACGTCATCAGCGATTACGTCTTTCCGCCCGGGGGTGCGGTGCTGCTGGCCGCGGCCTCGCTCGGGCTGGCCGGTGCGTCGTTGCTGGTCCGGCACGCGTTGCTCAAGCAGGGGTTGCCGAAACGCAGCCCGGAATCGGTGCTGATCGCGTTGTGGGCGGCCGGATTGGTCGTCGCGACGTTCTTCCCGACCGATCCGACCGGCGTGGAGACGTCGTTTTCCGGTGCGGTGCACCGGTATGCCGGCGCGGCGATGTTCGTGTGCCTGCCGCTGGCGGGATGGTTGCTGGCACGCCGCCGGCCGGAAGCGACAGCGGTGCGCTGGCTTTCGCTGGCCGCCGGTGCCGCTTCGCTCGCCTTTCTGCTGGCCCACGCGCCGTTGCTGGAGCAGTCCGTACCTGAATTTCTGGGGTTGTTCGAGCGCGTGCTGTACGCCCTGCTCTACGCACAGCTTTTCGCGGTCGCCGCGACGGCCCGGACCGAGGTGGACTCATGACGATCCTCGCCATCGCGCTCGCCGTGCTCGGCGCGGTTTTCTTTTCCACTGGCGCACTTCTGCAGCACGGCGTGGTCACCGGACTGCCCGGCCGCCCGCGGATCGGGGAGCTGATCCGCGCGCCGCGCTGGCTCGGCGGGCTGGCCCTGCTCGGTTCGGGCGCGGGCGTGCACGCGGTCGCACTGGGGATGGCTCCGCTGACCGTCGTGCAGCCGGTCGGGGTCATCGCCGTCGCGATCACCGCGATTCTCGACCGGCGGCGGCGGGATTTGCCCGCGGTCGCGGTCACCATGCTCGGCGTCGGGACGTTCGTGACCGTCGCCGCGGGCAGCACCACGAGCACCGAGGTCGGCGCCGACGCGCAAACGCGGGCGGCGTTGCTGGTGCTGGGGGGCGTGGCGCTGCTGACGCTGATCGGCGCGATCGTCTCGCGTCCGTCGGTCCGCGGACTGTGTTTCGGCGCGGCCGGCGGCGCCGCCTACGGCTTCGTTTCGGTGCTGATGCGCGCGGTTTCCCTCGAAATCCGCGAGGGGACCGTCGAATTCGGCACCGCGGTGTCCGTCGCCGCGATGGTGACGGCGTTGCTGGTCGGCGGCTGGCTCGTGCAGTTGTCCTACCGATGCGGTCCGCCGCACCTCGCCGTCGCGTGCCTGACCGTCGTGGATCCGCTGGTCGCAGTGGGTCTCGGCGCCGGGGTGCTCGGCGAAGCCACCCACCTCGACACCGCGGCGACCGCGGTCGCGCTCACCGCGGCGGTGCTGGCGGTCGGCGGCGTCGCCGTTCTGAGCCGCGGCAGTTCTTCTTCTGTCCATTCCACCAGATCGGAGCACCCAGTGAACGACGACCTGCCTTTGCGCATCGTGGTCGCCGCCGAGACCTATCCTCCGGACGTCAACGGCGCGGCGCAGTTCGCGTACCGGCTGTCCACCGGTCTCGCCGGCCGCGGCCACGAGGTCCACGTGATCAGCGTCGACCCGGAGGGCCCGGCGCGCACCGAAAGGGACGGCGACGTCGTGGTGCACCGGGTCCGGTCGCACCGCACCCCGTTCCACCGCACCTTCCGGATCGGCCTGCCCTGGGAGGTGAGCAAGGACGTGGCTGCGCTGCTGGAGGAGTTGCAGCCCGACCTCGTGCACGTCCAGGCGCATTTCGTGGTCGGAAGGTACGTGCTGAAGCACGCCGCCGCGATGGGCATTCCCGGGGTGGCGACGAACCACTTCATGCCGGAAAACCTGTTCGGGCACGTGCGAGTGCCGACGTGGCTGCGCGGCGCGGCCTCGCGGTGGGCGTGGCGCGACTTGACGCGCGTGTTCTCGACGGCCCGCGTGGTTACCGCGCCGACGCCGCGTGCGGTGGAACTGTTGCACGACAACGGTTTCCCGGAGCGGGCGATCCCGGTGTCGTGCGGCATCGACATCGACCGCTACCGGTTGCGCACGGTTTCGCGAACGTCCGACGACCCGACGGTGTTGTTCGTCGGACGGCTCGACGAGGAGAAGCGCGTCGACGAGCTGTTGCGCGCGGTCGCGCTCGTGCCTCGCCTGCATGCGGAGATCATCGGCGACGGTTCTTGCCGCGCGGACTGGGAAAAGCTGGCTGGCGAACTCGGGATCGCCGACCGGGTGCGGTTCCGCGGTTTTGTGTCCGAAGAGGACTTGCTGGACGCCTACGCGGCCGCGGATCTCTTCTGCATGCCGGGCGTCGCCGAACTGCAGAGCCTGGCGACGATGGAGGCGATGGCGGCGGGGAAGCCGGTGGTGGTCGCGGACGCGATGGCGCTGCCGCACCTGTGCCGTCCGGGCTACAACGGCTGGCTGTTCGAACCGGGCAACGTGGGGGAGCTGGCCGAGCGGCTGCACGCGGTGGTCGCCGACCCGGCGACGCTGGCGCGGATGGGGGCGGCGAGCGGCAAGATGATCGCCGGGCACGCGCTGGAGTCCACTTTGGATTCGTTCGAGGCGTGCTACGCGGAGGCGATGGGCCGGGTCGCGGCAGTGCCCGCGGCTGCCTGAGACTTCTGGGGGAACGGGGGGATGGCCGGGTTCGCCGGACTAAGGGGAGGGATCCGGCGAACCCGGCCGGGCTCAGGCCAGGGTGATGGCGTAGAGCTGGACGCGCGGGTCGTTCGGCAGGCTCACCGACTGGACAGTCTTGGCGCTGTCCACTGTGGAGGCGATGCCGAACAACCGCACCGGCGGGCCGTCGACCCCGCTGCCCGCCTTGATCCGGTGCGGCATGTCGAGCACGACGGTCGTGCCGGACGGCGTCGAACCGGCCCAGTCGCCGAAGGTCACCGGGAGATCCGCGCTGGTTCCGTCGCTGTAGTGCACGGTCAGCGAAGTGGACACCGGGCCGTTGTGCGACGAGCCGATCAGCTGCACCGCCTGGTGCTTTCCGGCGGGCAGCAGCAGCGATTGCCCGCGTGCTTCCACGAAGTTCGCCGCGGTGCCCGTGGAATCGGCCGCCGCGTAGGTGACTCCATTGTGGACGAAGGTTCCGGCTCGCGGCATCAGGTCGCCGTCGTAACTCCAACCGCTGCCGTCGAAGTTGCCCTCGGTGGACGCCGCGACGGTCGCGGTTCCGTCGTGATTGCGGTCGTGGCCGAGATCGACCGCGCACTGGGTCCCGGACGTCGACGCGCACACCGTCGGTTCCCGGACCTCGATGCTCGCGGTGCGGGTGACGGTATTCGCGCCCGGTCCGGATGCCTTGAGCTGCACCGAATACGTGCCGACTGGCGTGTTCGCCGGAACGGTCACCGTGACCGGCGCGGTCTTCTGCGTCGGCAGCCGGAAAGACCACAGCAGCTGCAACTGGTCGGTCTGCACTCGCCAGCCGGACGGCGCCGATGAGGTCACGAAGACCGGCTGTGCTCCGGGGTTCTGGCCGAGCACGTCCAGGCTCAAGTGGACAGTCTGCGCTGAAGATTGCTGAGGCAGCACTACCGAACTCGGCCGCAGCGTCGCGTCCACGTGCCGACGCAGATCCCCGGCGGATTTGTTGACCGACGGCGGTTCCGTGCCCGGCTGCGTGCCCCAGCGGGACGGCGTCGAGCCGACCTGATAGGCGAGGTTGCCGCCGTGCGCGACCGCGGACCAGTCGAGCCAGGTATTCCGGACGTCCCGCCCGTTGAGCGAAACGCTTTGCACGTAACGGTTCGCGTCGCTCGCGCCCGGCGCGGTGACGGTGAGCGTGCCGCCCTGCCTGCCCTCGTACTGTCCGATCCGGACAGTCGCCGATTCGAACTGCGGACTGGACACCGCGAGGAAGTTCGCGCCGCTCATCGTCGGGTAGAGGCCGAGCGAGGAGAAGACGTACCAGGCGGACATCGTGCCGAGGTCGTCGTTGCCGGTCATGCCGTCCGGTCCGGTGGTGAACAGCGTCATCGCCGCGCGGACGACGGTCGCGGTCTTCGCCGGCGCGCCGACCCAGTTGTACATGTACGGGGAAAGCAGGTCGGGTTCGTTGTTGGGGTTGTAGGTGGCCTTGGCGTAGTAGTCGTACGGGCTGGCGATCCAGTCCTTGCGCGCGGTCCCCGCCGGGTCCTTGAGCAGGTTGTCGTAGGCGAAGAAGGAGTCGAGCCGCTTTTCGGTCGCCTGCTTGCCGCCCATCAGGTCGGCGAGCCCGGCCGGATCCTGCGGGACGAGCCATTGGTACTGGTAGGCGCCGCCTTCGTGGAACTGGTGGTCGGCGTCGACCGGGTTGTACGGCGTGAGCCAGGTGCCGTCCGTGGTGCGCGGCCGGAACTGCTTGTCCGCGGCGTTCCAGACGTTGCGGTACCACTGGCCGCGGTCGGCGAACATGCGCGCGTCAGCCTGGTGGCCCAGACCCTTGGCCATCAACGCGAGCGCGGCGTCGGCGGCGGAGTACTCCATGGTCGCCGACGTCGGATGCTCGCAGTCGTTGTCGCCGCCCTTGGCCGCGCAGTCCTTGCCGAGCGTGAGGCCACTCGGGATGTAGCCGCGGTCGTTGTAGAAATTGACCCCGGAACGCCCGTTGTACGGCGAATCGGCGGGTGGCGTGCTGGTCGCGTTCTTCTTGAGCAGCGCGTACGCCTCGTCCTCGTGCCCGGCCAGCAAGCCCTTCGACCAGGCTTCGACAAGGAACGGAGTCACCGGGTCGCCGGTCATGATGTTGGTTTCGCTGCCCGCCAGCGCCCATCTCGGCAGCCAGCCGCCGTCGCGGCCGATCGCCAGCACGGACAGCGCGACGTCGCGCGCCACCTGCGGTTCCAGCATTTCGAGCAGCTGGTTCTGCGGCCGGTAGGTGTCCCAGAGGGAGAAGTTCTGGTACGGCGTGTAGCCGTTGGCGCGGTGGACCTTGCCGTCGAAACCGGCGTAGTCGCCGCTGATGTCGCCAGCGAGGTTCGGGTGCAGTTGCGCGTGATACAGCGAGGTGTAGAAAGCGGTCTGCCGTTCGGCGCTGCCGCCGCTGATCTTGATCGCGCCGAGCCGGTCCGCCCACTGCTTGCGCAATGCGGCGCGGGTGGCGTCGAAGTCGTAGCTGTCGCTGGTTTCCTTCGCGAGGTTGCCCCGCGCGCCGGCGAGACCGGTGTAGGAGAGCCCCACCTTCAGGACGACATCGTGGTCAGCGGTGGCGTCGAAGCTGACCCACGCGCCATTGCCGCCGGTGCCCGCGGCGTCGCGGCTGCCCGCGGTGCGGGTGGTGCCGCGCCAGGTCCCGTAGGAGGCGAAAGGACGGTCGAAAGTGGCGGTGAAGTAGACGGTGTGCTCGTCGTGCCCGGCGCAGAAGCCGCCCGCGCGCACGCGACCCTCGAGGGTCCGGTCGCCGACGACGTGGATCTCGGAATCCTTCACCGACTGGTTCGCCTGGCCGGTGTTGAACAGCACGTTCGCCTGGCCGGTCGACGGGAAGGTGTAGCGCTGCCAGCCGGTGCGCGGGGTGGCGGTGAGCTCGGCGTTGACGCCGTACTTCTTCAGCCCGACGCGGTAGTAGCCGGGTTCGGCCTTCTCGTCGTCGTGGCTGTACTCGGATTTGTAGGCGTTCTTGTCCACGGAATCGACGGCGCCCGTGGTCGGCATGACCGGCAGCTCGCCCATCACGCCGCAGCCGACGCCGGAGAGGTGGGTTTGGCTGAAGCCGTAGATCGAGTTCTGCTGGTAGTCGTACCCGCCTTGGCCGCCGGTGTCGGGGCTGACCTGGACCATGCCGAAGGGCGCGCTGGCTCCGGGGAAGGTGTTGCCGAAGTTCTGCGTGCCGACGAACGGATTGACGAGCGACACCGGATCCGCCGTCGCCGCGCTGGCTGTGGCGGCCGTGCCGGACAGGAGCCCGGCGACCACGAAGCCCGCCGCCGCGACCGCGGTCACCCGTCTCTTCTGCGACCACATGGACGCGCTACCTCCAGGGCTGACAACGTTGTCATCATGCGAACCGGTGCGGAGACGACCGGCTGGTGAGCAGCTTGTCATCCCGGAGGGGGTTTGAGAAGGCCGACAACCGGACAGCTTCCGCTCCCCGCCGGAGGTCCGTGACGGCCACCCTCACGGCTTTTGCTCCCGCCGATGTTCGTGAGGGGCCCCTTCACGGCTTCCGGTCCCTCCGGTGTTCGTGAGGGGCCCCTTCACGGCTTCCATTCCCTCCGGTGTTCGTGAGGGCCACCCTGACGGCTTTCGCTTCCGCCGGTGTTCGTGAGAGCCGCCCGGACAACTTCCGCTCCCCGCCGCCGTCCGTGAGGGGAACCCTCACGGAATCAGATTCCCGGAGGGTGGCCCTCACGGACGTTCGCCGGGCCTGGCCGCCGCGAACCCTGCCGGGCCTGCCCGCCGCGAACGCTCGCCGGTCCCGGCTGCCGCGAACCCTGCCGGGCCTGGCTGCCGAGAACGCTCGCCGGTCCCGGCTGCCGCGAACCCTGCCGGGCCTGCCCGCCGCGAACGTTCAGCGGGCCTGGCCGCCGCGAACCCCGCCGGGCCCAGCCGCCACGAAGGTTCCCCGGGTCGCCCGCCGCAGGAGAGCTCCGTCAATCACCGCTCGATCCGGTCGACTCCGGCAGCCGCAACACCGCCCGAGCCCCGCCGCCCGGCAGGTTCCCGAATTCCAGGTCCGCCCCCAGCACCCGCGCCTGCGCGACCGCGATCGTCAACCCCAGCCCGTGCCCGCCGCCCCGCGAGTCCGCCCCGGTCCGGAACCGCGCGGGTCCCTCGCGAAGCAGCACCTCCGGATACCCGGGCCCGCGATCGCTGACCGCCACGCACCGGCCCGTCACCTCGACTGTCACCGGCGGGGCCCCGTGCTTGGCCGCGTTCGACAGCAGGTTCGCCAGGATTCGCTCCAGCCGCCGGGGATCCGTCCGCACCCGGACCGCGGTCGGCGCCACCGCGTCCGGCACCCGCCGCCGGACGAACTCCGCCAGATCGAGTTCCGCCAGCTCCGCCCGCTCGGCGGCGGTGTCCAAGCGAGCCACCTCGAGCACGTCCTCCACCAGCGACCGCAGCGCGGCGACCCGGTCGCGCACCAGCTCCGCCGGACGCCCGGACGGCAGCAGTTCGGCCGCGGTCACCAAGCCGGTCACCGGAGTCCGCAGCTCGTGCGCGATGTCTGCGGTGACCCGTTGCTCCGCGGCCAGCCTTGCCTGCAACGCATCCGCCATCGCGTCCACCGCCTGCGCGAGGTCGGCCGCTTCGTCGCGCGGGCGCGGGCCGATCGCGTCGCGCACCCGGGCCGGAGCCCCGTTCGCGACGTCCCGGGCGGCGTCGGCGGCCCGCCGCAGCCGACGCGCCATCCCGGCGCCGAGCACGACGCCTAGCAACGCCCCGGCGACGGTCACCACAGCCGAACCCGCCAGCAGTTCCCGGTCCAAAGTGGCCAGTGCCTGCGTTTGCGCCGCGTAGCTGACCCGCACCGAGACGACGTGCCCGCCGGTTTCGGCGGCTGCCCACAGAACCGGTCCGTCCAAATAGGTCGCTCGGTTGCCGCCGCGCACCGCGTCGCGCAGGGGAGCGGGCAGCGCCGGATCGTCGAGCTGCCCGTCGACACCGGGATTGCGCAGCAGCAGTTGGATCCATTCGTCCTGCGCGTGCCGCGCCTGGTCGGCTTGCGTGCGCGCGAATTGCTGGTGCACCAACAAACTCAACGTCAGAGCGACGGCGGCCGACACGAGGGTCACCGCCGCGGTCAGCCGCCACCGAAGCGTGGCCGGGAAGAGTTTCACGGCTCGGAGCGGAGCTTGTATCCGAAGCCCCGCACGGTTTGCAGCCGCTCTTGGCCGATTTTCACGCGCAGCCGCTGCACGTGGACGTCGACCACGCGCGTGTCGCCGCCCCACGCGTAATCCCACACGCTCGCCAGCAGCGTGTCCCGGCTGAGCACGGTGCCGGGCGATTCGGCGAAACGCAGCAGCAGCCGCAGTTCGGTCGGGGTCAGGTCCACCGGCTGCCCGGATCGGCGGACGTCCAGCCCGGCGCGGTCGATTTCGAGGTCGCCGAAGCGGACGAACGCGTCCTCCTCGGGCCCGGACCAGCCGCTTCGCCGCAGCACCGCCTGGATCCGCGCGATCAGCACCGAGGTGTCGAACGGTTTGGTGACGTAGTCGTCGGCACCGGCTTCGAGCCCGAGCACGACGTCGACCGAATCGTCGCGGGCGGAGACCATCAGCACCGGCACCCGGCTTTCCTCGCGGATCCGGCGGCACAGGCTGACGCCGTTGAGCCCGGGCAGCATCACGTCGAGCAACGCCACGTCCGGCGGCTGCGCGCGGAACTGTTCGAGCCCGGCGAGCCCGTCCGCGGCCGTCGACACCCTGAATCCGGCGCGTTCGAGGGCGAGCTGCGTCGCCTCCCGGATCACGTCGTCGTCCTCGACGAGCAGTACCTGCGTCATGTCCCCTCTCACTCCGGCGAGAAACGGTTGCCGGTCCAGCGGTAGCGGGCGACCCCGTTGTTCGGCCCGGTCGCCGACATCGTCGCCAGCTGTCCGTCGAGCACGGTCAGCATCGCGCCGGAGTTCTCCAGCTTGAACAGCTGTTTCCCGTTGACGGTGTAGACATAGCCGCCGAGGTACGCGCTGACCGGCACGCCGGTCGCGCCGCTGCTGCCGGTGCCGGGAGCGCCGACCGCGCCGCACGGATACACGTTCACCACGACGTCGACCTCGCCGGTCAGCTCGTGATAGGCGGTGCTGACCGGATACGACCCGGCGATGGGACCGTGCGGACACGGTCGCAGCGCTGCCTTCGTCCTCGCGCTGACCGTGGGGTCCGCGCGCAGCAGGGCGACCGCGTCCACGCTCGGGCCGTGCGGGTTGTTCGCCGGCGCCGGGGCGGCCGCTGCCGGCGGAGCGGGGCCGGCGACGCGCACACCGTCCACACCGGAGCAAGCGGTGAGCGACAGCACCGCAACCGCCGCGACCGCTGTCCTCCGCATGCCTTGCACAGTAGCCATTTTGCCGTCCGCGCGCCGCTCGGGAAGCGCTGTTACCAGACCGATGGGTTTCCTCCGGGCCACCGCAACGCGATTCCCGGCGGCCGGTGATCCGCCGTTCCTACCTTGGCCGGGTACTGGCACGAGAGAGGAGTCCGATGAGGACGGAAACGGTGCGGGACCCGGCGGAGACCCGGGTGCCGAAGGGACGGTTGCTGGGCGTGGACGCGGTGCGCGCGCTGGCGATCGTCGGGGTGTTCATCGAGCATTTCTTCGCCAGCGGCTGGCTGCACGGCGGCCCGCCCGACCAGGCTCCCGGGTTCCTGACGTGGCTGAACATGCAGACGTCGTCGCGGGCGATGAGCCTGTTCGTGCTGCTGTTCGGGTTGTCCGCGGCGTTGATGACCGGCGGCGCGGCCCCGTACGCCGGGAACGAACGGTGGCGCGCCCGCGGCAGGCTCGCGATCCGCGCGGTGGTGCTGTTCGTGCTCAGCCTGGCGATCGACGAGTACGGCATGTCGGTGATCGAGTACTACGCCGTGCTCCTGCTCCTCCTGCTGCCGCTGACCCGGCTGCGCGCGCGGACGTTGTTCGTTCTTTCCGGAATCGCCGTTCCGGCAGTGACGCTATACGCGTTCTGGGTGTTCAATTCCCATTCCGATTGGCTGCGCTCCGAGACCGCGAGCGGCCTAGCGATCTTCGCCCACCCCGAGCAGTGGGGCGAGTTCTTCAAGGGAATGGTGCTGTTCGGCGGCGGTTTCCAGGTCGCGTACGGCCTGCCGCTGGCGTTGGCGGGAATGGCGATCGGCCGCCTCGACCTGCGCGCGCATCAGGTCCGGATCCGCTTGCTGTACACCGGTTTCGTGCTCGCCACCGCGTCGATCCTGGGTTCGTGGATCGCGACCTATCCGCTGGGCGGAGCCGACGCGATCGCGACGACCCCGCCGCCCGGAATGCCGTGGCAGGTGCTCCTGGCGATGCCGACCGACGGTTCGCTCTACGCCACCAGCCCGCTCGGCATCGTGCTCATGATCGGCGTCGCGATGGTGCTGCTCGGCGGCCTGCTGATCGCCTTGGACCGCCCGCTGGGCCGCCGCGCCCTGTGGCCGCTCGCCGCGGCCGGCGGGATGGCTTTCACCTGGTACGCGGCGCATTTCGCGGTGTTGAAGCTGGTGCCGAAGCCGTATTCTTTCGTGTTCCTGGCGACGGTGGTCGCGGTGATGCTGGCCGCCTCCGTGGCGTGGCGGCATTGGCGACGGCGGGGTCCGCTGGAGTGGCTGGTGCACCGGGCGACGTTGCTCGTGCCGTGAGCTTCAGCGTGCGCGGGGTCCGGCGGTTTCGCGGATCCCGCGCAGCACGGTGACGAGGGTGATGACGGCGGCGAGCATGATGTAAAAGGCCGGGGAAAGCTTGTACCCGGTGGCGGCGACGAGCCAAGTCGCGATGTACGGCGCGGTGCCGCCGAACAGCGAAACCGCGATGTTGTACGGAATCGCGATCGCGCCGGAGCGAATGCGCGGCGGGAACAGCTCGGCCATACCCGCGCCCGCGGCTCCGTCGTAAGCCGCGATCAGCAGGCCCAGCACCACCATGCCGACGACGGCGAGCACCGGATTTCCCAGCGACATCAGCAAAAGCGCGGGCCAGGTCAGCACGACGAACCCGACGGTCAGTGAGCGGCCATCGACAGCTCCCGTCGGCGGGTCGCCAGCAAAGTGCACCCGACCGCCGCCGCATAACCGAGGGCGGCCACCGTCAGCGGGACGCTCAGTGACATCGTCGAGCCCGCCGTGAGCAGGGTGCCCAGCACCGCGGTGCCCAGCGCGCCACCGGTCTGCCGCGCCGTGTTCAACACCCCGCTCGCCAGCCCGGTGTGCTCCTCGGGCGGCGTCGACATCGCGACCGACGTCATCGCGGGCATCGCGATCGAGCAGCAGCACAGCACCACGCCGCCGATCAGCACCAGCGGCAGGGAATCGGCCGCGGCCAGCAGGATCGCGCCGAGTCCGGCGAGGCTGAACCCGGTCAGCATCGGGACGCGGGGGCCGAAGCGGGCGGTGAGCCGTCCGCTCGCGGTGGCTCCGATGCCGATCGCGACGGTGAGCGGGAGCGTCAGCATGCCGGTCGCGAACGCGGACTGGTACAGCGGCCCCTGCAGATACAGCGACAGGCACAGCAGGGCGCCGTACAGGCAGAAATTGAAGAGCAGCCCGGCGGTGCTCGCCGCGGAGAACGGGCGGGACGCGAAGATCGCCAGCGGCAGCATCGGATCGCGACGGCGCCGCTCGGCCAGGACGAACGCGATGCCGGTCAGCACCCCGGCGGCGATCAGCGGGAGTGCCCAGCTGGAGCGGCCGACCTGGATCAGCCCGCCGGCGAGCGCGGACAGGGCGACGGTGCCGAGGACGAGTCCGTACGGATCGAGGCGGCGCTCCCTCGGCGGCGATTCGACGACATACTTGCAGGTCAGCACGATGGCGAGGGCGGCGAACGGCACGTTGACCCAGAAAATCGCCCGCCAGTCGGCCAGCGCGATCAGCACGCCGCCCGCCACCGGGCCGGTCGCGAGCCCGATGGCCGCGATGCCGCCCCACAGGCCGAGCGCGTGCGCCCGGGCCCGCGGTTCCGGGAACTGCCGCACGATCAGCGCGAGCGAACACGGCAGCAACGCGGCCGCGCCGACGCCCTGCAGCGTCCGCGCGACGATCAGCACCGGCAGGGTCGGGGCCAGCGAACACAGGGCGGACCCGACGCCGAACACGACGGTCCCCGCCACGCAGACCCGTCGCGCACCGTAACGGTCGCCGAGCGAACCCGCGGTGAGCATGCCCGCGGCCAGCGCGATGGTGTAGCTGGCGATCACCCATTGTTCACCGCCCAGCCCGCCGCCGAGATCGCGCCGGATCGCTTCGACGGCGACGTTCACCACGGTCGCGTCGAGCTGGACGATGAAAAACGGGAGGCACAGCGCGATCAGCGCCAGCCGTTGCCTGCGGGTGGAGGTCGTTGCGGTCACCGGGCAATCGTGCCGCGGGGACCGTTCGGTGCGGGCCGAAGTTTCCGCGTTCGACCGTCTACTTAGGACTCGTGCACCCGGGTGAAGTCCGGCTTGCGGCGTTCGCGGTGCGAGGCGAGGCCTTCGCGGACCTCGGGACCGGCGAAACCGTAGAACTCCAGTGCCAGCGAGGAGTCGAAGATCGCGCCCGCGAGCTGCCGGTACCAGAGGTTGAGGCTCTGCTTGGTCCAGCGGATCGCGTTCGGCGCGCCGTTGGCCAGCTCATGCGCGATCTCCCGCGCGGTCGGGAGCAGCCCGTCCTCTTCTTCGACACAGAGCGACACGAGCCCGATCCGCTCCGCCTCGGCACCGGTCATCGGACGGCAGGTCATCAGGTAGTACTTGGCCTTCGCCATCCCGCACAGCAGCGGCCAGCACACCGCCGCGTGGTCGCCCGCCGCGACGCCGAGCCGCGTGTGGCCGTCGATGATCTTGGCGTTGGCGGCGACCACCGAGATGTCCGACAGCAACCCGGCGACCAGGCCCGCGCCGACGGCCGGGCCGTGGATCGCGGAGACGGTCGGCTTGGAGCAGTCGATGACGTTGTAGACTAGGTCCCGCGCTTCGCGCATGGTGCGCGACCGGGCCTCGAAGTCGTTCGCCAGCTTCTCGACCAGGTCGAATGATCCGCCCGCGGAGAACCCCTTGCCCTCGCCGCGCAGCAGGACGGCCTTCACCGCCGGATCGCGGTCGAACTCGCGCCAGATGTCGGCGAGTTCGCCGTGCGCGGCATCGCTGACCGCGTTGAGGTGCGGCGCGTCCAGGACGAGTTCGATGACGCCGTCCTCGTCCGGCCCGTCGACCCGCAGGTTCTCGAACTGCGCATAGCGGCTCATTCAGCTTCCCTCCGTCGTCCGGAACACCTGCGCCACCATGCCATCGGTGCGGACGCCGCCGCCAGATCAGGCGCCTTCCTCGTCCAGTTCGACGGCGAGGCTGGTGCTCGGGCCGGACGGGCCGAGCAGGTCGAGCGCGACCGAACGGGTGCTGGGGCTGACCCGCAGTTGCGCGGGCTGGCCGCAGAACAGCGGCGCCTGGTTGCGGTGGCTGATCCGGCGGACCCGCGAGGCAGGGGAGTCGAGGCGCAGCACCTCGGCCAGCGCGAGCGACATCAGCGGCCCGTGCACGACCAGGCCGGGATAGCCCTCGACCCGGGTCGCGTACGGCCAGTCGTAGTGGATGCGGTGTGCGTTCGCGGTGGCCGCGGAAAACCGCATCAGCAGCGTCGGATCGGTGACGAATTCCCAGGTTTGCCCGTCGGTCCGGCGAAACGGCGACCCCGCCGGTTCCAATGCGGCGGCGGTTTCCGGCACCGAGGGCGAAGAGGACGGCCCGACTTCGCGGTGGAGCATGTCCTGGCGCTCCTCGACGTACGGCGTTCCGTCCATTCCGGACAGTTCCGTGCGCACCTGGACGATCACCAATTTCCCGGATCGGCCGGATTTTTCGGTGACAGAGTCCACAATGGAGCGTCGGCGCACTGTCTCGCCGACCTTCGGCGTCCGGTGGACGACGACCTCGCCGCCGGCGAACATGCGCCGCGGCAGGTCCACCGGCGGCAGGAAATCGTCGCGCACAGGATGACCGTCGAGGCCGATCCGCGACGACACCGGCCAGCGCGGGAGCGCGACCCAATGCCACAGCGGCGGCAGCTCGTCGCCTTCGCGCGGCGCGGGGAGTCCGTTGTCGAACAGCGCGGCCAACGCGGCGACCGGACCGGGTTCGACGACTTCTTCGGTGGTGCGGTCGTACGGTTCCCAGGCTTCCGGTTCGGACATGGGTTCCTCGGATCCTGTCTCGGGCGGGGCCGTCGGCTGAACACGTTATCAGGAATGCCGCGGGCAACCCGCTCGAACAGCAGGGACGAGGAGGCGTCGAGCAGAAGGGCTTATGTAATACTTTATCCGGAAGACGTTCGCCGGAGGGGGAGGCTGAGGCGATGCCCGACACCACGGGCGCGGGACAGCGCCGCGGCGGCCCGGCGAACCTGAAAGCGCTGGCCGCGCACGAGATCCGGCGACGCGTCTTCTCCGGGCAGCTGCGCGCCGGGGAGAAGATCGACCAGGAGGCGCTGGCGGACGAGCTCGGCATCAGCAAGCTGCCGATCCGGGAAGCGCTGATCACGCTCGACCACGAGGGCGTGGTGGAGCACATCGCCCGGCGAGGCGCGTTCGTGGCGCGGATGACGCGCGACGACATCCGCGACCATTACCGCGTGTTCGGCCTCGTGTCCGGTCTGGCCGCCGAGCGGGCGGCGAAGAACCTGTCGCCGGAAAGCTTGCAGGCCTTGCACGATCTCGCGGACCGGATGGAGTCCGGAGTGGACCGGGCCGAACAGGAACGGCTGAACTTCGAGTTCCACCGCAGGATCAACTACGCCGCCGATTCCCGCCGGCTGGTCTCGATCCTGGGCATCCTGGCGAAAACGGTGTCGCATGGGTTCTACGAGGCGCACGAGGACTGGCCCGGCAAGGCGCACGAAGACCACCGGAAGATCCTCAACGCGCTCAGCGCTCGCTCGGCATCGCGGGCACGGTCCATTGTGGAGAAGCACTTCTCGGACGGCGGCGAGCGCGCGGTCGCTTTGCTGGAACGCCAAGGATTCTGGGACAGCTGACCCCGGGTGTCAGCGTCGCTTGAGCAGCTGTGCCAAGTGGACACCACGCACGCCGGCCAGCTGATCGGCTTGGGTGCGGCAGGAGAAACCGTCGGCGAGGAACACGGCGTCCGGGTTTTCGCGAAGCGCCGGAAGCAGCGCATTCTCCGCGACGGCAACGGAAACGTCGTAGTGGCCGCGTTCCATGCCGAAGTTCCCGGCCAGACCGCAGCATCCGGCGAGAGTGCGCAGTTCCGCGCCGGTCGCCGTGAGCAGGGCTCGGTCGGCCTCGAAGCCCATCACTGAGTGGTGGTGGCAATGCGGCTGCGCGACCACTGTGACGCCGGACAGATCAGGCGCTTGCCAGCCTTCTGTCTTGGCGAGAAGTTCGGCGAGCGTCGTGACCGCGCCGGAAACCGTTGCGGCGTCCGGATCGTCGGGGAACAAGTCGAGCAGATCGGACCGCAGGACGGCGGTGCATGACGGTTCGATGCCGACGATCGGCAGCCCGGCCTGCGCGTACGGGCGCAGCGTGTGCACGAGGTCGCGGAGCTTCCGACGGGCAGTGTCGAGTTGGCCGGTGGTGATCCAGGTCAGCCCGCAACACGGACGCCGCGGCGGGACGAGCACACGGTATCCGGCATCGGCGAGCACCGCCGCGACGGATTCGGCGACCTCGGTGTCCATGCCGTCCGAGAAGGAATCCGCCCACAGCACCACTTCCGGCCCCTGCTCGCGGATCCTGCGCCGGGATCGGGTGAACGAACGACGGGCGAACCGCGGTGCGCGACGTCGCGTGTCCACTCCGGACAGTGCTAACAGGACCTTCTCGACGGGCCGGATCGACATCAGGGCGTTCACGACGAGCGGGCCGAGCACGGGGATTCGGTGCAGCAGGCGGATCCAGTCCGGCAACCGGCCCAGGGTGTAATGCGAGATTGGCCGGAGCCGGTTCCGGTATTTCCGGTGCAGGGCTTCGGATTTGTACTGCGCCAGGTCTACTCCGGCCGGGCAGTCGCTGCTGCATGCCTTGCACGACAGGCAAAGGTCGAGCGATTCGTGCACCGCGTCGTCCGACCATCCGGAGACCAGCGAACCGTTCGCGACCTCCTGCAAGACCCGGGCACGACCGCGCGTGCTGTCCTTTTCGTCGCGAGTGGCGAGATAAGACGGACACATGAAACCGCCGGCCGTCCGGTTGTCCGCACGGCATTTCCCGACTCCGACGCACCGGTGCACGGCGCGGGTGAAGTCGCCGCCGTCGTGCGCGAAGGAGAATCCGCCCGCGACGACCGGGAGCGGATGTGCTTGCGGGCGGCGGAGATCGGCGTCGAGCGGATGGGGCCGGACGACGACGCCCGGGTTGAGCAGATCGCCGGGATCGAAGAGATTCTTGACCGCGCCGAACAGTTCGATCGTTTCGGTCGAGTACATCTGCGGCAGCAGTTCGCCGCGCGCCCGGCCGTCGCCGTGTTCGCCGGAGAACGAGCCGCCGTAGCCGACGACCAGTTTCGCGGCGGCGGTCATGAACGCGCGGAACACCGACGGGTCGCGTTCGAGCGGCAGGCCGAGCCGGACGTGCACGCAGCCGTCGCCGAAGTGGCCGTAGGGGAGTCCTTCGAAGCCGAATTCGTCCAGGAGAGCGTCGAAATCCCGCAGGTACGCGCCGAGCCGTTCGGGCGGGACCGCGGCGTCCTCCCATCCGGGCCACGCCTGCTCGCCGGTCGGGGTCCGGCCAGCGAGCCCGGCTCCGTCCTCGCGGATCCGCCACATCGCGGCGGCGTCGGCACCTTGCGCCAGCACGACGTGGTCGAGCGCCTGGGAGTCTTTGACCAGACGCTCGGCGTTGTGTCGGGCCTCGGCTTCCGTCTCGCCGCCGACCTCGATCATCAGCCAGCCGGCGCCGTCCGGGAGCGCGGGCACGGCGCCGCGGTGGTTGCGCACCAGGTCGACCAGCCGCGCGTCGAGCCCTTCGACAGCCAGCGGCCGGTGCGGGAGCAGCCCGGGCACGACGTCGCCGGCGGTCGCCATGTCCGGGTAGCCGAGCACGACCAGTAGCCGCGCGGGGGAGATGTCGACCAGGTCGACGGTCGCTTCCAGCGTGACCGCCAGGGTGCCTTCGGTGCCGACCAGCGCGCGGGCGAGCGACCGGCCGTTCTCCGGAAGGAGGTGCTCGAGCGAGTAGCCGGACACCTGACGGCTGAACCGGCCGAATTCGGTGCGCAGCAGGCTGAGCCGGGTGTCGATCAGCTCGGTGAGGCCTGGCACCGCGTTCGACGGACCTGCGATGAACCGGCGTCCGGTGCCGTCGACCACGCTGAGTTCGCGAACGTTGTCCGCGGTCCGGCCGTACGCGATCGCGTGCGGGCCGCAGGCGTTGTTGCCGATCATGCCGCCGAGCGTCGCGCGGGCGTGCGTGGACGGGTCGGGTCCGAAGCGCAGTCCGTGCGGCGCGGCGGCGCGCTGGAGGTCGGCGAGGATCACGCCAGGCTGGACGACCGCGGTCCGCGCCCGGGGATCCAAGTCGACAATGCGGTTGAGATGCCGCGAAAAGTCGATCACCACGCCCGGCCCGATCGCGTTGCCCGCGACCGACGTGCCCCCGCCGCGACTGGTCAGCGGAACGCCGTGGCGGCGGGCTATTTCGAGAGTCGCGAGGACGTCGCCGGTGTCCCTCGGCAGCACGACGATCTGCGGGACGACGCGGTAATTGGACGCGTCGGTGGAGTACTCGGCGCGGCGGCGGACGTCGGCGTGGACCTCGCCGCGCACGTGCGCGCGGAGGTCGGCGAGCAGGTCAGTTTCGGTGGGCATCCCAGTGCTGAATTTAGGTGTTTGAAACAGTGTCGTCAATCCGTAGGCTGGCCCGATGACCTCGGGACGGAGGGGACCGCCGCCGGAACTGGCCCGGGTGCGGCGGGTGAGCGTGGTGGACTCGCTGGTCGAGGAGATGACCCGCAAAATCCTCGGCGGCGAATGGCCTCCCGGGACCGTCCTGCCATCGCTGCGTCACTTCGCGGCCTCCGCCGGGGTGTCGATGCTGACCGTCCGGGAAGCAGTCCGGACGCTGCAGGCGCGCGGCTGGGTCGAGACGCGCCAGGGGGTCGGCACGTTCGTGCTGGAACCCGAGAGCAGCAGTTTCGTGCCGTGGCAGCTGGGTGCTTCGGACGCAGCCGAGTACCGCGAGCTGGTCGAAGCCCGGGAGTCGATCGAAGCGACGATCATCGCCCTGGCCGCCCGCCGCCGGACCGCCGCCGAGCTGGCGGTCTTGACGGATCTGGTGGACCGGATGGCGGCGGCGCTGACCGACCGTGACCGTTTCCTGGAAGCGGATGCCGAGTTCCACGTCGCGCTGGCGGAGGCCGCGCACAACCGGATCCTGCTGCGCAGCATGCTCGCGATCCGCGTCCCGCTGCGCCGCCTGATGGCCGACCGGCTCCGCGAAGAACTCGCCGAACACGGCGATCTCACCCGGTCGTGGGAGGACCACCGGGCGATCGCGGAAGGCGTCCGGTCGGGCACGCCGGAGCCAGGACATGCCGCACTGGCACGCATCGCCGCCCGCGCACGGTCCTATGTGGACTCGACGCTGCCGGGTTTGCCTGCGCGCCGTCCGGGTAACCAGACTCGCGACGCCGGGAGGTGATCGAAATGGCCACGCACGTGGACGAAGAACTGTGGACGGAATTCCACCGGGTGGTGAACATGACCTCGCGAGAGCTGGCCGACTGGCTGCGCACCCGGGAGGCGGGCCCGGAAACCGAACCCCTGCCGGACCGCGCGGGCCCCGCGACCGGCCGGAAGGTGCTGTCGATCCTGGGCAAACGCAAGTCGGACGTGAACGACAACGACGTCGAGGTGATGCGCGACGTGGTGGACCGGGTGCACGCCTCGCGCCGCGACGACCTGGAACCCGTAGCGGGGGACGCGGGGTGGCGGCAGGGGTTGATGTCGCTGGGGCACGACCCGGTGAAGCCGGTGCGGAGCTGATCTGGCTCCGCCGCGGACGGCTGCCGGGGTCAGGTGCCGTGACGGTTTCGCTGGCCGGGCTCCGGCGCGCCGCGCGGCGTTCGTCAGCTCGGGCGTCGGCGGCGATCGGCATCGGGGAGCGGTTCCCTCGAGTCGCTGCTTGGTTGACTGCGCTGGGTCTTGAGCTGTTTGGTGTGACTGCGCTCGGTCTTGAAGTGAGGGGCTCCGGCCAGGGAGCGTGTCTGCCCTGCCCGGCGGCCCCGGCCCGCGAAGACCGCTCCGGCATCGGGAAATCCGGCACAGCACGCGTGAGCCCCTGGCCTCGGTGCGCCCCCGGGACGCACCGAGGCCTGGGGTCCTTCCCCTCGGCCGGTGGTTCGTGGTCAGCCGCCTGCCATGGCTCCGATGATGAGGAACGGTTCGGCTCCGGAGAGGACCGGGGCGGGCAGGGCGGTGTCCGGGGCGGTGTTCGACAGGTCTTCCTCGCACGCGAAGAACCGGACGAACGCCCGGCGTTTGCCGGTGGTCGTGTCGCGGACCGTGCCGCGCAGTTGCGGGTACGCGCGTTCCAGTGCGTCCAGCAGGGCGTCTCGCGTCGGCGGGTCTTCTACCGGCAGCTGGATTTCGCCTTCGACCTTCGCCAGGCGGCGCAGGTGCGTGGGCAGCTTGACGCGCACGACGGTGGTCATCGCAGGGTTTGCACCTCGACCGAGCACACCGCGGGCAGGTCGCGCACGATCGGGGTCCAGCTGTCGCCCGCGTTGTTCGACGCGTAGACCTGTCCGCCGGTGGTGCCGAAGTAGATGCCTGCCTCGTCGCAGGTGTCGACGGCCATCGCGTCGCGCAGGATGTTCACGTAGCAGTTCTCCTGTGGCAGGCCCGCGGTGAGCGGTTCCCATTCGTTGCCGCCGGTGCGGCTGCGGTACACGCGCAGCTTGCCCTCCGGCGGGTAGTGCTCGGAATCGCTGTGGATCGGGACCACGTACACCGTTTCCGGTTCGTGCGGGTGCACGGCGATCGGGAAGCCGAAGTCGCTCGGCAGGTTGCCGCTGATCTCCCGCCAGTGTTCGCCCGCGTCGTCCGAGCGCATGACGTCCCAGTGCTTCTGCATGAACAGCACGTCCGGCCGGGACGGGTGCAGGGCGATCCGGTGCACGCAGTGCCCGACCTCGGCGTCCGGGTCCGGGATGCCGTCGGAGTGCAGGCCGCGGTTGATCGGCTGCCAGGTTTCGCCGCTGTCGTCGCTGCGGAACGCGCCCGCGGCGGAGATCGCGGCGAACATCCGCTTCGAGTTCTGCGGGTCGAGGATGATCGTGTGCAGGCACAGCCCGCCCGCGCCCGGCTGCCAGCCCGGGCCGGACGTGTGCTTGCGCAGCCCGGTGAGCTCGCGCCAGCTCTTCCCGCCGTCGGTGCTGCGGTACAGCGCCGCGTCCTGCGCTCCCGCGTACACCGTGTCCGGGTCGGTCAGCGACGGTTCCAGGTGCCAGATCCGCGTGAACTCCCACGGTTTCGGCGTTCCGTCGTACCAGAGGTGGTCGCCCGCCCCGCCCTCGTAGGCGAAGTCGTGGTCGACCTGGTTCCAGGTCTTCCCGCCGTCGTCGGAACGCTGGATCAGCTGACCGAACCACGACGTGGACTGCGACGCGTACAGCCGGTCGGGATCCGCGGGCGAGCCGGCGACGTGGTAGACCTCCCAGCCGCCGAAGTGCGGCCCGTCGACCTCCCAGCGCGTGCGGCCCTCGTCCGAGGTGAGGATGAACGCGCCCTTGCGGGTGCCGACCAATACTCGAACTCCAGGCATGCTTTCTCCCTGACAACGGCCCTGTGACCTGGTTCAACCTAATCTCGCCAGCCGCGCGCCGCCTCTCCATTCTTGCGCTCCCTCCGACGCCAGCGGGGGCAGCGCGACCAGCACCGGAGGCGACCACGCGGGCGCGACGTCGAGCCGGACGTCCTGGCGCAGCGGCACCGGCCCGGCCCGGATCCGCACCGGCCGGGCAGCCGAGCCGACCGCCTGCACGCTCGGCGCGAGCTGCGCGCGCGGATCGGCGGCTGACGGCAGCGCGCACGCCAGCAGCCGGTAGGTGCCAGCGGGCACGTCGACGAGCGTGAACTCCAGATCCGGCCCGAGGAGCGAGCCGCTGACGGGCACACCGCGCGCGGACGACGCGGCGAACAGCCCGACATAGACCGCCGGGGCTCCGTCGAGCGTGGCGACCGCCGCCGGACTCAGCAGCGCGCGGCCGGTGACGGCTCCGCCCGCGCAATCCGGGCCCGCGACCCGCACCGGTTCCGGCGGGTGCTCGGCGAGGAGGCCGGGCAGCTGCCGGAACCGGTGCGGGCTCACCCCGACCGCCGCGGTGAACCGCGTGGTGAACGTGCCCGGCGCGGAGAACCCGACCTCGTGGCAGATGTCGACCACTTTTTCACCGGTGTCCAGCAGCAACTCCTTGGCGAGCTGGAACCGTTGCGCGGCAAGGAATTTCCCCGGCGGCAGGCCGATCTCCCGCTCGAACGCGCGCGCCAGGTGGAACGGGCTGTAGCGGACGTGGTCGGCCACGTCCTCGAGCGTGAGCTGCCGGGTGCGACCGGCAGTCAGGAACCTCGCAGCCTCCAGCACGGCGTCCCGCATGTGCACACCTCCTCGGATGTGCCCGCCATGGTAAATCCGGGGACCGACAATTCCGGGGCGTCCGCCATCGGCGGGACCGAGGACGTGGACAGGTGACGCGGGCGAGCGCGGAACCGTGGGGAATTCGCTGCGGCGACGGGCGGCTTACAGTTCCCCGACAGTGGTCGTCCGGCAAGAAAAGGGAGCCAGCTTTTCGCTGGTCACGCCTACATTGTGAGCCCTAGCTCGGATGTTCAACGGGGACCGGCCGCACAAGCTGCTCACTTCGCCGCCGCGCGATTCGCGTTGAAGCGCGCCTTCTTCTGCCGATTCCCGCACGTGTTCATGTCGCACCATCTGCGGGTGCGGCTCTGGCTGGTGTCGAAGAACGCGGCCTGGCAGGTCGGCGAGGCGCACAAGGCGAGTTTGCCGTCCCGTTCGCCAGAAATGATGCTGATCGCGTCGGCAGCGATCACTCCGAGGGCGTCCTCCACGGCGGTCGCCGGGTTGAGCTGCCAGCGCCGTTTGCCGTCCGGGGTCAGGACCGCCGACGCCTGGCCCTGCGCGCTGCGGGCATTGATGATTTCGACCGCGTCGGCGGGGAGCGGCTCCTGGAGCGCGGCAGCAGTCGCGGCGGCGTGAATCGACTCCCGCAGTTCCCGGGCGAGCTCGAGTTGCTCGTCGGTGCAGGACTCCACGGCGAGGCCGCTCACTGCCAGCCAATCGGCGAGCCGCTGCGGGACGGGAATGCGCTCGACGGACTCGCCGCGGCGCTCGGTCAGGGTCGCCGTGAAGCTGGTCGCGAGCACGGTGCCGAGGCGGAAGTCAGGGAACGCGGCAGGCATGGAACCAGCTTAGCCGGTTGCGCTCGGACGCGGGCGACTGCTAGAACCGTCTAAGCCGGTTCTAACGACCCGAGGAGGACCCATGACCGCTCTGACCAGCGAAGTAGCAACATTCGAAGCCCGGGCGACCGACGCTGACCTCGACGATCTCCGGGCGCGGCTGGCCGCGGCGAGGCTTCCGGAGGCCGAGACGGTGTGCGGTCCCCGCCGCTGGGACCAGGGCGTCCCGCTCGCCGACCTGGTCGATCTCGTGCACTACTGGCGCACCGAGTACGACTGGCGCGCGTTCGAGGAGCGCCTCGACCGGATCGGCCAGTTCCGGACGGTCATCGACGGTCTCGGGATCCACTTCCTGCACCGCCGGTCCCCGCGCGCGGACGCCGTCCCGCTGATCTTGACGCACGGCTGGCCGGGCAGCGTCGCGGAGTTCGTCGACATCGTGGACGACCTGGCGGATCCCGAAGACGCCAGCGCGCCGGCGTTTCACGTCGTGATCCCGTCCTTGCCCGGCTACGGGTACAGCGACAAACCGGCCACGACCGGGTGGGGCACGGAAAAGATCGCGGCCGCGTGGGTGGAATTGATGGACCGGCTCGGATATTGCGAGTTCCTGGCCCACGGCGGCGACTGGGGCGGCAATATCACCACGATTCTCGCCGGCCGGTTCCCGGAACGGGTTCTGGGCGTCCACACGCTGTTCGCGGAAGCCCCGCCCGGACTGCCGACGGACGGCCTGACCGCGGACGAGCGCCGGTGGACCGAGGAAACCCGCCAGTTCTGGCGGCGTCGCGGGGCGTACGCGAAACTGCAGGCGACCGGGCCGCAGACCATCGGGTACTCGCTCGTCGACTCGCCGGTCGGGCTGCTCGCCTGGCTCGTGGACAAATTCGCGGAATGGTCGGACACCGAGGACAGTCCGTTCGAGACGATTTCCCGGGACCGCGTTCTGGACGACGTCACGTTGTATTGGCTGACGCGGTCCGGCGCGTCGGCGGCCCGGATCTACTACGAGAGCCACAATTCGCTGGACCCCGAGCTTCGCGTGGACGTTCCGGCGGCGATCACCATGTACCCCCGCGACACGGAGAAGACCCCGCGTCCTTGGGCGCGGGAGCGGTTCCGGCAGATCGTCCGGTGGCGCGTGCCGGAACGCGGCGGGCATTTCCCGTCGCTGGAAGTGCCGGAGTACTTCGTCCGGGATCTGCGGGAGGGGCTCGCCGCCGTGCTGCGGGGGTGACAAATGGCAGGGGTACGGCCCGGCGCCGGCTGGTGTGGTGAATCAGCGATTCCGATGCGAAGAGGAGAGCTGAATGCGAAAGACCATGCCGATCGCGCTTGCCGTCGCGGTGCTGGCGGGGGTGGTTTCGGCTGCCCCCGCTTCGGCCGGGCCGCGGTGGAGCGCCTGCCCAGGACAACCCGGCCTGCAGTGCTCGACCGTGACCGTTCCGCTGGACTACCGGCATCCGGACGGGCGGACGATCGACCTCGCGGTGTCCCGGCTGCCCGCAGCGAAGCCGGAGAAGCGGCGCGGGGTGCTGCTGGTCAACCCGGGCGGGCCGGGTCTCGCCGGGTCGCGCGTTCCTGCGCTGCTGCCGTTTCCGCAGGCGGTGCGAGACAGCTATGACATCGTCGGCTTCGATCCGCGCGGGATCGGCTCCAGCGCGGGGTTGACCTGCGGCCTGAACGACGCGGACAAGACGCTCGCGGCCAACCCGCCCTATCCGCACAACCCGGCGGACGTGGTGAAGTCGGCCGAGTTGGCGAAGCGGATCGCCAAGCAGTGCACGAGTTCGGAAACTGCCGATCTGTTGCCGTTCATCACCACCGCCAACACGGCGCGGGACATGGACCGGATCCGGGAAGCCTTGGGGGAGGCGAAGATTTCCTATTACGGCGAGTCGTACGGCACCTACCTCGGCGCGGTGTACACGACGCTGTTCCCGGACCGCAGCGACCGGATCGTGCTGGACAGCAGCTTGCCGCCGGAGGGATACGACGTCGCGGCGTTGCGCGCGCAAGGCATGGGTTTCCAGCAGCGGTTCCCCGACTTCGCGAAGTTCGCCGCGAAGCACGACCAGGACTATCACCTGGGCACCACTCCGGCGGCGGTGACGAAGAAGTACTACGAGCTGGCCGACCGGCTGGACCGCAAGCCGGAGTCCGGGTTCGACGGGACGGCGTTCCGCGGCTTCACGTCCGGGGAACTCCGGAACGACGCCAGTTTCCCCGAGCTGGCCACGTATTGGCATCTGCTCGACACGCATCAGCCGCTCCCCGGAGCCGCCGTGAAGGCGACCGGCGATCGCGGCAGCTTCCCCGTCGGGTACCTCGGGGTGATCTGCGGGGATTCGCAATGGCCGACGTCCGTGCGGACCTATCAGCGCAACGTCGAGATCGATCGGGCGCGGTATCCGATGTACGGCGCATACGCCGCCAACATCCGGGCGTGCGCGTACTGGCCCGCGCCGGTGGAGCAGAAGGTGCGGATCACCGGCCAAGGACCGGCCGACGTGCTGATGGTGCAGAACCTGCGCGACCCGGCGACGCCGTTGCCCGGGGCGTTGCGCACGCGCTGGGCGTTCGGCGCCCGGGCCCGGATGGTCACCGCCGACCAGGGCGGACACGTCGCTTACGGGGCGGGCGCGAACAACTGCCTCAACGACACGACGACGGCGTACCTGGTCGGCGGGAACTTCCCGGCGCGGGACCGCTTCTGTCCCGCCGAGCCTTCCCCGGCTACTCGGCGCTGAAGATCGGCGCGAAGAACGCGGCCAGCTCGGCGGTAGCGGTGAGGGGAAGGACGTTCGCGACGTACTGGTCCGGCCGGACCACCACTACCGCACCGCCGGGCGAGATGCCGCGGTCGGCGAAGATGTCTTCGGACGCATAGACCTTCTCGTAGTCGATCAGCGAGGACGGACCGGTGCGGGGCAGGAAGATCTCCGGGACCTCGCCGAGATCGACGTCCTCGTACGGCCGCGGGTAGATCACCTTCACGTCGAACCAGGCGTCGACGTCCAGGTTCTTCGGCGTGTGGGCCACGATCGGGGAGTCCGGGGAATTTCCCAGCCAGTCGGCGAAATCCGCCACCGGAGCGGCGGGTCCGAAGACGTAGACGCGCCACCGGCCGTCGGCCTGGGCGTGATGTCCTAAGTGGACCGTGTTCGCGTCGCAGACTCGCGTGACGGGTGCCGACTTGAACCGTTTGCCGATCGGGAACCCGGTTGCCAATTCTTGGTGTTCCGGTGCGGCGACGAGCACCGAAGGCTGGTAACACGTCATGAAACCGGACGGGAACTCGAAGGTCTTCACGTAGAACTCTTCCAGCTCCGCCGGATCGGCCAGGTCCTCGGGCCGGGCCGCCATGAGGGTCGACCATTCCTTGTCGAAGTCGATGAGGTTTTTCGCGATCAGCTGGCGTTCCGCGGAATAGGTGGCCAGCAGCGAAGCGGGACCGCGGCCGTCGAGTACGTGGCCCAGTTTCCAGCCGATGTTGAACCCGTCCTGCATCGAGACGTTCATGCCCTGCCCGGCTTTCGCGCTGTGCGTGTGGCAGGCGTCGCCGGTGATGAAGACGCGCGGGAGCCGGGTGTCGCCGACGGGAACGTCGTCGAATTTGTCGGTGAGGCGATGGCCGACCTCGTACACGCTGTGCCAGGCCACGTTCTTGACGTCCACAGTGTACGGACTCATGATCGCGTTGGCGCGCGCGATGATCTGGTCGATCGTCGTCTTCCGCACGGCGCCGTGGTCGTCCTCGGACACCTCGCCCAGATCGACATACATCCGGAACAATGTGCCGCCCTCGCGCGGGATCAGCAGGATATTGCCGCCGTCGTGGGACTGGATGGCGCATTTCGTGCGGATGTCCGGGAAATCGGTGACGGCGAGGACGTCCATCACGCCCCACGCGTGCAGCGCTTGGTCGCCGACGAGTTGCCGGCCGATCGATTCGCGCACCGCGCTGCGGGCGCCGTCGCAGCCGACCACGTATTTGGCCCGGACCACGCGATCCTCGCCGGTGCGCGGGCCGGCGGTGTGCCGCAGCGTGACGGTAACCGGGTATTCGTCGCCCTCGGTAATGGTGAGCGACTGGAATTCCAGGCCGAAATCGGGCGTCATCCGGCTCGGCGAATGGGCCATGTACTCGGCGAAATAGTCCTGCACCCGGGCCTGGTTGACGATGAGATGCGGGAATTCGCTGATCCCGGTGGGGTCGTCGGGCACGCGCGACGAGCGGACGATGCGCTTCGGATCGGCGGGATCGGGCTTCCAGAACGACATCGTGGTGATCCGGTACGCCTCCTCGACGATCCGATTCGCGAAACCGAAGGCCTGGAACGTCTCGACGCTGCGCGCCTGGATCCCGTCCGCTTGCCCGACCTCGAGCCGTCCGCCGCGGCGTTCGACGATGCGCGTGGTGACGTGCGGGAACCGGGACAGTTGCGCGGCGGTGATCATGCCCGCGGGGCCGGTGCCCACGATCAGCACGTCGACCTCGTCCGGCAGTTCCGCGGGCCGGTCGATTCCGGTTCCGGCGGCGGGCAGGACGCGCGGTTCGCCGGAAACGTAGCCGTGGTGGTGGAACTGCATGGATTTCCTCACCTCACTGTGAGCACCAGAGGGGACCGTGTTCGATAATAGAACTCGCTGTTCAATTATTGAGTACAACGATGCTAGGGTGGGCCGCGCCGGTGCACAAGACCCCGCGGGGAAGGACCGAGTCGTGACGGAAGCCAAGCAAGCGGCCGGGTCGCAGACGTTGTCGCGCGGGCTCACCGCGCTCGAAGTGCTCGCCGAGGCCGACGCGCCGCTGTCGATCGGCGAGCTGGCCTCGCGGCTCGGGCTGCACCGGTCGATCACCTACCGCATCGTGCGCACGCTCGAGGACCACGGACTGGTCGTGCGCGGCGCGAACGGCGAACTGGAGCTGGGGGCGCGGCTGGCGGCGTTGGCGCGCAACGTTTCCCGCGATCTTCAGTCGACCGCGCTGCCCGAGCTGACCGTGCTCGCGAACGAACTCGGCATGACGGCGTTCCTCGCGACGCTCGACGGCGAGGATTCCGTGGTCACGCTGGCCAGCGTCGAACCGCGGCAGGCGACCGCAGCGGTGGCGCAGCGCCCGGGCAGCCGGCATCCGATCACCGACGGCGCGCCGGGTCGCGCGATCCTGCAGCAGCTGCGCGGGGGGACAGCGCCGTACGAGACCAGTCATGACGAGGTGATCTCCGGGCTGTCGTCGATCGCGGTGCCGCTCGCGGTGCCCGGGCAGCATCCGGCCGCGCTCGCGGTGGTGTACCTGACCGGTCCGGCGGACATCGACGCGATCGGGGAGCGGCTGGCACGGGCGGCGCGGGTGATCCGGGCCGAACTGCATCCGTAACTCGCAATGGACGCGGTGGACAGGGGCCGGGCGAGGGAAGCACGATGGCGTCCGTGGTACAGACGACGCGCTTCGCCCGCTTCCCGCTCGGACATTTCCCGACCCCGCTCGAACCGCTGGACCGGCTCACCGCGCGATTGCGCGAACGCCACCGGGACGTACCGGACCTCTGGATCAAACGCGACGACTGCACGGGTTTGGCGACCGGTGGCAACAAAACGCGCAAGCTGGAATTTCTCGTCGGCGACGCGCTCGCGCAGGGTGCCGACACGCTGATCACCCAGGGCGCGACGCAGTCGAACCACGCCCGGCAGACCGCTGCGGCCGCCGCGCGCGCCGGACTGGCCTGCAAACTGCTGCTGGAACAGCGGCAGGTGCGCGACGAGGAGTACGAGAACTCCGGCAATGTGTTCCTCGACGAATTGCTCGGCGCCGACATCGTGGACCGGGTACCGGCCGGAACTGATATGTCAGCGGCGATGGAAGACGTGGCAGCGAAACTGCGCGCGGAGGGACGGCGGCCGTACGTGATCCCGGGCGGCGGGTCGAATCCGATCGGCGCCCTCGGATACGTCCAGTGCGCGCTGGAGCTGGACGCCGCGCCGGTCCCCGTCGACTGGGTAGTGCACGCGACCGGCAGCACCGGCACGCAGGCCGGGCTCGTCGCCGGATTGAGCGCGGTGCACAGCCCGGCGCGGGTGCTCGGCGTCAGCGTGCGGCAGCCGGAAGCCCGGCAGATCGACGCGGTGCACGGGCTGGCCGTCCGGACGGCGGAGCTGATCGGGACCGAGGTTTCCCGTGACGATGTGCTGGTGGACGACCGCTGGGTCGGCGAGGGCTACGGCCTGCCGACCCCGTCCATGGTCGACGCGGTGCGGCTGCTCGCCGAGACCGAAGGGATCCTGCTGGACCCGGTGTACTCCGGGAAGGGCTTCGCCGGCCTGCTCGGCGGGATCGCGGAAGGCCGGTTCGCCGCGACCGACCGCGTCGTCTTCGTGCACACCGGCGGCGTCGCCGGGCTGTTCGGCTACCGGTCCGCGTTCCAGTGATCGCGGGCGTCCTCGGCGGCATGGGTCCCGCGGCGACCGCGGAGTTCTACGCGAAGCTCATCGCGCGCACGGTCGCGGAGCGCGACCAGGACCACCTTCGAGTGGCGATCTGGGCCGACCCGACGGTGCCGGACCGGGTCGCCGCGGTGCTCGACGGGAGCACCGACCCGTATCCGGCTTTGCTTGCCGGGGCGGAAAAACTGCGCGATCTCGGCGCGTCCGTGCTCGCCGTGCCCTGCCACACCGCGCATTTCTTCCTGCCCCGGCTGGCCGCGGACAGCGGGGTGCCGTTCGTGGACATGGTCGCGGAAACGGCGGACTTCCTCGCCGGACGGACGGGTCCGGTCGGCCTGCTCGGCACTCGCGGGACGATCGCCGCCGGGTTGTACCAACGGCGAGTGCCCGAGGTCGAGTGGGTGGTGCCGTCCGAGGCGGGGCAGCGGGAAGTCGACGCAGCGGTGGCGGCGGTGAAACGCGGCGACCTCGCCGCTGGAGCGGCACATTTCGACCGGGCGCTGGCGGAGGTCGACGTGCCGTTGTCGGTGCTGGCGTGCACCGAACTCCCGCTGGTGGCGGGAAACGCGACCGGGGTGCTGGACCCGACGGACCTGCTCGCCGACGCGGTGATCCGCCGCTGCGGCGGAAAACCGGTCGACGTCCGGCCGTCCGCCTGACAGAGTCCGGCCATGACCGATCTGCTGACCGCCGCGGACGTGCTGCTCATGCAGGAGCTCGCGCAGCGGATCACTGCCGTGCGCCCGGAACTCGTCAACAGCGACGCCTCCTACGGCGAGCTGGCCTGGAACTGGGGCAAAGGGCACGCCGCACAAGGCGCGAGCTGGGTCCGCCGCCTGTGGTTCGCCGGCGACGACCTCGTCGCGTGGGGCTGGGCGCAACTGCCCCGGAGCGTGCGGCTCAACGACGGCTCGGTCAAAGACGTCACCGGTGCTTACCTGGCATATCAGGTCCATCCCGACCACGCCGGGCTGGTCGACGACGTGATCGACTGGTTCGACGCCACCTCGGACGGCCTCGAACGCACCGTGCTTCCCGGCGCGGCCGACAAGTTCGGCCTGGAACGCTGGGCGGCGCACGGCTACGGGCGCGATCCGGACGGCCTCGGCGACACCGGGTCCTGGACGCAGCTGAACGAACGCGACCTCGAGGTGCTCGAAACGCCGGTGCTGCCGGACGGATTCCGCTTCCGCATCGCCGCCGAGGCCGGTCCGGAGGCGGCTGTGCGGGCGCATGTGGACGCGTGGGGCGTGACCGCGTACACGCTGGAAGGCTACGAGGGCGTCCGCGCGACCCCGGCGTATCGCGGTGACCTGCATGTCCTGGTCGAAGCGCCGGACGGGACGATGGCGGCGTCGGCGATCATGTGGCTGGACGAGGCGAACAAGACCGTCGAATTTGAGCCGGTCGGCACCCATCCGGATTACCGGCGTCGGGGGCTGGGCCGAGCGATGCTGCTGCACGGGATGGACCGCGCGCGGGCAGCCGGAGCTGCCCACGCGACGGTTGCTTGTCTTGGCGCGCCTGGACATCCGTCGGCGCGGGAGTTGTATTACGGCGTCGGGTTCCATGAAGTGTGCCGGGACGTGCCGCTGCTCAAGCCCGCGTGAGCGGGGGCTGGCCCATCCGCAGCGCACCGAACTTCGCGGACGTCCGGACCGCGTCGAAGCCGTAGCTGATCATCTCGGTCTCGTACTCCCGCAGCGCGGGGAGGAGGTCGGCCTCGGTGAGCTTCCTGGCGAGTAGCTCGGCGTCGCGCAGGGCGGTGTTCGCGCCGACGCCGACCGCCGGGCTCATCGCGTGGATCGCGTCGCCGAGCAGGGTCACCGGCGTGGTCGGCCACGGCTCGATCGGCACGCTGGTGCGCATGAAGATCGGGAACAGCGTCTCGGGATCGGCGAGAGCCAGCAGCTCGCTGGCTTTCGGATTCCACTTGCGGGCCAACGAAACCGTCATGTCCCGCAACTCGCGCCCGGTCGCGGCGCGGAGTTCGTCGTCGGAGCACGGCAGCAGTTCGGTGCGCGCGGCGAACAGGCACATCACGTAGTCGCTGGTGTCGGTGAGCCCTGGCAGAGACGGCGGGCGCCGGGAGTGGACCGGGGCGATGCCGATGTGCTGGTGGTCCGGGCCGAAGAGCCCGCGATAGATCCCGAACCACTCGTCGGGGATCAATTCAGCGGTCTCGCGGGTGAGCGGGAAGCGGCCGTACATGATGCGCACACCGGTGTCCATGACGCGGGCGCGCGGCAGGTATTGGCGTCGGATAACCGAATTCACGCCGTCGGCGGCGACCAAGACGTCCGCTGAAGCGGTGGATCCGTCGGCGAACGTCGCGGTGACGGTGTCGTCCAGGCGGTACCCGGTGCATTCGCGGCCGAACTCGACGACGTCGTCCAGCCCGTGCAGAAGGATCTCGCGCAATGTGCGCCGGTTGATCGAGACATTGCGTTCGACCGGTTCCTCCGGCGGCGTCCCGGTGAGGTAACTGGTACGCGACGGTGTCGAACTGGCATCCCAGATCGCCCGGCTGAGATGAGCAGGAAGCAGCCGGTCCAGCGCGTCGAGGCCGCGCGGGTCGAGCCGCAGGCGATACCCCTGCAACCGGCCGGCCGCTGAGATGTCACGTTCGCGGACTGCGACGGCAATCCCAGCGCGGTGCAATCCCTGCGCGAGCGCGAGCCCGCCGATGCCGCCGCCGATGATCAGGACACGAAGTTTTCCGGGCACAGCGAATTCCCCTTCTGAGTACGGAACGAGGGGACGTGCTGGACGCACCGGAAAGGTGCGGGTACGAGCGCGGCGCGCCGCCCGGACTACCTACCGGGCCGTGGCTTTCGACGTCCTGGGCCACCCTAGCTTTTTCCGGAAGCGGATTGTCAAGGACGGATTTCCGCCTAGGCTGGGCTCATGTGCGCACCGGGGCCGGAGATCCGCGGGACGCGGGTGGAACTGCTGACCGCCCCGGACTGCCCGAACGCCGAAGCGGCCCGGTCGCTGGTGGCCGAGTGCCTCGCCGAGAGCGGCCTCGACGCGGCGGTCGTCGAACGCGTCGGCAGCTACCGTTCGCCGACGATCCTGGTCGACGGGGTCGACGTGATGGGCACGCCCGGGCCGGTGGCGGGGGACGCCTGCCGCCTTGACGTGCCGACCCGGGAGCGGGTGCTCGCCGCGTTGGCGGCCGTGAAGGCCTGACCGGAAGCCGTTGCAGCTCGCTAGTTGTCTTCGGGGCACCCTTCGCTCTGGTTCACATTACAGATGTAATGTACGCTCGCCCGGACGAAGCCGAGGAGGTGCGGATGAGCCGGTCCGGAACCGCGGACGACCCGACCGGGACGAAGCTCGCCCTGCGCCGGGCGGCGGTCGGCGTGGTCGCTTCCGACGGGCTGCGCGGCCTCACCTACCGTGCGGTCGCGCGGGCGGCGGGCTGCACCACCGGCGCGGTCCAGCACCACTTCTCCTCGATCGACGACCTCCTCCAGTCCTCTTTGGACCTGGTGCTGGAGGAAAGCGCGGAGAACGGCCTGATCGGCGCCCGCACCGGCGTCTACGCGGACGGTCCCGAGGTGCGCCAGCGGTTCCGGGACAGCGCGGACCTGCAAGTGTTCCAGTACCAGCTGGTCGTGGAAGCGGCGCGGCGGCCCGAACTGCGGCCGGTCGTGCGGCGGCTCTACGACGGCTATCTCGCCGCGGTCGGCAAGGAACTGTCGGCCGACGGCGGGCTGGCCCAGCTCGTGTTCTACGCCCTCGACGGAATGTTCCTGCACCAGGCGGCGGATCCGGACGTCGATCCGGGCCCGGCGCTCGAAGCCCTGCGCGGCCTGCTCGCGGCCGCGCGTTAACCGAACCCGGACCCCTTGCCCCGGCCGCGCCCGACGCCGCCGGGGTCGAAGTGTTGCCGGATACCGTTGCGCCGCAAGAACTTCTCACCGTCCTATCCGGAATTTCGTCCTCGCTCAGGTGTTGACTTAATCAACACCTAGGGGTCAGACTCGGCGCATCCCCGAAGCCGCCGAACCGAAAGGCGTACCCGATGCCCGACACCGCCGCCGCGACCTTGCTGATCGACGGCCGCTGGCATTCCGCCCCGGCGACGTTCGACGTCGTCGACCCCGCGAGCCTCGCCGTCCTCGGCCAGGCCGCCGACGCGGGGCCCGAGCAGGCGCGGGACGCACTGGCCGCGGCCGCGCGCGCCGCCCGCGGCTGGGCGGACACCGATCCGGAGACCCGCAGCGGCCATCTGCGCGCCGCGGCCGCCGGAATCCGTGCCCGGCAAGGAGAACTGGCCGCGTTGCTGAGCCGCGAGAACGGGAAACCGCTCGCCGAGGCGAACGGCGAACTGGCCGGGGCCGCCCGGATGCTGGAGTGGGCCGCGGAGGAGGGCCGCCGCGCGTACGGGCGGGTCACGCCGGCGAACGCGGCCGGTCCCGGTCTCGTGCTGCGCTCGCCGGTCGGCCCGGTGCTCGCGATCACGCCGTGGAACTTCCCGGCCAGCATGCTGATCCGCAAGGTCGGGCTCGCGCTCGCGGCGGGCTGTCCGGTGCTCGCGAAGCCGGCCGAGCAGACCCCGCTGATCGCCACCGCGTTGCTGGAAATCGTGCAGGAAACCGGTTTGCCCGCCGGGGTGCTGCAGTCGCTGACCACCACGCGGCCCGCGGAACTCGTCGGAGAATTGCTGGCCGACCGGCGGCTGCGCAAGGTCAGCTTCACCGGTTCCACCGAGGTCGGACTGGGCCTGCTGCGCCAGACCGGCGACATCCTCCGCCGCACGTCGCTCGAAATGGGCGGGCACTCGCCGGCGATCGTGTTCGAGGACGCCGACCTCGAAGCGGCCGCGGCGGGCGTCGTCACCGGGAAGTTCTTCAACGCCGGGCAGAGCTGCACCGCGGTGAACCGGCTGTACGTCCACGAAAGCGTCCGCGACGACCTGCTTTCCTTGATCGAAAAGAAAACCGCCGCGCTGAAGGTCGGCCGGGGCGACGCCGAAGGCACCAACGTCGGTCCGCTGATCGACGAGGCCGGGCTGGCGAAGGTGGAGAACCAGGTTGCGGACGCGGTCGGCAAGGGCGCGCGCGTGCTCGTCGGCGGCAGCCGGTGGACGGATCCCGCGCTGCCGGGCCATTTCTTCGAGCCCACCGTGCTGGACGGCGTCACCCCGGACATGCTCATCAGCCGCGAGGAAACGTTCGGCCCGGTGCTCGCGGTGTCGGCCTTCCGCACCGACGACGAGGCCGTCGAACTCGCCAACTCCACCGATTACGGCCTCGCCGCCTACGTGTTCGGCACCGATCTGCGCCGCATCTGGCGCACGCTCGACCGGCTCGATTTCGGCGTGTTCGGCGTCAACGACCCGGCGCCGGTGCGTCCGGAACTTCCCTTCGGCGGCCAGAAGAACTCCGGCCAGGAACGCGAAGGCGGGGCCGAAGGCATCGATGCCTACACCGAGACCAAAGCAGTCGCTCTGCGGTTCTGAACCGCTCCCCGAAAGGAATCCGCATTGACCACCGCTGAACTCGCCGCTGCCGACCAGCGCACGCTCATCCACCCGCACACCGTCATCGGCGACCCCGCCGAACCGCTCGTCCTCGACCGCGGCGAAGGCGCGCTGCTCTGGGACACCGAAGGCAACCAGTACATCGACGGCACCTGCGGCCTGTGGCAGTGCCCGGTCGGCCACGGCCGCGCCGAACTCGCCGACGTCGCCGCCGAGCAGATCCGCAAGCTGGAGTTCTACTCGTCCTTCGGCGACTACTCCAACGCCCCGTCGATCCGCCTCGGCGAACGCCTCCTGTCGCTCGCCCCGGCGGGTCTGGAACGCGTTTACCTCACCAACGGCGGTTCGGAGGGCAACGAAACTGCGATCAAACTCGCCCGGCTCGCCTTCCATCACGCGGGTTCGCCCGAGCGCACGGTGGTGCTGGCGCGGCACGGCGGTTACCACGGCATGGGCGGGGCCTCGCTGGCCGCGACCGGCATTGAAGGCCTGCGCGCCGGGTACGGTCCGCTGCTGCCGGACGTCGAATGGCTCGGCAAACCGCACGGCATCGAGCACGGTCCCCACGCGACAGACATCCTCGTGGCCGAGCTAGAGAAGCGGATCGAAGAGATCGGTCCACATCGGATCGCCGCGTTCATCGGGGAACCGGTGCTCGGCGTCGGCGGGATGGTGCCGCCGCCCGAGGGCTACTGGCCGCGCGTGCAGGAAGTATTGCGGCGGCACGGAATTCTGCTGATCGTGGACGAGATCGTGACTGCGTTCGGCCGCACCGGGCACTGGTTCGGCAGCGAGCACTTCGGCATCGAGCCGGACATGATCGTCACCGCGAAGGGACTCACCAGCGGGTACATTCCGATGGGTGCGGTCCTCATTGGACGGAGGGTGCTGGAGCTCGCCGAAGGCGCGGCGTTCCTGCACGGCTTCACCTACAACGGCCACCCAGTCGGCTCCGCGGTCGCGCTGGCGAACCTCGACCTGATCGAAAAGGAGAACCTGCTCGAACGCGCCACCGTCCTCGGGGCCCGGCTGCGCGAGCGGCTCGACCCGCTCGCCGAACTGCCGCACGTGCGCGAGGTCCGCGGGGTCGGCCTGATGCTCGGCATCGAGTTCGCGGACCGGCCCACCGCGCCGGTGCAGGCGGGCTGCCGCGCGGACGGTGTGGTGGTCCGCGCGTCCGGGACCAGCATCGTGCTGTCCCCGCCGCTGGTGATCACCGAGGACCAGATCGACACTTTGGCCGACGTGCTGTGCAAGCACGTCGCCGCCGCCGCGAGCTGAACGGAGGAGCCATGAGACGCCGGATACCGACGCTGTTGTCCGCCGCGCTTCTGCTCACCACCGCCGGCTGCGCGATTTCCGAGGGCGGGCCGAACTCGCTCGTGTTCGTTTCCTACGGCCAAGGCGCGTACCAGGCGGGCCAGCGCGCCGCGTGGCTCGACCCGTACGAGAAGCAGACCGGGACGACGGTCACCCTCGACGGCCCGTCGAGCAACGCCAAGCTCAAGGCTATGGTCGAGGCGGGGAAGGTGACCTGGGACGTCGTCGACACCGACGCGTCCGCTGCCGCCGCCGTGTGCGGGAGCCTGCTCGAACCCGTCGACATGGGCGCGCAGGCGTCCGGGTTCCCGGACGGCTCGCTCACCGACTGCGGGGTGCCGGACGCGTTCTTCGGCATGATGCTGATGTACGACTCGAAGGTCTACGGCAAGCATCCGCCGACGAAACTCGCGGATTTCTTCGACCCGAAGCAGTTCCCCGGACGCCGCATCATCTACGGCGGCGACCCGAGCGTCGGCACGATCGAGGCGGCGCTGCTGGCCGACGGCGTGCCGCGGGACAAGCTGTACCCGCTGGACATGCGCCGCGCGCTGCGGATGTACGACCGGATCCGGCCGCAGTTGGCCATCAGCAGCACGTACGGCGACCAGCAGCAGCGCATGGCCGGCGGGCAGGCGGACATGGCGCTGATCGTCAGCGCGCGGGCGTTCTCGCTGCTCAAGGCCGGTGCGACGAACTGGAAAGTGGTGCCTGACATCCCAGTTCCGGTGACCTGGGATGTCCTGGTGGTGCCGAAGGGGACGGCACGCGCCGAGGAGGCGAAGAAGCTCATCCGCTTCGCCTCGCAACCGGCGCAAGCGGCGGACTTCGCCGCGCGGGCGGGCGTGGGACCGGCCAACACGGCCGCCCCCGCCGCCCGTTCGGAGATCGGCCGCCAGCTCGACATCTGGGGCGAGGGCAAGGAGGACTTGCGAGTGCTCAGCAACGTGCGCTATTGGGCGGCGAACCGGCCCGAGCTGGTGAAGGCGTGGTCGGATTGGACGACCGGATGACCGCCGTGGCGACCCGCGTCCCGGCCGTGCCGCGGGCCGGGCGCGAAAAACGGCGGACCTCGTGGCTGCTGCTCCCCGCCGCGGCGGTGGTGCTGGTGTTCTTCTTCTACCCGCTCGCCGTGATCCTGTGGCGGAGCTTCACCGAACCGTCGTTCGGGGTCGGCAATTACCTGGCGGTGCTCGGCGACGAGGTGCAGATCCGCGTGCTGCTGCGGACTTTGCGGACCGCGCTGATCATCACCGTGGCGACGCTCGTCATCGCCTATCCCTACGCGTATGCGATGACGCTCGTCGGCCGTCGCGCCCGGTCGGTGCTGACGCTGCTGGTGCTGATGCCGTTCTGGACCAGCCTGATGGCGCGCAACTTCGCCTGGTACGTGCTCGAACAGCGCGGCGGCGTCATCGACCGGGTGCTGTCGGCGATCGGCATCGACGGGGTTGTGCTGCTGGGTTCGGTGGCTGGCGTGACGGTCGCGATGGTGCAGGTGATGCTGCCGTTCATGGTGCTGCCGCTGCAAAGTTCGATGCTGAGCATCGACCGCAGCCTGCTGCACGCGGCGGGCAGCCTCGGCGCGCGGCGTCCGGTCGCGTTCCTGCGGGTGTACGTGCCGCTGTCGATGCCGGGCGTGCTGGCGGGGGTGTCGGTGGTGTTCATCATGTCGCTGGGCTTCTACATCACCCCGGCGCTGCTCGGCACGCCGCAGCAGGCGCTGGTCGCGCAGGTGATCGGCACCCAGGTCAACGACCTGCTGGACTTCGCGGGCGCCGGCGCGCTCGGGACGATCCTCCTGGTCGTCACGCTCGTGGTGCTCGCCGTGCTCAGCCGCGTGGCCGCGCCGCTGGGCACCAGTGCGGCTGGAGGTGCCGACCGTGGCTGACAATCCGTCCATCAGCAGGGCCGCCGCGGTGCGGCAGCGGAGCCTCGGCTGGGGCCTGCGCGTGTGGGTCGCGCTCGTCGCGTTCGTTCTCGTCGCACCGACGCTCGTGGTGATCCCGATGAGCTTCGGCGCGGGCTCGACGTTCGAGTTCCCGCCGAAGGACTGGTCGTGGCACTGGTACGCGGAGTTCTTCACCAGCAAGCAATGGCTGGCCGCACTGGCGAATTCGGTCCAGGTCGGGGTGCTCGCCGCGGCGCTGGCGACCGTGCTCGGCGTGGCGGCCGCGCTGGCGCTCGACCGGATGCGGCGGGGGAGGGGCATCGTCCGGCAGCTGCTGATGGCTCCGATGATCCTGCCCGGCATCGTCGTGGCGGTCGCGATTTACGGCGTCTTCCTGCGCTGGCAGCTGAACGGCACGATGCTCGGTTTCGTGCTGGCGCACGCGGTGCTGGGGCTGCCGTTCGTGCTCACCTCGGTGCAGACCAGCCTCGCCGGATACGACCCGATCATGGAGAAGGCCGCGGCGAGCCTCGGCGCGCCGCGCTGGACGACGGTGCGCAAGGTCGTGCTCCCGATCATCGCGCCCGGCGTGCTGTCCGGTTTCGTGTTCGCCTTCGCCACGTCGTTCGACGAGGTCGTGGTCGCGCTGTTCCTGCAGACGCCCGCGATCAAGACGCTGCCGGTGAAAATGTACGAATCGATCGTGCTGGAAATCGACCCGACGATCGCCGCCGCGTCGAGCCTGATCGTCGTGTTCACCACCATCCTGCTGTTCGTCCCCGCCGTTCTGCGCCGAAAAGAGCAATCATGACTGACGGAATCGCGACCGCACACGTGACGAAGGCGTACCCCGGCGTCGACCGGCCTGCCGTGGACGACGTTTCGCTGCACATCGCCGACGGCGAGTTCATGACCTTCCTCGGCCCGTCCGGTTCGGGCAAGACGACCATGCTGTCGATGATCGCCGGATTCACCCCGCTCACGTCCGGATCGATCACTGTGGACGGTCAGGAGATCTCGCGGCTCAAACCGCACCGGCGGAACCTCGGCGTGGTTTTCCAGCAGTACGCGCTGTTCCCGCACATGTCGGTGGCGCGCAATGTCGCGTTTGGACTGACCCAGCGCAAGGTGCCGAAGCCGGAGATCGCACGGCGGGTGGACGACGTGCTGGAACTGGTCGGATTGTCGGCGGTGCGGGATCGGTTGCCGCGCCAGCTTTCCGGCGGCCAGCAGCAGCGCGTCGCTCTGGCGCGGGCCGTGGTATACGAACCGCGCGCGTTGCTGATGGACGAGCCTTTGGGTGCGCTGGACAAGAAGCTCCGTGATCAGTTGCAGCGGGAAATCGCGCGCATGCACCGGGAATTGGGCATGACGTTCCTCTTCGTGACACACGATCAACAGGAGGCGCTGACGTTGTCGGACCGGATCGCGGTGTTCAACGACGGCCGGATCGAACAGGTCGGCACGCCGGAGGAATTGTACGAGCGGCCGGAAACGTTGTTCGTCGCGCAGTTCGTCGGGGAGTCCAATGCGTTGTCGCTGACGCCAGGGGAGGTCACGATCGTGCGGCCGGAACGCTTGACCCTGCACACTTCCGCGGATCCAGTCCCGAGTGGACACCAGCGGGCGAGCGCGCAGGTGACCGACATCGTGTACGTCGGCGACCACACGCGGATCTGGCTGCGGTATTCCGACGGGGCGCGCGGGTGCGCGGTGCTGTCGGCCGGGGTCGCGCACGAGCATCGGCCCGGGGACGAGGTGATCGCGGCCTGGCATCCAGAGCATCAGGCCGTGGTGCCGAGCGCCGAAGTCCCGGAATTGGCGGCGGTATGACCGAGGATGTACTGCTGCGCGGCGGAGTGGTCCGGACGTTCGACCCGGAAGTCGGGACCGCTTCCGCGGTGCTGGTGTCGGACGGCCGGATCGCCGCGGTCGGCGACGACAAGACGGTTTCCGCCGCGGCCGCACCGGACGTGCGGGTCGTCGAACTGGCGGGCCGGACTGTCCTTCCTGGACTGAACGACGCGCATTTGCACCTGGCGTTCCACGCCGCCGCCGGTCCGGAGTTCTGTGTGGACCTTTCGGCCGCCTCGGATCTTTCCGCGGTAGCCCGTGCGTTGGCGGGTGCGCCGTCGGGGGAGTGGATCGTCGGCCGCGGCTGGCGGGAGACGACGATCGCTGAATTCGCGGACGGCCGCGCGGTGCCGACCCGAGCCTGGCTCGACAGCGTGACTGGCTCGCAACCGACGGTACTGCATCACGCGTCGTCCCACGAGGTGTGGGCGAACAGCGCGGCGCTCGCGCGGGCCGGGATCACCGCGGCGACACCGGACCCGGAAGCCGGGGAGATCGTGCGGGACTCCGCCGGCGAGCCGACCGGGGTGCTCGTGGAAAGCGCGCAGGAACTGGTCGCCTCGCTGGTGCCGAAGCCGAGCCGGTCGGTCCGGCTGGATTCGATCGTGCGCAGCATGGAACGGTTGAACGCCCTCGGGATGACGAGCGTGACCGATCCGATCGTCCCGCCGGACCTGTGGCAGGACTACCGGGACCTGCACGCCGCCGGCCGGCTGCGGATGCGGATCACCGCGCTGCTGCACTGGAACTGGCCCTCGCCGACGACGTCCGCCGCCTCGCTGGCGGAACTGCTGGACGAGACGGATTTCTCGGTCGGCGACGACCTGCTGCGGATCGGCGGCATCAAACTGTTCGCCGACGGCGTGCCGACGCACTGCACCGCGTGGATGCACTCGGCGTACCCGTCCGGCGGGCACGGCAGCCTGGTGACCTTCGGCCCCGACGACGACGCGCGCGTACGTGAGCTGCACGAACTGATCCTGGCCGCCCACGTCCGGCGGGTGCGCGTGCAAGTCCACGTGACCGGGGACCGGGCCGCGGACGCAGTAGTCGACGCGATCGAGGCGGCCCAGGCCGCCGACCCCTGGCCGGAAGCGCGGCACGCCTTGATCCACGGCACCTTCTTGTCCACCGCCGTGCTCTGCCGCCTGGCGCGGTCCGGAATCGGGGTCATCACCAGCTCGCTGATGCGGACCTACAGCGGCCCGTCAATGGTCCGTGTGCTGGGCGAGGAGCGGTGGGCCGACGCTTTCCCCGCGCGAGCCCTGCTGGACCACGGCGTGGCGGTCGCCGACAGCTCGGACGCCCCGGTGACCGTGCCGGACTGGCGCCGAGGCGTCGCGACCTTCACCGGCCTGCCCGGCCCGAACGCCTTCTCCACGGTGGCCAACCCGCTGACCAGGGAGGAAGCGCTGCGCCTGTGGACCACCGGCCCGGCGTGGCTGGAACACGCGGAGTCCGTCAAGGGAACCCTCCGTGTCGGTTCCCTCGCCGACCTGGCGGTGTTCGCCCACGATCCGGTCACCGCTGCCGGTCCGGAGTTGCTCAGCGTACGGTCGGAACTGACCATGCTCGGGGGACAGGTAGTGACGGAGTGAGGTTTCGTGTACAGCAGCAACACCGACGCTGACCGCGGCGCTTTCGTGTGGATGGTGAAGAACGCCGTCGTCCCGCGGCCGATCGCGTGGGTGAGCACAGTGGACGGCGCGGGGGTGCGGAACCTCGCGCCGTTCAGCTACTTCGCACCGCTGACCATGGACCCGCCGACGGTGCTGTTCTCGATTTCGGAAGCGCCGAAAGACACTTTGGCCAATATCAAGGCTCAGCGCGAGTTCGCGATCACGATCGCGCTGAGCGGCCAGGAGGAATTGGTCGCGCGCACTGCGTCCACAGTGGACTCCTCGGTGGACGAGGCGGAACACGTGGGTCTGTCGTGGACGCCCGGGGTGCGGATCGCCGCGCCGCATCCCGCCGGGGCGGGCCCGAGCCTGGAATGCACGCTGGTGAAGATCGAGGAGTTCCGGGGCTCGCACCTGGTCTTCGGCGAGGTGGTCGGAGTCGCGGTGGACGACCGGCTGCTGCGCCCGGACGGCCGGCTGGACCAGGACGTGTACCACCCGGTGGGCCGCATGGGCGGCGCGACGTTCACCCGGGTGAACAACTGGGTGCGGGTGCCGATCCCCGCTCCGGAGGAGTTCCTGTCCGCGGGTCAGCATTCCGATGCGGGCAGCTGACCCTGCTGGCAGGCCCATTCGCGCTGGATCTCCCCGGACGTCTTCGGACGGCCGGGACCGCCGGGGTCGAGGTAGCCCTGGTATTCCTTGCAGCGCGGGTTGAACTTGCCCGCGTTGACCGCCCGCTGGCCGCAACCCGGGCCGGTCGAGGGATCGCGTCGTTTGGCTTGTGACGTGCTGGTCTTGGGCGTGCCGGTCGGCTTGGCCGAAGTCGAGGCAGCCGGTGGCGACGGGACCGGGACTGTTGTCGTGGACGGGGCTGGTTCGGGAGCGGACTGGCTCGCCAGCGGTGGGCCTGCGACGGCGTGCTGGGCAGGCGGGTTCTCAGTGCACCCGGCTAGCACCAAGGCCAGCGCGATGGCGGCGACGGCGAGGCAGGTCCGGGTCATGCCAGAAAGACGTACCCCGGTCCGTGAGCGTTACCCCGTCCCACTTCGCGTAGCCTCGGCCCTGTCCACGTCTGAGCAGGGAGGTTCCCGTGGCCGAAGCAACCCTCGCCGGGGTCCTCGACCGGCTCGCGGAGCTGCACGACCCCAAAATCCGGGCCGTCAACGAGAACCACGGCGACGACCACAGCGTCAACCTCACCAAACTCCGCGCCCTCGCGAAGGAACTCAAAGCCCAACCCGACCTGGCTCGCGAACTCTGGCAGACCGGCGGCACCAACGCCCGTCTCCTCGCGCTCCTCGTCGCCCGCCCGAAGCAGTTCGACCGCGACGACCTCGACGCGATGCTGCGCGAGGCGGGCACCCCCAAGGTCCACGACTGGCTTCTCGCGAACATCGTCAAGAAGAGCCGCCACGCCGAGGACCTCCGCACCGCCTGGCTCGAAGATCCCGACCCGGTGGTCGCAAGCGCGGGCTGGGCGCTCACCGTGGACCGCGTCGCCAAGAAGCCCGACGGGCTCGACCTCGGCCGACTCCTCGACGTCATCGAAGCCGAGATGAAAACCGCCCCGGCGCGGTTGCAGTGGGCGATGAACCACTGCCTCGCCCAGATCGGCATCGAGAACCCCGGCCTGCGCGCCCGCGCGATCGGCATCGGGGAGCGGCTGGGAGTGCTCAAGGACTATCCGACCCCGCCGAACTGCACCTCGCCGTACGCGCCGGTGTGGATCGCGGAGATGGTCAAGCGGCAAGCTTGACGGCAACACCAGCTGAACCGCACCAAGTCAGGCCTCGGCGAGCGCGATGAAGCTCGTCCAATCCGGATCGGACAACCCGAGCTGCGCACCGGCTTCGGCGAGGGCGGAAGCTGCGGAATCGAGGAACCACGACGCGGTCAGCACCATCTTCGCCGCAGCGGCGGGATCGCGGCGGACGCCCTCGGGAGTGAGGTCCTGCGCCTTGAGCGCGTGGACGGCGGAGTCGAGCAGCCGGGCGACGAGGCTGTACGCGTTGGCCGCTTCGGTGGTGCGAGTCAGCGCCCGGAACCGCGGGCGGGCGGCTTCGACGAGATCGGGGACCAGCAGGGCGCGCAGCCGCGGCCATTCCGCCGCCATGTGCTCGCCCAGCCAGCCGGAAAGCCGCTGATAGCGCACGGCGGCCTGCTCGAAGCGGGACCGCAGGGAGGTGATTTCCGCCGGTTCGGACTCGCCTTCCATGAAGAGGATTCCGGTCGTCGCGACCACGGCCGGGTCGTTGAGATCGACGCAGCCGACGGCGCCGTGCGCGGGGTCTAGCCGGTCGGGCGCCGGACTGTCCGACCACCGGGCGGCCAGCAGTTTCAAGGCGTTGGAATCGCGCCGCCACGCCGCCGACTCCTCGAGCTTGAGCACCGAGTGGTACCGCTCGTGTTCGCGGTGGTCGCGCGCCACCCGCACGTATCCGGCCAGTTCCGCCGGCGACGGTCCGTCGCTCATGGTCGATGCCCCTTCGCCTGGTCCACCCGAGAGCAAATGTTACACACTCTCTAGATTTAGAGTGAACCTAATTTTTGCGGCGAGAGGGTCAGCGGCGACGGTTCCGCGGGCGGGCCGGTTCGGTCCGGTCGTCCGGCGAGACGGCGGGTTGGCGGAACAGGCCGCCGTACCGGTCCTCCTGCGGGCGGACGAGGGCGCCGGGGCGCGGGCTTTCGGCCACGGGATGGCTGAAGAGCGGAGAGCTGACTGGTGCGGTGATGGGTTTACCTTTCCGGGCAAGACGGACCGCGACGGACCAAGAGGAACCGGGCGGATGGGCCACGTCGCACCACCGCCGTCCGGGAAGGGCGCCACTGGCCGATGCCGCGGGTGCGACCGAAGCGAGGGCAGCTCGGCGGCTGACAGGCCGCGAGGGTGACGGTGGTGTGCCGTGGGCCCGACGACATGACGTGCGTTCGCCCTGGCCGTGATCGGCCCGGACTGTCGGCGCACAAGATGTTCTCGGACACTGCTGACGGTACACCCTCGGCGGCCCGGTGCGCGCCGCCGCGTGCCCGGAACGGGGGATTCGGCAGTCGGCGGAGTCTCGCTGGCACGTCAGAATCCCTTGGTGGGCAAGGAATTACGAGTCTTGGAATGGTCTTGCCATCCGGATAAGGGATTTCTCCGGGTGTAGGCTCGACGGCAGGACCCCGGTCGCGGGCCTCCACTTCTGTCGAACCACTGCGGTTGTCCGGCACGCCACCCGATGCGGAGCGGAAAATGGACAGACCGGCAGACGGCCCGGGACACGGCAGCGAGTTCGCGGAGCTTTCGGCGCTGGTGAAAGAGGCGGGTTTGTTCCGCCGCCGCCCGGTGCACTATCTCGTCCGCGCCGCAGCGGCGTTGCTGGCGTTCGGCGGGGCGTGGACGCTGCTCGCGCTCGGCGCGGCGAGCTGGTGGCAGCTCGGCACGGCGGCACTGCTGGCCGTCGCCTACACCCAGCTCTCGTTCCTCGGCCACGACGCCGGGCACAAGCAGATTTTCCGGACCCGCCGCGCGAACGACGCCGCCGGAACGGCACTGGCCGCGCTGGTCGGGCTGAGCTACGGCTGGTGGGTCGCCAAGCACACCCGGCACCACGCGAACCCGAACGTTGAGGACTCCGATCCGGACATCGACATTCCCGCACTGGCGTTCACCCGCCGGCAGGGCCGCGCGAAGGCGGGTTTCCTGCGCTGGATGGCGAAATACCAGGCTTTCCTCTTCTTTCCGTTGCTGCTGCTGGAAGGCATCGACCTGCACTGGTCCGGGATCAAGGCGGTGCGCCACGGCGGAACCCGGTCCCCTCGGCTCGACGCGACACTGCTCGCCGTCCACCTCGCCGCGTACCTCGCGGCCGTGTTTCTCTTGCTGCCGCCGGGAATCGCCGCGGTCTTCGTCGTCGTGCACCACGCCGCGTGGGGTGTCTACATGGGATGCTCGTTCGCGCCCAACCACAAGGCGATGCCGCACCTGGAACCCGGGCACCGGCTGGATTTCCTCCGCCGCCAGGTGCTGACGTCGCACAACGTCCGCGGCGGCCGCTGGGCGACCTACGCGCTGGGCGGGCTGAACTACCAGATCGAGCACCATCTCTTCCCGAGCATCCCGATGGCGACCCTGCACCGGGCGCAGCCGCTCGTGCAGGACTTCTGCGCCGCCCGGGGGATCAGCTACAGCCAAGGCGGCCTGTTCCGCACCTACGCGGACGTCCTGGCGCACCTGCACCAGGTCGGGGCCCCGCTGCGAACCGCGGCGGAACCGGGTCGCTAGGAGCACGGTCTCGAACGCCGGGCCGATTCCGCCGGATTTCCGCGCGAACAATCCCTGAAGGCTGCCCGGCGCGGCTGCCGGATCCGACACATTTTCGCGTCGCGGTTCCGGCGCGAATCCGGACCGGAATGGCAACACCCCCTCAGGGCGTCGCGGATAGCGCGCGGAATCGGAGGCTAGCCGGGGCTTTTTCACGTTCGCACCCCTGCTGACCTGCCCGGGTTCCCCCTATGTGGTGATTCTGGGCCTACTGCCTCCCCGTCGCGGGGGAGAGCGCGGTACGAATTCTCCTGCCAGGTGTCGATGAACGCGGGTAAGCAGCTCGACAATTCCGTCCTTTGCCGTGGGAGCTTTCGTGATGGCCCGTCGTTCCGGATTCATGCGCTCCCGCGGGAAGCGCGCCGCCGCGGCTCTCGCCGTGGTCTTCGCCCTGAGCCTCGCGAGCGCCGCGCCCGCGATGGGCGCCACCCTGCCGCCCAGCACCAGCCCGGCGAGCCCGTCCGCGGCTCCGGCTTCGGCGCAGGAGAGCCCGGCGCCGTCCAGCCCGGCTGCCCCCGCGCCGACCAGCACCACCCCGACCACCTCGGCGCCGCCCGCCGCGCCGCAGCCGAGGGCGGTCGAGCCGAGAGGCCTGGGCACGCCGCGCAAAATCGGCCCCGACCCGGCGTTCTCGACGGTCGCCCACGGCGCGATCACCATGGCGTCGAACTCGGTCGTCAGCTGTGGCACCGTGCCCACGTCCTGCGGGGAGACCGCGAACAACTCCACCTACGGCTACTGGGTCAAAAGCGACCCGGCCGCCCCGGGCAACACCGCCTCGAGCGCGAACCTGACCGTCCCGCCCGGTGCCACCGTCCTCTCCGCCCGGCTGTACTGGCAGGTCAACCCGATCTCCTCGAACGCCGACTCCGGCGATGCCTCCCGCGCGAACCAGGTCGCGTTCAAAGCCCCGGGTTCCGCGACCTACCAGCGGCTGACCGCCGACACCTACGACTGGTTCGACGCGCTCGGCAGCGGATCCCCGCAGATCACCGCGCACGCGGGCGTCAAGGACGTCACCGGGCTGGTCAAACAGGCAGGCGGCGGCTCCTACACCGTCGCCGACCTCCAAGCCTGCCGCGGCAACTCGGCCAACTCCGCGAGCAACCTCGGCTGCTGGGGCGGCTGGTCGCTGGTCGTGGCGTACGAACTGGACACCGATCCGCTGCGCTACCTGCAGATCTGGGACGGCTTCGACGTGGTCCGGGGCGGCGCCAGCCCCACCTCCACCACCATCGACCTGAACGGCATCCGGAGCCCGGGCGACCACGCCCCGTCGGCCACCATGGGCGTGGTCGTCGGCGACGGCGACGCCAACATCTCCGGCGACTACCTCGAATTCGGCCGCGACGCCGCGTCGCTGCAGCGGCTGACGCTGCCCGCGCCCGGCGGCACCAGCACGAACAACGCGTTCAGCAGCCGGATCGACCGCGTCGCCGCGAACGGCACCGGCAGCAATGTCACCGACCGCACGCCGAATCCGGCCAACAACTTCGGCTACGACGCGCGCACGGTCGACGTCACCGGCAAACTGCCCGCCGGCTCGGACCGGGCCCAGCTGAAGGTCGGGACCACCGGCGACGCGCTGTACCCGCAGACCGTCTGGCTCATGACCGAGGCCAACGAGCCCAACCTGCAGATCGTCAAGTCCAACGACCCCGAGGGCAACCTCCAGGAACGCCCGCCGGGCTGGGTCGGGCAGGGCGGCGAGATCTCCTACGGGCTCGACGTCGCCAACCGCAACCCGGACGGCAGCACCACGAACCTGGACACCGCGACCGGCGTGGTCGTCACCGACACGCTGCCCGCCGGAGTGTCCTATGTGGCCGGTTCGGACCCGCGATGCACGGCGTCCGGCCAGGTCGTCACCTGCCAGCTGCCGGACCTCGCTCCAGGACAGAGCACGCACCTCGGGTTCCGCGTCACCGTTTCGCCGACCGTCGCTCCCGGCACCCGCCTCGACAACACCGCGTCGGTGGCCTTCCAGGGCAAGCAGACCGGCCGCGAACAGACGCGGACGAGCAACACCGTCCGCAACGTGGTCGCGGCGCCGGAGTACACGCTGGCGAAGGTCGTGGACAAGGCGACCGCGCTGCCCGGCGACCAGCTGACCTACACCGTCACGCTGGCCAACACCGGCCCCATCGCGGTGCCGCCCACCACCGTCACCGACACGCTCCCGCCCGGCACGACCTTCGTCAGCGCGGACACCACGAGCGGCACCGTCACCGGGACCGGCCCGTTGCAATGGCACGCCGCGGCGATCCCTCCGGGCGGCCAGGTCACGCTGACCGTGCACGTCCGGATCGACGACGCGACCATCGGCGCCACGCTGATCAACCGCGCGAAGGTGACCGACGGCCCGCCGCCGACCGTCCCGCCGGACCGGCAGTGCAAGGACGACGCCACCGCTTCTTGTGCGGAGACGGTGGTGCCCGGCACGAAAATCGAGATCGCCAAGACCGCAGACAAGGCGTCGGCGAACCCCGGCGACACCGTGACTTACACCGTGGTCGTGCGCAACACTGGCCAGGTCGCCGCGCGCGGCGCGACGTTCACCGACAACCTGTCGAAGGTGCTCGACGACGCCGTCTACAACAACGACGCCGCTCCCGCCGCGCAAACCTCTTACACCGCACCGAAACTGGCCTGGACTGGCGACCTCCCAGTAGGCGGTTCGGCGACGATCACCTACAGCGTCACCGTGAAGAATCCCGTGACCGGCGACCACAAGCTGGTCAACACGGTCACGTCGACCACGCCAGGCAGCAACTGCGCGGTCGGGTCCACTGATCCTCGGTGCGGCACCACGACGCCGGTCTCCGGAATCCGGATCAGCAAGACCGCCGATCCCGCCAGCGCCAAGCCCGGTGACACCGTGAAGTATACCGTGACGGTCGCGAACACCGGCCAGACTCCGTTGTCCGGCGCGACTTTCACCGACGATCTGTCCGAAGTGCTGGATGACGCTTCGTATGCCGGTGATGCGTCGGCTTCTTCCGGTTCGGTGAGTTATGCGGCACCGTTGCTGACGTGGACTGGCGATCTGCCGGTCGGCGGGACCGCGACGGTGACGTACTCGGTGAAGGTCAACAACCCCGACAGCGGCGATCACAAGCTGGTCAACGCCGTCACGTCCACGACGCCGGGCAGCAACTGCGTCGCGGGTTCGACCGATCCGGCGTGCTCGACGACGACTCCGGTGTCCGGAATGCGGATCGAGAAGAAGGCCGACAAGCAGTCCGCGAATCCCGGCGACCAGGTGACCTACACCGTCGTCGTCGCGAACACTGGCCAGACTCCGTTGCCAGGCGCGACTTTCACCGACGATCTGTCCAAAGTGCTCGATGACGCCTCTTACGACGGCGATGCCTCGGCTTCGGTGGGTTCGGTGTCTTACGCCGCGCCTAAGCTGACCTGGACAGGAGACCTCGCGGTCGGCGCTTCGGCGACGATCACCTATCGCGTCACCGTGAAGAATCCTGTTGCAGGCGACCACAAACTGATCAACACGATCACCTCCACGACGCCAGGCAACAATTGTGTCGCGGGTTCGGCCGACCCGGCGTGTTCGACCACGACGCCGGTGTCCGGGATCGAGTTCGCCAAGACCGTCGACAAGACCAGCGCGAACCCCGGCGATAAGGTCACGTACACGGTGACCGTCCGGAACACCGGCCAAACCCCGTTGTCCGGCGCGACTTTCACTGATGACCTGTCGCAGGTGCTGGACGACGCCGTCTACAACAACGACGCCACCCCAGCTGCGCAAACCTCCTACACCGCGCCCCGGCTGACGTGGACCGGCGACCTCCCGGTAGGCGGTTCGGCGACGGTGACCTACAGCGTTACCGTGAAGAATCCTGTTACTGGCGACCATAAACTGATCAACACGATCACCTCCGCCACTCCGGGCAGCAACTGCGCCGCCGGTTCCGCCGATCCCCGGTGCGGCACCACGACACCGGTGTCGGGAATGCGGATCGCCAAGTCCGCAGACCGCGACCAGGTCGTGCCCGGCGACAAGGTGACCTACACAATCACCGTCACCAACACCGGCCAAACCCCGTTGCCCGGCGCGACTTTCACCGACGACCTTTCCCAGGTGCTGGACGACGCCGACTACAACAACGATGCCGCTCCGGCCGCGCAGGTCTCTTACACCGCACCGAAACTGACGTGGACCGGCGACCTGCCCATCGGCGGTTCCGCGACGGTGAAGTACAGCGTTACGGTCAAGAACCCGGATCCGGGGGACAAGAAGCTGCACAACGTCGTCACGTCCTCGACCCCCGGCACCAACTGCCCGCCGGGTTCCACCGACCCGTCGTGCTCGACGACGACGCCGGGCAAGGAGCTGACGGTCGCCAAGACTGTCGACAAGCAGACCGCGAACCCGGGCGACAAGGTCACCTACACCGTGAAGGTGACCAACACCGGCCAGGTCCCGATGCCGGACGCGAGCTTCACCGACGACTTGTCGCAGGTGCTGGACGACGCCTCCTACAACGAGGACGCGTCTTCCTCGGTGGGCTCGACCGCCTACACGGCGCCGCGGCTGACGTGGACGGGCAACCTGCCGGTCGGTGCCTCCGCGACAGTGACCTACAGCGTCACCGTGAAGAATCCTGTTACCGGCGACCACCAGCTGCGCAACACGGTCAGCACGCCCGTGCCCGGCAACTGCGAGCCCGGTTCGACGGACCCGAAGTGCTCGACCCTGACGCCGCTGCCGGGGATGACGATCGAGAAGAAGGTCGACAAGCAGTCCGCGAACCCCGGGGACAAGGTCACGTACACGGTCACCGTGACGAACACCGGCAAGACTCCGCTGCCCGGCGCGACTTTCACCGACGACCTGTCGAAGGTCCTCGACGACGCCGCCTACAACGGTGACGCCGCTTCGTCCGCCGGTTCCGTGTCCTATGCCGCGCCGCGCTTGATCTGGACCGGCGACCTGCCGATCGGTGCCTCGGCGACGGTCACCTACAGCGTCACCGTGAACAACCTCGTCAAGGGTGATTTCAAGCTGGCGAACGTGGTCACGTCGGACACTCCGGGCGGGAACTGCCCGCCGGGGTCGACGGACCCGCGCTGCGGCACCGAGACGCCGGTGTCCGGCATCGCGATCAGCAAGGTCGCGGACAAGCCGTCGGCGAACCCCGGGGACAAGGTCACCTACACCGTGACTGTCACGAACACCGGCCAGACTCCGTTGTCCGGCGCGACCTTCACGGACGACCTGTCGAAGGTCCTCGACGACGCTGCCTATGACGGCGACGCGGCCGCTTCTGTCGGTGTGGTCACTTATGCTGCTCCTCGATTGACGTGGACTGGCGATCTTCCGGTGGGCGCTTCGGCGACGGTGACCTACAGCGTGACTGTGGCGAAGCCAGTCAAGGGCGACCACCGGTTGACGAACGTCGTCACATCCGACACGCCGGGGTCGAATTGCCTGCCGGGCTCCACGGACCCGCGCTGCGGGACGACGACGCCGGTGTCTGGGTTGGACATTTCGAAGGTTGTGGACAAGAAGGAGGCGAAGCCAGGGGACAAGGTCACTTATACGGTCACGGTGAAGAACACCGGCCAGACGCCCTTGCCCGGCGCGACTTTCACGGACGATTTGTCGAAGGTCCTCGACGATGCGACCTACGGCAATGATGCCGCGGCTTCGATCGGCTCGGTGAGTTATGCAGCACCGCGGCTGACGTGGACCGGCGACCTCCCGGTGGGCGGTTCGGCGACGGTCACCTACAGCGTCACCGTGAACAATCCCGTCAAGGGTGATTTCAAGCTGGCGAACGTGGTCACGTCGGACACTCCCGGCGGGAACTGCCCGCCTGGATCGGCCGATCCGCGTTGCGGCACCACGACTCCCGTCGCGGGCTTGGACATCACGAAGGTCGCGGACAAGAAGGATGTCAAGCCAGGGGACAAAGTCACCTATACGGTCACGGTGAAGAACACCGGCCAGACGCCCTTGCCCAGCGCGACTTTCACGGACGATTTGTCGAAGGTCCTCGACGATGCGACCTACGGCAATGATGCCGCGGCTTCGATCGGCTCGGTGACCTACACGGTGCCACGGTTGACGTGGACCGGCGACCTCCCGGTGGGCGGTTCGGCGACGGTCACCTACAGCGTCACCGTGAACAACCCGGTCAAGGGCGATCATCGGTTGGCGAACGTGGTCACGTCGGACACCCCGGGCACGAACTGCCCGCCGGAGTCGAAGGACCCGCGCTGCGGGACCACGACGTCGGTCGCGGGACTGATCCTGGAGAAGAAGGCGAGCGTCACCGAGGCGAAGGCGGGAGATCAGGTCACCTACACCGTCACCGCGCGGAACACCGGCCAGACCGACCTGAAGGACGCCACCTTCACCGACGACCTGACCAGCGTCCTCACCAACGCGACGTACAACAACGACGCGACCGCCTCGACCGGCTCGACGACCTACGCCGCACCCCGCCTGACCTGGACCGGAGACCTGCCGCTGGGTGCGATCGCGACGGTCACCTACAGCGTGAAGGTCAAGACCCCCGTCGGTGACGGGCAGAGCCTGCGCAACGTCATTTCCTCAACCACGCCAGGCACCAACTGCCCCGACCCCTCGACCGACGAGCGATGCAAGACGACCACGCCGCTCACGAAGACGCCGCCCACGCCACCGATCCCGCCCACGCCACCGACCCCGCCCACGCCACCGACCCCGCCGGTCCAGCCACCACCGCCGACGCCACCGCTGGCGTCGACCGGCGTGGTACTGATCCCAGTGGGCATCGCAGCGCTCGCCCTGCTCGCCGGAGGCGGAGCACTGCTGCTGCTCTCGCGCCGCCGCCGCTCCCGGCCCTGACCGGAGGACGGACGGCTGGGCCTGTCGCGGTGGGCAGGCCCAGCCACCGTCGGCGCACGCTGCTCCTGGTGCACGGCACCACCGTGCACCCCGTCGCAGGCGAGGCCGTGGTCGACTCCGGGATGGACCCGCCGGGTTGCTGCGTGCGCTTTTCCCGGCGGCAGTCGGGTTATCCGGTGGGTTGGCAACAGGGATGCGGTGGTCTCGTGCTCAATCTCGACCAGATGCCCGCTCCCGGGCACAGTGGCGTCGCCGTTCTTGCGCAGTGACTGCCTCCGCCGCAAGCCGCACGGCTGAACGTCGGGGCGGCGGCACTGGACCGCGCCTCCGCCTGACTTCACCCCGGCGACGTGAACGTCCGTGAAGGGCTCCTTGAAGGAATCAGATTCCCTCAAGGAGCCCTTCACGGACTTCTGCCTGGTGCCGTGCGGCATCGACCTGGTATCTCAACGGCTCAGCCCGCCGTGCGTCGGTGGCGGAGCCACCGCAACGCCCTGGTGCCCGCCGCATTAATCCCTGGTATCTCAACGGCCTCCGCCTGCTGTGCGCGGATCGTCCACAGAGGAACGCCGCGAAGCAGAGGCACCGGAGCCGCCCAACGACCCCGGTGCCCCGGGCCTCAGCCCTTCAACAATCCCTGCATCTCGGCGATCTCCGCCTGTTGCGCATCGATAATCCGCTGCGCCAGAGCCTTCGCCCCGGCATCCGAGCCCTGCGCGAGCTCCGTCTTCGCCATCTCGACCGCCCCCTGATGGTGCTTGATCATCATGTCCAGCCACGATCGGTCGAAGGCCGGGCCCTTGGCGGCGTCCAGGCTTTTCATGTCGGCGTCGGACATCATGCCGGTCATCGCGTGGTCGCCGGACATCTCGTGGCCGCCCGGCATCGAGTGGCTCGTCGCGGCGGTGCCCCAGGTCTTCAGCCAGCCCTGCATCTGCCGGATTTCCGGGCCCTGCGCCCGGTCGATCCGGCCCGCCAGGTCGACGACCTTCGGGTCGCTGCTGCGCGACGGCACCATTTTCGCCATTTCCAGCGCCTGCTGGTGGTGCGGGATCATCTGCTGAGCGAACGTGACGTCAGCGGCGTTGTGGCCCGCCTGCGAGCTGGGTGCCGGAGCGGGCGAGTCCGGGCCGCTGCAGGCGCCGAGCAGGAGCGACGCGGTCAGCACGGCACCGCTGAAAAAGATTTTGCGCACGAAAAAACCTTCTCTCAAAAGGGAAATTGCGAGGAAAGACCGGAAAGGAAATACCGATCAGGTTCGCAACACGCAGAGAGAAGTCAGGACAGTCCGGCCCCGTCTGTCGGGTGGGCGGTCGGCGGCGGGGGAGCCGCGGGTGCCGTCGAAAACGGCCTTCACCGCGGGGTAGCGGCGGAAGGCCAGCAGGCCCAGGACGAGCGCGCCCGCCGCGTACAGGACTGCCAGGCAGAGGTGCAGCATCGAGTGTTCGCCGGCGGGCATGCCGGACTCCGCGGCCGGGGCAGGCAAGGCCGAGTGCGCCTCGACGGACATCTGGCTGGTCATGGCATGCCCGGCACCGGGAGAAGGCACGTGGTGCATCACGGCGACGCCCAGTGCCAGCGCGAACAGCAGCAACACCCGCTGCACGCTGCCGAGCCGGGACGTCGCCATGGGAGCAACCGTACCTGGCACCGGGGGAACCGCGGCGGGGCGGACGAAACGGTCACGCTCAGTGGTCGGCGGAGGCACCCCGTACTGGAAGTTGAACATTCACTCAACCAGGTTCCAGCCCGTGGCGCCGAGGCCGCCCCCGCTCGCCCGGGGTGCGGGTGTGCTACTAGGTTCGAGGGGGCAAGACTTGATGTCGAAGACAGAAGGAGGGCCCCATGGCCCGGTACGAGCTGCCCGAACTCGATTACGACTACGGTGCCCTCGCGCCGCACATCTCCGGCGAGATCAACGAGCTGCACCACAGCAAGCACCACGCGACCTACGTG